>JBKHHV010000014.1:0-22531 GCA_046539005.1 Phycisphaerae bacterium
GTCCTGGTCGAGGAAACAGCAGGCGTTCATGACCGAGAGATACCAATCGCCCTCGTCGTCGATGTGGACCGAGACGTCCTCGTGGCAGAGGTACCACCGGACGTCCTCGAACTCCTCGTAGGTGTCCGGCTCGTCGATCTGCAGACAGAAGTAGCGACAGCACTTGCCGTTGCATTTTGCGCACTGGTCGGTCATCTGCGATTCCTCGGAGACCGGCGGCCGCGCTGCGCGGAGACCATACCGCTGCGGCGAAGACCGCCCGAAGGCGAAACGGGAATTATAGAGAAACCGACGCCGATGTCCAACGGCTTTGCGCAGACTGCGGCGCAGCAGAAATGCCCCACCGATCGGCCGACCCCGTGCCCGCCGGAACCGCGGCGACTCCCCGGAGGTTTGTGGGTGGGTTAGTGGGGCTTGACGGCGTTGGAGGCAACGGCCTCCTGCAGCGCCAGGGCGATCCAGTCCTTGACCTTCAGCACCGTATCGACGGCCGCGGGTTTGTCGTCCTCTTCCTTGAAGGCCGTCTCGGTCTCGTGGCACAGCGACTGGACGTCGACCATGCCGATCATGCCGGCCTCGCCCTTGAGCGAGTGGAGCGTCCGCATGATCCGGTCGGCCGCGTCGCCCTGCCCGGACTCCAGGTCCATCGCCGCTTCCTCCAACTCATCGAGCTTGGCGGCCGTGCTGCTGGAATACTCCTCCCAGAACTCCGGATCGACCTTCTCGAAGTTGAGGTTCTCAATGGAGGGGATCGTCACCAGCAGTTTCGCCTCGGCCGGCTCTTCGGGAACGGCCGGGGGCGTGGCGGGTTGCCCGTCGCCCCTGGTGCTGCGCCAGGCCTTGGGCAGGCGGCGGGGGAATTTCGGCGGCGACTTGGCGGTGGGCACCCGGGCCGCTGCCGGAGCAAGCGGGTTTCCGCCCAGGGCGATCTTCTCCAACGCCTCGCTGATCTTCTCCGGCGTGACGGGCTTGACGATGTACCACTCGGCGCCCTCGCGGAAAGAGGACATGATGTCCCGGGAGTTGCTGGTGACCGTGACCATCAGGATCTTCGCCTCGCTCACCGACGAGTCGCCCCCCTGCTCGATCTCCCGCATGCGGCGGACGACCTCCTGGCCGTTCATGTCCGGCATGTTCACGTCCATGGTCACCAGCGCGTAGGGAACCGACTCCTGCCGGGCCCGGTCGAACATGCGCAGTGCCGTCTCGCCGTCCGGCACGGCGTCGACATCTCCGTGACCGGACAACAGCGCCTTGAGCTTGGTGCGGCTTACGTATTCGTCGTCTACGACAAGGATTCGCATGGTGGCGACCTCAGCGACAGGGGTATCAACCAATGACATATTCCCTCAGCCGGGCGAACTGCGCCCGAAACTCCTCCAGCAACTCCTCGGCACCGTCCACCGAGCCGGTCCTGCCGGTGTTCTCCAATTCCGCGGCCGACCGGGACAGCGGCATCGCCGTCAGGTTCGCCGCGCCGCCCTTGACCTTGTGGGCTTCCTTGCGCAACGTTTCGGCGTCGCCGTTGTCGATAGCCGACCTCAGCACCCTGATTTGTCCCTCGACCTGTTCGAGGAAACTCTTCAGCACCGAATCGACCAACTCGCGATTCCCGCCGAATTCCTCCACCGCCTGGGTCATGCACATCGGCTCGTCCGACTCGGCCGGCTCGGGCGGCGGCGGCGTGGTCCGCACGAAGGCCACGGACCCGCCGGCACTGAGATTGCTGATCCACGCCGAGACGGCCGTCAGAAGCGAATTCCGCCGCACCGGCTTGGTGATCATGTCGTTCATGCCGGCGTCGAGGCACGCCAGGTGCGTGTCCATCTCGCCGTTGGCGGTCAGGGCCACGATCGGAACGTCGTTGTACCCGGGCACTTCCTGGCGGATGCGACGGGTGGCCTCCAGCCCGTCCATCTCGGGCATCTGCACGTCCATGAAGATCAGGTCGAACTCCCCCCCGCGGCAGGCCTCCAGGGCTTGGGCCCCGTTGTCCACCACCACCAGTTCGTGCCCCACCCGCTCCAGGTGCATCCGCACGACCTCCTGGTTGGTGGGGTAGTCCTCGGCGATCAGGATGCGACCCACCCGCGCGGCGTGCCCCTTCTCGTCCAACGTGACCGACGGCGGCTCGGGCCCCGGCTCCCGCGCGGGCGGCGCCTCGGCCGACTCCACCTCCAGCAGGAAAAAGAACTCGCTGCCCTTGCCGACCTCGCTGGTCAGTTCCATCCGCCCGCCCATCAACTCCACCAGGTGCCGTGCGATGGACGTGCCCAGCCCGGTCCCGCCGTACTTGCGGGAGGTGCTCCCGTCGGCCTGGGCGAAGTTGTCGAAGATCGTCTCCTGCTTCTCGGGAGGAATGCCGATGCCCGTGTCGGTAACGGCAAACCGCAGCACCGCCCACTCAGGGTGCCATTCCTGGGTGTCGATCCGAACGGTCACCGAGCCGGAGTCGGTGAACTTCACGGCGTTGCCCACGAGATTGTTGAGGATCTGCCGCAGACGAAGCGGGTCGGCGAGAAAGCAGTCGGGCACGCGGCGGTCGACCACCGCCGAGAGCTTCACCGGCTTGTTGCGCACCTTTACCGCGGCGCTGGCGAGCACCTCCTCGACCAGTTGACGCGGATCGAGGGGCAGGTATTCCAGTTCGAGCTTGCCGGCCTCGATCTTGGCGTGGTCCAGCAGGACGTTGATGAGCCCCAGCAGGTGCTCCGATTCCCGCAGGATCGTCTGGGCGCGACTGCGGGCGGTCTCCAGCGAGTCGGTCTCCACGATGCTCTCGGCAAAGCCGATAATGCCGTTGAGCGGTGTGCGGATCTCGTGCGATACGTTGGCGACGAAGGCGGTTTTCGCCTTGGCGGCGGCCTCGGCCTTTTCGCGCTTCTTCTGGATTTCGTCGTTCACCGACGAGACCAGCCTCGCCTGCGCCAGGAGCAGCACGTAGGGATCCAGCAGCTTCCGCCTGCCGTCGTCCCAGCAGACAATGATCGGTTCGTAGGCGTGCTTCTGCGACCGCTCCAGCACAACCGGACCGGCCTGGTGAATGGGTGTCTCGGCGCTGAGGGTCAGCCCCTCCTGGTGATCGGTCGCCAGCAGCTTGCCGATCGGCTCGGTGAGAAACGGGGTATGCCCGAAATCGCGGGCGAGCTTGTCGAAGAACTCCCGGCGGGAAAGCACGTCGTAATCGCGGCGGCCGCCGACGACCAGCAACCCGGGCAGGTCCGGATGCCGGGCGAACGTCTGGGCGACGGTGTTGCCCAACTCGCTGGCGTAGACCTGGCGGTCGACACACGGCAGGGCGCCGATGGGGGAGTCCAGCGTCAGCCCGCCGGGCGTCCTGTCCGGGGCGCACAGCACCTCCTCGTCCAGCGACAGGTCGGTCGGCAACTGAAGATCAGACGACGTCAATCCGGCACCCTCCCCCAAACCGTACAGGCGCAGAAGCCCGCAACGGGTTCGGGAAACAACGAACAGATGGATTCCCACGCTGTGTCCCGCCAAGACGCAGCCTCGTGCAGCTTTACTGCCCCGCGGTAGCTACATCGTCTGCCTCAGGGACAGACTTGCGTTGAGAAACGTCCCGGGAGATCAGGGAATTCTCTTATACGCCATGCCGGCAAGGCCCTTACGGTTCCGCTGGCGATAACATCCCGTTGAAACATAGGTTCTGCGGGAATGCGAAGGCAAATCAGACAAGATTGATTTCGGATTTCTCGCAAAAGCCCGTTTTTTTGGGCCCCGGGACGATGGAACTTACTTAAATCGGCCAAATTGCTGGTCGATATGCCCATCTGGACAGGCGCCGCACCTGAGGCGCGGGGGTTTTGCGTTGCGCATTTGCCCCGAAACAGCGCAACACGAAGGGAATACCATGGCCCGGAATATCAATGCGCTCATCGTGGAAGATTCCGCCATGACGCGGAAGATGATCCTGAAGGACCTTGCGGCCTCCGGTCTGGCGAAGTTCTCCTTCGTCGAGGCCGGAGACGGGGTCGAAGGACTCGAGAAACTCAACCCCACCACCACCGACCTGATCTTCGTGGACATGCAAATGCCCCGGATGGACGGGATCGAGTTCCTCAAGAGGCTCCACACGCAATACCGCGAGTATCCCCCCGCCGTGATGATTACCTCCGAGTCTTCCGAGGAGATGGTCAGGACCGCGATCAACGACGGCGGCGTCGACGGGTTCCTTCTCAAGCCGGTCAACAAGGACCGCCTCAGCCGGGGCCTGCGGAAACTCATCGACTCCATGCCCGACAAGCAAGGCCCCTCGGCCGTCCCGCACGGTGAGTGCGTGCCGGAGGCGTTCGGGACGATCCTGGACCAGATGACCGGGCTGAAGCTCCGTCCCGCCCCGGACGAGGAGTCGGTCCGCGAGGGCAAGATCATCATCGGCGGGATGTCCATTCTGGGGGCGGTGCAGTGGTCGCTGGTGCTGGGCTTCCAGCGGAGTTCGGCAGCGGCGGTGGCCTCGAAGTTCGCCGGGTTCGACATCCCCGAAGACAGCCACGACGTGGGCGATGCGATCAGCGAACTGACCAACATCGTCGCCGGGCAGGTCAAGCGTCTGCTGGTCAACCGTGGACTGGACGTGGAGATCTCGCTGCCGATCGTGAGCTGCGCTACCGGCTTCAAGACCCTCACGCGGCGTAACAGCACCTGCGAGCGCAAACACTTCGATTCCGACGCCGGTAAGATGTGGACCAGCGTCACCGTGGGCATGAACCCGGGACTGATGCTGTAACCGAACGCCCCGGCAATCGGGAACCTGGGGCCGGGCCCGCGGGTTACCTGCCCAGCCAGTCCCAGATCAGCTTGGCGGTGGTCAGCGCCACCACCACCAGCAGCACCGGCCGAATGAACCGCGCCCCGCGGCGAAGCACCAGCTTTGACCCCAGGCGCGCGCCGAAGAACTGACCGGCCGCCATCACCAGCCCCAGGTCGGCCCGCACGTACCCACCCCACGCGAACAACGCCAGCGCGGCGATATTGGAGGTGAAGTTCATCACCTTGGTGTGACCCACCGCCGAGCGCAGGTCCATGCCCAGCATCACCCCCAGCGCCATCGTCCAGAACGAACCGGTGCCGGGCCCGAAGAACCCGTCGTAGAAGCCGATTGCGACGCCGAACACCGCCCAGAAAAGCGGCCGCGAGAGCTTCGCCTCCGACGGCTGCAGACCAAGCCTCGGCCGAAGCAGCACATACACAAGAAGCCCCAGCAGCAGGAAGGGGATGATCGCCCGCAGCAGGTCGTTGCTGAGATGCTGCACCGCCAGCGAGCCGCCCGCCGCCGCCACGAAGACCACGACCACCGCCCCCACCAGCGGACGCAACCGCACCACTCCGCCGCGGGCATAGCTGACCATCGCCGTGCCGCTGCCGAAGCTGCTCTGGAGTTTGTTGGTCCCCAGCGCCACCTTGGGGCTCACGCCGGCCGCCAGCAGCGCCGGAACGGTTATCAGCCCGCCACCGCCGGCGATGGAATCCACCAGCCCGGCAAGGAACGCTGCCGCCCCCAGCACCGGCAGCGTCACCCACCCGCTCCAGGCGGCCGACTCAGCCGGCATGGCTCGCCCCGGGGAGGAATCGGTTGTCTGCGACTGCGGTGATCATGCCCCCCAGCTTAGCGGCCGCGCTGCCCGCTGCAATCGTCAGGATCGACGTCTGAGCACCCGAACACAACAAGAAGACCAATCGCGCCGGGAGGCAACGAGGAAGGACGCCCTGATCTGGGCTGGACGCTTCGCAGGACCAGACTCCTGCGAAACTCCCGGCCGGCGTGCGACCGGGAGCGAGGCGGGGATGGAGCTGCAGGGATTCGAACCCTGGACCTTCTGCATGCCATGCAGACGCGCTCCCAACTGCGCCACAGCCCCGAGTGTCGGCCGGGCTGACCCCGGCGAGATGAGGATATTACCGAATCGGCCGTTCTGCTGCAACCCCTTATTCGGAATCTGTCGCCCGTCATTCCACAGAAATTGCCTCTCCTCGCCAAAACCTCCCTTCGGGGGCTTCCCGACGGCCGGGGTTACCCTGCTCCGGGGGCATCGGGCCCGTCTTGCGAGAGCATCCGCACCCCGCAGCAGAGCGGCAGGCGTTCTACGCTCACCGCCGCGGCGACGGCCTGGAGTTCTTTCTCGTGGTCGCACAGGCAGAACAGGGCGCTTCCGCTGCCGGTCAGCATGGGTGTTACCGGCAGGCTCGTCCGCAGCGCGTCCCACAGGTTCGCCAGGGTCGGGCTCACGCGGCGGGCGGCCGGTCCGAGTTGGTTCTGCAAGTCCTCCCGCCAGCGCGAGGGCGGCTGGAGCAGGTCGGCGAATTCGGTCTGCCCGGCCATGATCTCCGGTTCATGGTCGAACGCCTCGTAGACCGCTCGCGTGGAGCAGTGGATTCCCGGCAGGATCAGCAGCACCCACGCCGCAGCGGCTTCCAAGGGCTCGATAATCTCCCCCCTGCCCCGCATGCGGCACACCGGCGGGCCGAGGAACAGGGGCACGTCACTGCCCAACTCCGCGGCCAGTTCCACAAGCTGCTCGTCGCTGATATCGAGCTTCCAGAGGCGTCGCAGGCCTTTCAGCACCGCCGCGGCGTCCGACGAACCCCCTCCAAGACCGGCTCCGGGCGGAATCTGCTTCTGCAGGCGAATGCGCACCCCGCCGGGGGCGCCGCATCGCTCGGCGAGCAGTTCGGCCGCCCGCAGGGCGAGGTTCTGGTCGGCCGGCCCGCAGTCGGGACCTTCGCAGTCGAGCTTCACTTCTCCATCGTCGGTGAGGCGAAGACTCAGCGTGTCGTACAACGACACCTGCGCGACGATGGAGTCCAGCGGGTGGTACCCGTCGTCGCGACGGGAGCCCACCAGCAGGTTGAGGTTGATCTTCGCCGGGGCCCGCACGACAAGGGCATCGTGATCGCCCTCGATCAGCGGCAGCGGCGGATGGATGGTCAGTTCGGCGGAAACGGCAGACCTCCTTGTCGGGCGGTTCAGGACCGCCGACGGTTCTCGATGACGGGCATTTCGCACTCGGCCGCCATGTCCATGAACTCCTGGCGTTCGAGCTGGTCGAGCTGTTTGCCACGCTGGTCGAGCTTCTCATTGAACTTGATGCACTTCTCCTGCATCGCCTCGTGGGTCTCGTGCGAGCCGCCCATGAGGTGGAAGTTCGAGCCCCGGGTCACGCGGACCTCTCCGTCCTCGTTGTCCAGCCCGACGCCCACCAGGCAGGCTTTGTTGCGTTCCTGAACCACAGCATTACTCCTTTTGTACCTTTCGGCACGGGTCATTCTAGGGACACCCCGGCGCCGGCTCAAGCTTCGGGCGGGCACAAGCCGGCGGGTCGGTTGTCTCGCCGCCGCGGTGGCGTTGCTTGCAAACCCACCGGCCGGGCACTATATTTACGCGTCCTATGGGCAAACTGACCGACCAACAGATCGCTGAACAGGTGGAGTTGCTGACCCGCGGCTGCGAGGCCATCTACACCGAGAAGGAACTCGCCGCACGGCTGCGCGAGGCGTCCGCGAAGGGTCGCCCCCTGCGGGTGAAGCTGGGCATGGACCCCACCGCCCCGGACATTCACATCGGGCACGTGGTGCAGTTGCGCCAGGTCCGCAAGTTCCAGGACCTCGGGCACACCGCCGTGCTGATCATCGGCGACTATACCGCCCGCGTCGGCGACCCCAGCGGTGCCAACAAGACCCGTCCCATGCTCACGCCCGAGCAGATCGAGGCCAACGCCAAGACCTACTTCGAGCAGGCCGGCCGAATCCTCGACGTCTCGCCCGAGAAGTGCGAAATCCGCTACAACAGCGAATGGCTGGCGGAACTGAGCTTCGCCGAGGTGATCCAGCTCTGCTCGCAGATGACCGTCGCGCGCATGATGGAACGGGACACCTTCGAGCTGCGCTTCAAGGACGGGGTCCCCATCGGGCTCCACGAGTTCCTCTACCCGCTGATCCAGGGCTACGACAGTGTGTGCGTGGAAGCCGACGTGGAACTGGGCGGCACCGACCAGACGTTCAACAACCTCGTCGGGCGGCAACTGCAGGAACACGCCGGGCAAAAGCCCCAGGTGGTGCTCATCTTCCCGCTGCTGGTGGGATTGGACGGCACCCAGAAGATGAGCAAGTCCAAACACAACTACATCGGCATCACCGACGAGCCCAACGACATGTTCGGCAAGGTCATGAGCATTCCCGACGAGTTGATGGAAAACTACTTCCTGCTGGCGACCGAGGTCCCGCGCGAGCAGATACCCGAACTGACCGATCCGCAGAAAACCCACCCGCGGAAAGCCAAGGCCCGGCTCGCACGCGAGATCGTGACCCTCTACCACAACCCCGAGGCCGCCGCCGCAGCCGAGGAACACTTCGACCGGGTCTTCGCCCAGGGGCAGGACCCCGACGAGATGCCGGAGATGCCGGTGCTGGAGAACCCGCTGGGTATCGTGGAGCTGGTGGTCTCGGCCGGCTTTGCCGCCAGCAACGGCGAGGCGAAGCGGCTGATCAAGCAGAACGCCGTCAGCCTCGATCATGAGAAGATCACCGACGCAAACACCCAGGTGGACGTCCAGACCGGTCAGGTCCTGCGCGTGGGCAAACGCCGGTTCGGCCGACTGAGCGTGAAGTAGACACCGGCCCGCAGACCGCCGGCAACCGGTTCGGTCGCCCGCCATGGCGCGGGAACGGGCGCCCCGCGGCTGCTCGCTTTTTACGATCGCCGGTTCGTCGAACGTCGCCCTATTGGCCGCTCATCGGCATCGGCCGAGGCCGATCCACACCGCGGAACGGGGCGACGATCTCCTTCTCCAGCTTGCCGCTGGTCACCTGCCCGCTCCAACACTTGGACGGTTCACTGACGGCCTTGCCTTCTGCCTTGACCGAGTAGGTGACCTCGATATTCCATTTGCCGCCCTGTTTGATCGGCAGCCGAATCATTCCCGGATAGCCCGCGTCGCCCCAGTTCAAGAAGCGGATCTCGCCGGGTTTGATCGTCAGCGACAGCGGAGCATTGCCGTCCTCGGCCTCGGTGCGTCTGGCGGCGAGCTTCTTCGTGAGGAACTCGCCGTCCACGCTGTTGCCGTCGGCGTCGGTCGCCTTCACCCCGAACAGGTCGGTGGGGTTCTCCAAGTACAGTTCGATGGTCTCGTCACCGCTGTTCCGCAGCGCCAGCGGCAGCGGCGTGCTGACCTTCCCGCGAAGGGTCATCAGCTTGGTGGTGCGTCCGGGAAGCACCGCCAGTTGCAGCCCCTTGACCGCCTTGCCCCAGGCCCATTTCTCCACGTCGGCCGCCGTCTTGTACTGGGATATCGTGACATCGTTGGCAACCGACCACCAGGGATAGGCCGGCTCAAGGTAGTACTCGTCCTTGCCCGGCGCCATCCGCTTGAGGACGAACACATACTTTCCGCCGGTCCTCAACAGCGGACCGGTCCGAGGGGCCGCCTTGGCAGCCTGGGGATTGATGTTCCCGCCCTGCCCCGGGCCGAGTACCACCTTCTTCCCGCCGCCGCCCTGGACCACCACGCGGATCGGGCCGCGGACCTGCACATTCACGTTGCCCCCGCCGCGGACCCTCCTGAGCGGCCGACCGAATGCCCACACGGTAATCTTCTCACCGCCGGAGGTGTCCCCTTGGCTGTCCTCCTTCTTCGGCTTGGGCTTGAGCGTCTCCTCGACGCGGACTGTGTACTTCACGAAGGTCGCCTTGACCGCCTCGGACTTGCCCGGGAGGGTCACTTTCATCTCGTTGGGTTCGCCGGCTTCGACGACCTCCCCCACGACCACCCGCTCGCCCTCGGTCACCACCTGCTCGGTCGACAGCGGCGTGTGGATGCGCATCGGAGCACGAACGCCTCCGCCCCCCACCGCAACCTGCCCGTTCACCGTCCCGGCCGCTACCAGAACCACCGCAAGAACCGCCAGCCGTCTCATGTCCCGAAACCGTGTCATGTCTGCTGCTCCTTTTTCCGCGCGCGCGTTCGCCGCCCGCCGTACATCCATTCGATGCGCAGAAGGCCTGCGGGTTCACGGTATTCCTGTGCCGGCGGTTCAGCCGGGCCCATCAATCGCCGAACACGCCGCCGCCCTTGACCCTCTGCACGTTCACCGGAAGGACCTTGCTGCTGGCGTCGCCGGTCCACATCGGCTTGCCCGAGCCGTCCGGCTTGGTCGTCTTGAGGTGATTCTGGTATCGCAGTTGCACAAAGAAGCGGCCCGGCTGCTGCAGCGGGAACGTCAGAGTGCCCGGATGCCACGAATCGCTGGGGGTCAAAACGACGCCCTCCCCGGCGGCCAACTCCAGCGTCCGCGGCCTCGGAACCCTCGTCCCAAACATCACCCCCATGGAGCCCTCCATCTGAACCCCCTCAGCCGACTCGGCCAATAGCGGAACGAAGAGCGAGTCTTTCGGACTCAGATTGACCCGCAATGGCTTGTCCGAGGCGTTGCGGATCGCGAAGTTGAACTTCATACGCGTGGCCCCGATCGCCAACGGCACACCCGCGCCGTCCTTGGCGAGTATCGCAACCTGCAAACCCCGCGAAGCCTTGCCCCACGGCCAGGTGTCCAGGTCGGCCGTCTTGGCGTAAAGCTTCACGTTCGCGGCGTCGGCGTCCTGCCACCAGGGAGTCTTGGGCATCAGGAAGTACCCGTCATCGCCGCCCAACTGGTGCAGCACGAGGACATACTTCTTGCCGACCGCCGGGTTGGCCTGCCGCGGCTGTCGGGGACCCCGGGCCGCGGGGCCTGACGGCGAGTAGTACAGCACCGTCAGCACCTCCGGCGGCGATTGGGCATCCACGCTGTTGGTTGCCGATCGCTGCTTCCCGTCGTCGCCTTCTGTGCGGGGGTCGGTCGTGGGGCGTTTGGCGGGAACGTTGGGGTCGGCGGGCTTCTTTGGTACCGGCTTGAGCGACCGCTCCACCGTGACCGTTGCGGTGTTGAACTCGTGCGTGCTGCCTCGACCGATGCTCCAGGGCAGCTTCACGGTCTTCTTCTCTGGCTTCGAGACGGCCGTCACTTTCGCCACGACGACCCGGTCGGCGGCGTTGATCACCGCCTCCAGGCAGGAACTGTCTTTCGCCGGGCCCAGGGACCTGGGTTCATCGGGCTTCGGGTCCGCCTGCAAGCCCGCCAGTGCGCAGAGTATAACTACCGCAGCCGTCAGCATCGACCTGCTCATGTCCCCATCTCCTTCCTTGCAGTAAGCGCTGGGTAGTACCACTGCAAGACCAGACGCCCCGCAGCCGGTCCGGTTCGGCCCCGAAAGAGAACGGGACCCGCCGGCGATCCGCCGAAAGGTCCCGTGAGGCCGGTGTGAAGCGGGCATTTCAGCCCTTCGGCGGGTACGGATCGTGCTTGGGGCCGACGGTCCGCTTGTCGCGGATTTGGCCGTCCGCACCCATGATGGTCAACTCGCCGCCACCATTGCGGGTGATCATGTCCCTGGCTTCCTGGATCGCCTCGGCCTGGGTCCGGTGGACATCGGACGGCCTGGTGGCGCCCTGTCGCTGGTTGGCCCATTGTCCGTCCTTGGTTTTGTGTACGGTTCGGTCCTGTGTCATCGTGATCTCCATTCTGCTCCGTAAAGCGTGCGCAGGCAGGTCGGGAGCTCGACCCGCCGGGCTTGTCCCCTGTATCTTTCTAGTCAATCGAGGAAGCGGCGGCGCATTTTCCGCCGGCGCGGCATGCCTGCGCAAAGCAAACGGGACCCGCCGGCGGTCGGCCGACAGGTCCCGTTGGTGTATCTTGCTGCAGGCCGCCGACGCAAAGCTCGGCCGCCTTTGCGTGGGGCTTACTTGTAGAAGTCGATCATTTCCTTGGTGCTCTTCATGGGCACCTTGCCGGCGTTGCCGGCTTGTCCGAAGGCGATCATGCGGGCCTTGCAGACCTCCTTCATCGCCTCGCGGGCGGGGCCCATGTACTTGCGGGGGTCGAACTGCTCGGGATTCTCCGCGAATACCTTGCGGATCGCGCCGGTGATCGCCAGGCGGTTGTCGGTGTCCACGTTGACCTTGCGGACGCCGTGCTTGATCCCGCGCTGGATTTCCTCGACCGGGACGCCGTAGGTCGGCTTCAGCGCGCCGCCGTACTGGTTGATGATGTCCTGCAGTTCCTGGGGAACGCTGGACGAGCCGTGCATGACAATGTGCGTGTTGGGCAGGCGCTTGTGGATCTCCTCGATCACGTCCATGCGCAGCACGTCGCCGGTGGGCTTCTTGGTGAACTTGTAGGCGCCGTGGCTGGTGCCGATGGCGACCGCAAGGGCGTCCACGCCGGTCTCTTCCACGAACTGCCCGGCCTGCTCGGGATCGGTCAGGTGCTCCTGGGCCTCCTCTTCGGTGAGCCCGGCGCCGTGGCCGTCCTCGATGCCGCCGAGGGTCCCCAACTCGCCTTCGACGCTGATGCCCTGGGCATGGGCGGCCTCGACGACCTTGCGGGTGACCTTCACGTTCTCTTCGTAGCTGTTGGGGACCTTGCCGGACTCATCCAGCGAGCCGTCCATCATCACCGAGGTGAACCCGTTCTCGATGGCGCTCTTGCAGGTCTCGAAGGAATTGCCGTGATCCAGGTGCATCACGATCGGAATCTTGGGGTTCAGCTCGGCTGCCGCGAGCATCAGGTGACGCAGGTAGGCGTCGTTGGTGTAGCTGCGGGCGCCGCGGGAAGCCTGGATGATGACCGGCGAGTCGGTCTCCTGGGCGGCTTCCATGATCGCCTGGATCTGCTCCATGTTGTTGACGTTCAGTGCGGCCACGCCGTAGTTGTTCTCGGCGGCGTGATCCAGAAGCACTCGCATCGGGATAAGAGGCATGTTTTGGGTCCTTCTCTTTATGGGTTCTGTGGGGCGCCGGCTCTCCGGCGGATTCCTCATTCTAACCGGCCAGACCATCCGGCCCGGTGGAGCGGCGGATTATAGGTCAACCGGCGACCGGGGGAAAGAGTTTTTGCCTGCCCCGGCGACCGAAAACGGCCCGGAAAGCGTTCGAGTCGCCCTCGGGGGCGATGCACGCCGGCAGTTCGTGGGCTCCCCGGGTCCCTGCCGGCCTTCGTCTACTGCTGCGCGTTTGCCCGGGCGTCGAGCCACTCGGCGGGAATGCCGATGTCCACGGGCACCACCTCGCCGGTATACTCCGCAGCCGCGGGAGCGTCGAAGCCCTTTTTGCGGGCGACCATAGTCACGGTGCAGACCGCCTTCACGCAGGCGCCGCCGGCCTGGCCGGTATCGCAGTCGAGCCCGGTGGGGATGTCGATCGCGACCACATCGCGCCCGGCGGCGTTGATCTGCTCGACGGCCGTCGCCATGCTGCCCCGCAGTTCGCCCTGGATTCCCGTGCCGCCCACCGCGTCGATGACCACGTCGGCCGAACCGAGCAATTCCGCGAGTTTGGGCAGTTCGTGCTCGCCCAGTTCGATGATGCGGTGCCCCAACGCTTCGATGGCGCGGAAATTCGTCTCCGCGTCGCCCGAGAGCTTCTCCCGCGGGGCGACCAGCACCGTCGTGACGGCCGCTCCCCAATTGGCCAGGTGCCGGGCGACCACGAACCCGTCGCCGCCGTTGTTGCCGGACCCGGCGACCACGAACACGTTCTTCCGCTCGGCCCCGTCCAGCAGACGGGCGACGTGCTCGGCGGTGTTTCGCCCGGCATTCTCCATGAGAATCACGCCGGGGATGCCCAGCGTCTCGATGGCCATCCGGTCGATGCTGCGGGACTCGTCTCGGGTGAGGGGTCGCATGGGAGCTACCCGGCGACCTCTTCCAGGGCGGCCTTGAGGTCGGCCTTCTGCTGGAGACCGACGAACTTCTTCACCACCTCGCCGTTCTGGAAGACGATGATGGTCGGAATCGCACTGATGCCGTACTTCAGGGAGATGTCGCGGTTGTTGTCGGTGTCGACCTTGCCGACTCTCACTTTGCCGGCGAACTCCTCGGCGAGTTCCTCGATGGCGGGGGTGAGCATCTTGCAGGGCATGCACCACTCGGCCCAGAAGTCCACCAAGGCGGGGGTATCGGCGTCGAGAACTTCCTGCTGGAAGTTGTCGTCGGTCAGCTCAATCACATTCTCAGAGGCCATCGGCCACTCCTTTGTAAGATGTTCCTGCGTGCGGCGCGAGCGGCTGCATCCTTCGCCGGGTCGAATATCGCTACTCATTACGCCATCAGCAACTACACGGCGGCATGCAACACGCCTGCTTATGAGCATGCTATGCGCGGCAAAAACGGTTGTCAACCGGGCGTGCCGGCATCGGGCGTCAAGGGAACCCGGACGGCTGCATCGGACGGGAGATCGACCCCGAACGTCAGGGGTTCACTCTGCCCCGGGAGCCAGACCTGCCCCGCCAGTGCGGAGATGTGTTCGCGTGCCCGCAGCGTAAGCTCGCCCGCCGATGCCTTCAGCACCTCCACCGCCCCGGGGGCGAATATCCGCCGGCAACGAGCCACAGCCGCGCCCACGGGCACAGCCCACGCCCCGTCAAGCCCTTCCCGGCCGATCAGTTCGGCAAGCAGTTCCTGATTGAGGTCGGGGTGGGTGCCGATGATTACGTGCCCGCCACGGGCCCGCTGGCGGCGGAACGCCTCCACGCGACGGTCGAAGTAGTCCAGCGTGGTGTCCTGGGTGCTGCCTTCCAGCGGGAAGTGGATGGGCGTAAGCGGAATACGGCTGGGCCGGTCCTCGTCCGCCAGCCATGCCGGGCGCGGCAGCGGCAGGTTGCCGGCAAGATGCTCGGCGTAGGTGGCGTGGGCGTCCTCGGCGGCGCGAATGCTCCGCACCCCGCGCCAGTATTCGGATATCTGTGCCGAATGACAGGTGACGCCCTGCCCTTCCCGGGCGTCGGCCGCCCGTAGCGAGTGGACGCCGATTTCCTGCCCCCACTGCTCCAGCGGCGGGTCGATGCCATCCGGGCCGGGACCGTCGGGCAGGAAGTACCAGCTTCCGCACCACGCGCCGAGCAGATCCTGCTGGATCTCCCGTATCCGCATCACCTGCTCGGGGCGTACCGGGCGGTCGACGTCGTATCGCAGGCTCAACGCCCACCGGTGCCCTGCCGGCCAGGGCAACAGGCGCACCAGTGGCAGGTCGGCCTCCTCGGCAACCCGGCGAAACGCCTCCCGCCACGCCGCCTCGACGTTCGCTGTCGCCTGCGAGTAGTCCTGATCGGAAATCTCGTACTGCCGCTCATCCAGCGACGGGACGGCCTGCAGCGTCAGCCAGTTCTCCAGCAGCGACCGGCTGATACGCCGGCGCTGGAGGTCCAGCAGCCCATGGACACGCCGCGGTCCCGCGACCCTCATAGACAAGTCTTCCCCGGCGAAACCTTCCCACCGCATCTTCCTTCGCTGCCGGTCGTAAGGAACGGGCCGAAACCGGCGATCAGCGCGGCGGGCCTCCAGCATCAGCAGCGCCGCGACCATTCCCGAGAACGCATACCCCCCGGCGCTCGGGGCCGCCCGCAGGCAGCCGGTTTCCTTGCAGAAGATTTCCGGACCCAGCAGGCGGTCCATTGCCGCGATCACGATCTTTCGCTTCCACAGCAGGAGGCCCGCCAACCCCACGGCGGCCAGCGTACGGGCCTTGGTCCACTGGTCCATCTGTTCGGTGAACCTCTCGTCGGGGATGATGTGGCGGCGAGTCCGGTCCGGCTCGCTAAGGACGTACGCCACCAGCGACGCCGGCGACCGCTTGACCTCCAGTACCAGGCAGCGACGGGTCCGGTCTTCGAGATTGTCGACCAGGCCCCACAACACCTCGTGCCAGTCGTAGACGGTTGTAAGCGGCTGGGGGCTGGGAGGTGACGGCGGCTCATCCAGACAATTCCGTACGATCGGCAACAGACGTTTCCTCCAGCGCCGTGGACCACGGCGACCGAGGACCGCGCCGAAAATCCGCAGGTCAGTGCGATCATGCGACTCCGTGCCGGGGGGAAGCTTCTCGGCGCGCTTGAGGCAGTAATACAGCGTCAGCTCGGCAGCATTTTCAAGGTCGCTGCGGTCGTCTCTGCGGACCGGCGCCGTCACGAAGGTCCGCTCGGCCGGCAGGTTGGCACGGCATTGGGGTTGCCCGGGAAGCTCCAGTTCGAGTTCGCCCCGCAGGCGCCGTCCGCGGGCGAGCCGCCAGCCGTTTCCGCCCTCTTTCACGGACAGCTCGGCGCCCATCGCAACGAAGGTGTGCAGTGCGGCGACATCGGGGTTGGCGACGACCTGCAATTGGGGCAACCCCAGCGCATCGCGCAGCAGCTCGGCCTTGTCGCAGTCCTCCTGCTCGACAAGCAGTGCGATGTTCGGTGATGGGGCTTTGGGCATGGTTTCGGTTCCCGCAACGCCGGCAGCGTGCAGAATACGCCGCGTGGCGGTGTTGTCAACCGCGTGCTGCAAGCCGACGCTTGGCAGCGACGGCCAAATGTGCACAATGCGCCTCGGTTTGTGACGATCATGAACGACTCCCAGACAACCCGCAACCGCAGGCGGCTCTTCGAGCTGCTGGACGCCGCGCAGTCGGCCGGCAAACGCTTTCGGCCCTTGCGCGACCTGCCGGCCGCCCTTGAGCGGCAGGCGTTGCCCGTCTTCCTCAAGCATGACGTGCACGGGGTAGACCTGGCGTCGCTGGAGCATTTCGCCGGCGAGGAGCGCGACCGGGACATCTTCGGCACGTTCTTCTTCCTGCCTCCGGGACATCCGCAGGTGGGTGGGCGATGGCAGCCCGACCAATGGGTCGCCACCATGCAACGCCTGGAGCAGATGGGTCACGAGGTCGGGCTGCACCTGGACGGGTTCGATCTGATCGCCCGCACCGGACGCCCCCTGCGCGATGCGGTGGGGGAGATCGTACAGCCGTTGCGGGACGCGGGGCTCACACTCTCCTGCGCCAACACCCACGGCAACACCGCCACCCCCACGCGCGACCGCGACGGATACGGCGTCATGTTCGACCTGGTGGAAGAGACCGCCCGGCAGCCGGATTACCCACGCCTGGCGAACGTGCCGCCGGAACTGGCCGAGACGATCCGCACCCATCGCTGCAGCGCAGCCGATTTGGGCTTCACCCACTTCGGCGACCTGCCGCTGTGGACCCGGACCCACGGGCTGGTGGTAACCAATTACCTCTCCGACAACAACGTCGGCAGACGCGGGACCGCGATGATCGTGGTGCACCCGCAGACCGACCAAGGCTACAAGCTGGTGGACCATCAGCCCCCCGGGAGCAAACGCTCGTTGGCGGCGCGCGAGATAATCGCTCCCCGCGAGCCCATGCCCGCACCGGCTCCGCAGGTCGGCGAGCGCCACGTGCCCTTCCACGGACCGGCGATGGACGCCGAATGGGCCCGACTGATCACGCGCCCTTGCCTGATGCTGCTGCATCCGCAATACTACCTCGACGCATGAATGCCCAGCCGCCCCACATTCCGCCGACCTTCCAGCAACTCACCGACGAGGACCGCGCCATCTACGGCACGCCGGAGGTGATCGAACTGTGCCCCCCTCTCACCGACGACCCGGCCGCCGCCCGCAAACGTGCCCACTGGTTGGAATGGCGGGCCGCCCCCTACCCGGCCCGGAGACATTCGGAATACCTCTACCTTCCCGCCGACGGCAACGATGGACCGCGGATTCTGCTCTCGGCCGTCCTGAAGACGCCGGCCTCGCTGGAGGAGTACGTCTCCGCCGCCCCCAAGAAGCGGCGCTACGATCTGCGCGGCAACAAGGCCCGCAACAAGGGCTACCAGGTGCGTCCGATCCGACCGGCCGAGAAGGCGGAGGGAATCTGGCAGGTGATCCACTCCAGCGACACGCGCCAGGGCAGGCCGATTTCGCCGATGTTCGACGACCGCCCGCGCGACTACGACTTCCCCGAGTACGTCGACTTTGAGGATCCGCAGTACCGGGATATCTGCACAGGCGTCTTCACCTACCACGGCGATCTGGCGGCGTACCTGCTGGGTAAACGCGCCGGCGAGCATGTGTACTATGACGAAATCATGGGACACGACGATTTCCGCGACGACGACGTGACCTACCTGCTGCACGCGGGATTCATCGAACAGGCGGCCGCGCTGGATCGGCCCCCGCGTTATCTGCATTACGGCCCGTGGTACAGCGGAGCCGACCCTTACTCCCCCACCGGAGGCCTGAACCGTTGGAAAAGAAAAACCAACTTCAAGCCCGCCTGGCTGACACTTGCCTGCTGCTAGGCGGGAACCCCAGGTCGGGAACCACACTGCTGTCGAGCATCCTGCGATGTGCGCCGGGGCACGTGCAGGCCTTCGAGCTGCACGTCCGCAAGCCCAGTTTCATTGCCGGGCTGGAAGGCCGATACACTCGGAGGATCTTCGAGCAGGTCGGGCTGCCGAATGACGAGTACGACCGCATCCTTGCCGAAACCGACACCTCGGGGATGAACCTCGGGGCGTGGGTCGGACCCAAGGATCCTACCTCGGCCGAGGAACTCACCGGCCGCGAAGGCGGCGACTTCCAGGCGCAGTTGGCCTGCCGGTGTGCGTTCGTCCAGCGATGCATGCGGCGCATTGCCGAACGCAACGGCGAGGGGACTTGGGGCTTCAAGCTGCTGACCGACTCGGTCTACGCCGATCGTTTCGCGCGCATCTGGCCGGGTGCCACGCTGATCCTGATGATCCGCGACCCGCGCGACCAGGCGATGAGCGTGCTCAAGCTCAACGAGCAGCGGATCGAGCGCGGGCAACCGGTCTTCTACCCCGACCATCGGGCGGCCGCCCTGGGATGGGCGCAGATCATCCGCGACACCCGCGCCGCGGCGGCCGATGCCCCGCTGAACCTGGTGGAGATTCGCTACGAAGACCTCGTGACCGACCCCGATGCCACGCTGGAACGCCTGGGTGCACTGACCGGGCTGGAACTCTCCAGCGGATTGAGCTTCTACGAGGCCGACTTCATCCGGACCCATACCGAACGCTTCCGGCACCACGACAACCTCAAACGCCCGATCAATGCCGACTCGGTCGGCAAGTGGAAGACGAAGCTGGACGCTCCGACGCGGCAGGTCTTCGCCGAGACCGTGGGCGGGCTGATGGATGAACTGGGCTACGAGGTCTGAGCCCCCTGCTCGCCCGGCAACGACGCCATCGCCTGGGGGGCGATGGTCGCCACGTCCCGCACGAACTGCTCGGGGTACTCCAGGTCCATGACGATCGGCAGCCGCCCGTCCGCCGTCAGCACCACCACCGGCCGCTCCGGCCGATAGACGTAGGCGTCCAGCGCCGCCAGCGCTTCGTGGCCGTCGGTGCCCGTCCCGCCGGCCAGTGCGGTCGCCTCCTCCAGCCCCCCGGGGAGCAGCCGAACATCGCTGATGCGTTGGGCATCGACCCGCACGACCCGCAGCGCGAACCGCAAGCGCACCGCGTCGCCGCAGACCTCCACCGCCCGCAGGTACGACCGCCCGTACGACCACGACGCCACCAGCACCACCGCCGCGGCCACGCACACAACCACCACGAGCATCAGCGGCTCGGAACTGGTGACCACCGCCAGCGCCACCAGCAGGGCCACCCCCGCAATCAGCAGCGGAACGTACCCCGCCCCGAACGACCGCACAGGCCGCGGGATGCGATAACGAATCGGCGTCTGGACAAACGGTTTGGGCATGGGGGAATTCTACCCGCTGAACGAGCGATGCGAAACGCCGGCGATCGCCTCGGGAGGCAAGCCGGGGGCTTTAACGGCGATCAGTACCGCTTCTGGCTCAGCACCAGCCTCGGCCGACAGCGGTTCACGAAGAAGTACCGCAGGGCGTCCACGCAGTGGTCCGGGCCGTCCTTGACCGGCGTGTCGGGGTCGCCCTTGCCGGGGGCGGGGTAGTGATAGGTCCGCATCGAGCGGATCAGCCGCCGGCAACGGGGGTCGATGCGAAGGGTCGGCTGCCCCGTCGCCGGAGCCAGGGCCGTGCGGACCAACTCCAACCCCTCGGCGATGGTGCTGCTGCGACAGGCACAGCGGAAGCCCTCGGCGTCCAGCATCTCCACGCACGCCGAGCCGCTGGTGCTCTCGCGTTGACGGCCGGCGGGGTCCACGTAGGTCGCCCGCGCCTCGGCGGGATCCTGCCGCTTGATCGCCTCGGCATGCTGCGCCAATGGCCGCTGGGTCTGCACGTACTCGTCGATCACGTGCACCATCCCGCTCGGGCTCACCTGGATCCACAGGCACACCAGCGGGCTGCGGTAGCCGAAGTCGATCGCCCGATACAACGGCCATCCGGGCTCGTACTTCACGGGGCCCACGTGCACTGCCGGGTCGAACTCGCCGAACACCAGCCATTGTCGGCGGGCACCCCGGCAGAGCATCTCCGACTCCCACGCCGCCCGGGACGACCGCGCCTTGATGCCGATCGCGTCCTCGATCGGGAAGAATCCCCGCGCTTTCTTCGCCACCCCGCCGCAGTCGGCCTCCAGCGGACACCCGCTGCATTTCCGTGCGGGAGGGCACCGTTCGATGACGTCCCACAGGCACCACTGCACCAGTTGGAAACCGCCGCGGTCGGCATGGGGCTTCTTCCTCCGTCGCCTGCCCTTACCGGTGGCCTGGAGAGCGGGTCGATACCGCCCTGCCGCCTCGGTCAGCCGTTCCATCAGCCCGCCCACGCGATGGAGGGTCGAGAGCACCTCCAGCGAGCCGCGGGTTCTGCCCTGCGACTTGACCGAGAACTGCACCGCCCGCCACACCTCGTCGTCAAACAGGTCCACCTCGTCGCAGCGAATCTTCTGTACGTGTTGACCTCGCACCGCCCGCTGCGACTGGGCGAGCATGCGGATTTCCGACCCGCCGGCGATTCGCACGCGGTCGCGCCGCATGGGCCCGTCCAACACGTCCTCGTGGCGATCGAGGATCGCCCGGATGTAGTCGGCCAGGCGGTCGGACTGGTCGAAGCTGCCCCCGAGCACGCAGATCTTCGCCGGGGCGCGGTACACCGCGTCCAGCACCGTCGCCACGGCCGCGAGCATGGTCTTGCCGCCGCCGCGGTTGGCCCACACCAGCAGGTCGCGCTGGTCGATCAGGCTGCCCACCAGGTAGTCCAGCGGGGCGTTGTGGTGCGGACAGACCGGGCGGTCGGGCACGGTCAGTCCGGTCCACTCCTTCACGAGCGTCTTGAGCTGGCGGCGCGTACGGATGTCGTCCAGGGCGTTGCCTTCGGGCATGTCAGTCCTCCTGCGGTGGGGTTGCGTTGGCATGGGTGTCGGCGAGGTAATACGAGTACTCACCCCGTCGGCCGGGGTGTCGGCCGTGGTCGGTCATGCCAGCGATGGCGAAGAACGGGTGGATCGCCCCCATCGCCGCCAGGGCCTCCACGTAGCGGGTGGGGGCGGTATCCAGCACGTGCCGCACCAGCCGTACCGCCAGCCCGGCCCCGCGGAAGATCGGGTGCACCACCACGCGGGAGATGCATTCCATCTCGGCATTGAGTCGCGCGACGGCGGCCTTGCGGTCCGGGCCAGCGAAACGACCTGTCGTAACCGCGTTGCGTGCCCGGCAGTCCAGCACCGGCGGGGAAACCACCGCCACCCCCGCGGCCGTGGGCGCATGGGGGATGCGTGCCAGGACCTCCGGCGGCAGGCGGACGACGTACACCCGCTTGTGGGCAGCCGGTCGCCCGGCGAGATAGTGAAACCGCCCGAGTCGATCGTAATCGTGAATGCTCCCCAGCTCGATCGGCCAGTCGGTCTCGGGCGGGAGTTGGTCCTTCGCTTCCGCGGGGAGCTGCCGGATGCGCCCGGGCTCTCCCAGCGGCTTGACGACCAGCCGGTCGGGCTGCAGCGCCGCCAGCAGCGACGGTTGAGGCAGCGCCGCCACCAGGGCGGTTTTCGTGGAGGGGCGGATCATGCGTCGCACCTGGCGGCAGACGCGCTGGGCGGTAGCGGGATCGAGCGTGGCGCAGAACTCGTCGGCCAGCAAAAGCCCGCGGCGGTTGCGGCGGCCGGCTTTGTGCAGCGCCGCAGCCAGGGCCAACCGGTGCCGCTGACCGCCGGAAAGGAAACGGGCGGGGGTAATCAGCGCCGCGGCGTCGGCGAGCCCGCAACGGCTGAGCAGTTCGAGTCGGTCCGCCAGCGGGCCGCCGCGCAGGCAGGTGACCGGCGGGGCATCGCAACGACCCAGGCGGAACTCGCCCAGCCAGATCGCGTCCGGGCCAACCTGGCGGGCGATCTCCCGCAGCAACACGGTTTTGCCGGCCCCGGAGGGACCGACCACGGCGACGATTTCGCCCGGGCGGACGGTCAGCCGGAGGTCGTCGTAGAGTTGTTCCGATCGGCCCTGCCGGAGCCCGAACATCTCGGCGACTCGGACGGCGTCGCGGCGGGTCGGCGGGTCAATGGTGACGGTTCGGCCGGCGCAGATGCTCCAGCCGTGCGGTGTGGACACAGGACACATGGGCATTCCCTCGTTTTCGTGTCAGCCGGCACAGGTGCGATGGCGGATGGACTTGCCCGGCCGCGTCATTTTGCGGATCATGCGGATCTGTACGCTGAGTCGGTCGAGGCGGCGGCGGAGTTCGTGGCGGGTGAGGCCCAG
>JBKHHV010000207.1:0-6826 GCA_046539005.1 Phycisphaerae bacterium
ACAAGAGGGGACATGGTTGCCATCACACAAGCCGAATGGATCATGCAGCGACTGATGCTCGCCCCGCCGCTGCTGCTGAGCCTGGTCATCCACGAGTACGCCCACGCCCGAACGGCTTTGGCGTTCGGCGACCCCACCGCCAAGAACATGGGACGCCTGACGCTGAATCCCATCGCCCATCTCGACCCGTTCGGGACGCTGGCGATCCTGATCGCCAATTTCGGCTGGGCCAAGCCCGTGCCGGTCAACCCCTACAACCTTCATCCGCGGGGGACGGCCGACATCCTGGTCTCGCTGGCCGGGCCCGCCAGCAACCTGCTGATCGCCCTGGTCATGGGGGTCACGCTGCGGCTGATCTACGTCTACCACGGCGTTCCCGCCCGCGGAACCTTCATGGATTCGGTCGACCATCTCCTTCTGATCACGATGCTGGTGAACATCCTGCTGTGCGTGTTCAACCTGATCCCCCTGTTCCCGCTGGACGGACACCACATCGTCCGCGAGAAGCTGCCCCACCACAAACAGCAGGCGTTCATGGACTGGCAACTCCAGTACGGCCGATACGTCCTGCTGGGACTGATCGCCGGGCCGATGATCCTTCGGAACGTAAACCCCGGCCTGCTTCAGGCTTACCCATTCCTGAACCCCCTGGGGATGCTCTTCCGTCACGCGTACATGACCGCCCTGGAAATTCTTTACGCCGGATTGTGGTAGAAGGCACCCGGGCAATACGCTTGGCCTACTCCCGCCCGGGTTTGAACGTGGGGGCTTCCTTGTCGCGTTTCGGGCGGGTCAGCAGGTGCACCAGTCCCGCCACGGCCGCCAGCGTCGGCCAGATTGCCCATGCCCAGATCGGCCCGACGAACAACGCTTCCTGCCGCCCGAGCCCCAGCGACCACAGCCGCAGCAGCGGTGCCGCCTCCCAGAGGATTGCCCGCGGGGCATCGGGAACGAACTCGGCGGCGATATACCATGAGGCGATCATGCCGAGTGCGATTACCGCCATCGCCACCAGCACCGCACTTCGCGCCGTCGGGCGCCCGAGCCACAGGCCCGCCGCCCACGCCAAGGGAAACAGCAGCGCCACCTGCAGCGCCACGCGCGCCGCGTCCAGCCAGGTGCCGTCGGCAAGAAACGCCCCGATAACGTAGAACGGCGCAGCCGTGAGCAGCGCCACCACCGACTCCCCTGTGACGCGCCGCCCGTACGGATCGGCCGTCCCGTGCACCTGCCGGCGCAGCAGCAACAGCGGGTACACCAGCAGGAGGAAGACCCCCTGCCCGACGACCACCGCCGATAGCGTAGGCAGCACCGCCGAACGGGTCGACGCCGCCGGGTGCACGGCGTCCGGCCAAAGCCCAGCCACCAACCCAAGCAGGCAGCACAGCGCATGCAGTGCCCCCATCGGACCCCAGAAGGGTCGCATCACAGCCTCGGAAGGTTCGCGCTGGGCGAGTTCGGTCATCGCGGCTCTCAGTCGGCCGAGGTGAGAAGGTGGTCGTATCGCAGGTCGATCCAGTCGCGCCAGCCGCTCAGCACGCCGCCGCGCGCGGCGACCCATTCATCGAGATTCGCAATCTTCCGCTCGGGCGAGACGACCCAGTCGCCCCCCGGGTGGGGGAACTGACCCCAGCGGATCTCGGTGGGCTTGCGGCGGTCGATCTGCGCCCACAGTTTCAGTTGCGGCTCCTTCTTGCTGTGGGGCGTGGCCCGCCAGCCGAAGTTCGTCACGTCGATCCAGGTAATCTCATCGCCGTAGGACTTTCGCTCGAAGAGGTCCACCAGTCGCAGCGCGGCGTGGAGGTCCTCGGCCTGCCAGGGCTTGCCCGGCTCGGGCGGCGGGCTGGAAACGCCCGTGATGCCGATGTAGTGAATCTTCTTCCGCTGCAGGTCGGGGGCAATCTCGTACTCGTTGGCGACATAGGCATGTCGCCCGTCCGGGGTGGAGACCCGGTAGCGTGGCACCTCGTAGTACTGCACGAGTCACCCGTTTTCCTGGTAGGTGCGCCCGTCGCGCAGCACCACGCCCTCGTCGTCGACGAAGTAGTTGCGCCCCTGGTACTTCACGATGGCCGCGGGCTTGCGGTAGGTGGCTTTCACCTCCACGACGGCAAGGTTCGGGTCATCGGTGCGTCGCTTGCGGACAAGCTGCACCTCGTCCACCCACGGATGCTGCCGCGCGAGCCGATGGACCCGCCGGGTCAGCTCGGAGTCGAAGTAGCTGACCTCCCGGGGGCGAAGTTCCAGGGCAATGCGCCGCGCCAGCAGGCTGGGCATCTTCTCGGAACGGTCGACCAGCACAATGCGATACTCGGGAGGGAATTGGCCGTTCTCGCCGGCGAGGATTCGCTGCTCGAGATGTTTCATTCCCCAGGCGGCGGAGACCGCCATAACCAGCACCACCGTGACCCACACGATGCGGATACTGCGCCGGTGGCGTCGCTGGCATTTGGCATCGTCGGCCGGTTTGGGAGCGTCCTTGCTCTTGTTGCTGCTTTTCTTGCGTGCCATGCGTCCTTGCCTGGCTGTGGCGACGGCGGGCCGCCGGGGGCAACCCGTGTTTCTGCCGCCTGGTCGCTGCTAGCAAATGTCCCGGGGGTGGCGCGTCATCGCCATCCCCACGATGCGGTCCACAAGCTCGGGGAATTCCATTCCCGCCCGCTGCGCCGCCTTGGGCAGCAGCGAATGACTGGTGAACCCGGGGATCGTGTTGACCTCCAAGACGTGTCCGATGTTGTTCTGGTCGAGAATGAAGTCCACGCGGGACAGGTCGCGGCAGCCCAGGGCCTGGTGAGCGGTAACGGCCGCCTCCTGCAGGTGCCGCAGGACGTTCTCGCCGAGGTCGACTTCGAAACGGTAGTCGGTTGCGGCGTCATCGTCGTACTTGGCGCGGTAGTCGTAGAAATCGCCGTCCGGCAGCACCTCCAGCACCGGAAGCGCCACGTCCTCGCCCAGGACACCGACGGTCATCTCCCGGCCGGGCACGAACTGCTCGATCATCGCACGGCCGTACTTGTCGTAGAGATCCTCGATCGCCTCGTCGCGCTGGGCGGCGTCCTGGGCGATGATAATGTCCACGCTGGATCCGCCGTCCACCGGTTTGACCACCACCGGCGGGGGGAACCCTTCCAGCCACTTGCGGACCATCCGGGGTGGGTGGAACTCCTCGGCGATCATCCAGCCGGGGGTCTGAAGCCCGGCGGTCTTGAAGATCTGCTTGGAGGCGGCCTTGTCCATCGCCATCTTGCTGGCGCGGGGGCCCGACCCGATATACCGCAGCCTGCGCTGCTCGCAGAGGGTCTGCACCTCGCCGGACTCGCCGAATGCCCCGTGCAGGGCAATGAAAACCACGTCGATCCCCTCGCGGTCGAGCGAAGAGACGTCCGACGGGCTGATATCCGCGCGGGTCACCCTGTGCCCGACCTGTTCCAGTGCCTCGGCAACGGCCGTGCCGCTCATCAACGACACTTCCCGCTCGCTGGATCTCCCCCCCAGCAACACGGTGATGTCGAGAGGTCGATCGGGCCTGGCAGGCAACCGATTTACGCCGTCCCTGGCGTCAGGCTGCGGTTCCATGGCTCACCACACTTCGACTTCCAGTTCGAGATACACACCGGCCGTGTCGTAAACCACGTCCCGGATGATGTTGATCAGCTTCAGCACGTCCGAGGCGGTCGCACCCTCGTCGGTGAGGATGAAGTTGGCGTGCTTCTGCGACACGTGTGCCCCGCCCACGCGGCGTCCCTTGAGCCCGGCCTTGTCGATCAACGCCCCGGCCGAGAGCCCGCGGGGGTTCTTGAAGATGCACCCGGCGTTTCGCCCCCCCAGCGGCTGGGTGTTCTTCTTGTAGATCCAGATCTGCTTGACCTGCTTGAGAATTCGCTGGGGATCGTCTTCCACCAGGCGAAACTCCGCTCCCAGGATGAACCGTGCGGAGATATTCGTAGAACGATAGGCGAACGCCAGGTCGTCACGGTAGCGGGTGAACACCTCGCCATCGTCGGTCATCACCTTGACGCTCTCGACGCTGTTGCCGATGTCGCCAAAGGCGCCGCCGGCATTCATCCGGACGCATCCGCCCACCGTGCCGGGGATGCCCGTAAGCCCTTCCAGCCCGCCGAGCCCTTCCCGCACGCAACGGAGCACCAGCTTGCCCATTTCGGCACCGGCGGCCGCCCGGAGTCCGTCGGCAACCAGCGTACTTTCCAGGAATTCACCCTGCCGGAGGCGAACCACCATGCCCTTGACCCCGGCGTCGTCGATCAGCAGGTTCGCGCCCGAGCCCATCACGGAGACGGGGATCTCGTTCTCGCGGCAGCGCTTCACGACGTCGCGCAGTTCGTCCTCGGTGCGTGGCTGCGCGAAGTACCGCGCGGGTCCGCCGATGCGGAACCACGTGTAGTCGGCGAGCGGTTCGTTCTCCTTAACGATCTGTTCCAAGCCAGCGAACAATGCCATCGGCTACTTCCCATACGTTTCCCGCACCCATGGTGACCACAAGGTCGCCGGGCTGCAGGATGTCTTGCAGGTGTACAAGAATGTCATCGAAGCTCTCCAGGTACAGCGCCGAGCCGCCGTGCAGGCGAATCTGCGAGACCAGGTCCTCCGATGAAATGTAATCCTTCTCCCGGTCGCTGTCCCGCACAAAATAGATGTCCGGCACGATAACCTCATCGGCCAGGGCGAAACTGCGGGCGAAATCCTTCAGCAGGAACCGCGTTCGGCTGTGCTGGTGAGGTTGGAAGATGCACACCACCCGCCGCGGCAGATAGAAGTCCCGCAGGGCCCGCAGCGTCGCCTGGATCTCGGTGGGATGGTGGGCGAAGTCGTCCACCACCGTCACCCCGCCGCCCTGCCCCTTGAGCGTCATCCGCCGGTAGGTCCCGGCGAACCGCTGGAGATGGCGGGCGATCTGCTCGGGCTCCAGCCCCGCATGGTGCAGCAGCCCCACGGCCGCCAGCGAATTGTAGGCATTGTGCAGGCCGGGCAGCGGCACCAGCAGGTGACAGTACTCCCGCCCGCCTTTGAGGACGTCCATGCGCGTCCGCCCGCGATCCAGCGTAAGATTTACCCCCCGCCAGTCGCAGCCTTCGGCGAGCCCGAAGGTTTCCACCTCGCACACCGCCGAGCGGACCGACTGCTCGACGTTGCGGTCCTCGCCGTTGACCACCAGCACCCCGGCCGGGTCCATTCGAGACCCGAACGCCCGGAACGACTCGATAATCGCCTCCAGGTCCGGATAGCAGTCCAGGTGGTCTTCCTCGATGTTCAGAATCGCCGAGTACAGCGGGCGCAGGTTCAGGAAGCTGCGGTCGAACTCGCACGCCTCGGCCACAAAGTAGCGGCCCTTGCCTACGCCGCTGGGCCCGCCGAGCTGCTCGACGGTGGCCCCGACGATGAAACTGGGCTCGGTACCCGCCCGGTCCAGCACGTACGAGACCATCGCGGTGGTGGTGCTCTTGCCGTGCGTGCCCGCCACGGCGATTCCCACGCGCTGGGCCATCAGTCTCCCGAGCATCTGGGAGTACTTGATCACCTCCACGCCACGCTGCCTGGCGGCCGTGAGTTCCGGATTGCGGTCGTGAATCGCCGCGCTATACACCACCAGGTCGCAGGGGTCGGGGAGGTTCCCGGCCGACTGCCCGATTTGGACGACCGCCCCATCGTCGCGGAGCCGCTGGACGGGGGCACTCTCGGCCATGTCCGAACCGGAGACCCTGGCCCCGTTGACCAGTAGCATCTCCGCCAAGGCACGCATGCCGCTTCCGCCGATGCCGATGAGGTGAATGTTCCTGCCCGCGAAGGACTCCCCGCCCTTGCTTCCCGCGGGCCCGTGCTGAGGTCTGATCTCCATGCCGCCTGCCGTTGCTTGGTTCCTGCCGGACGGGGCACTGCGCGCACAGCGCCGCCGCCATCGCAGCGTATGTCTATTCTATCGCCCGAGCAGCGGGCGATTCTTTAAGCGAGCTGCGCAAGCCCCCTCGTCGCCCGCCACAAGGTCATCCTGTATCGGGCTTGTGGAGCCACCGGGCAACCTCCCGGGCAGCGTGGGGCCTGGCGCAGTGCTCGGCCGCCTGGCGCATAGCGCCGAGCCGGGCCGGGTCCCGCATAATCGGCAACATCGCCCGCTCCAGAGCGTCGGCATTGACGGCCGCGTCGACGGCGTCGTCCAGCACCACCGCCGCCCCGGCGTTCTCCAACTCGGCCGCATTGAGCTTCTGCTGCTGATCCCGGTGGTAGGGATAGGGAAAGATCACGGCCGGCGTCGCCGAAACCGCCAGTTCCGCGGCCGTCCCCGCCCCGCAGCGGGTCAGCGCCAGGTCGGCCGCTTCGTAGGCGAGGTCCATGCGATCGCAGTACGACAGCGTCACCACGTTCACGCCGGTCGACTCATACGCATGCCGCATATCCGAGGCGCTCTGGTCGCGCGCGACCACCAGCAACTGCCAGGCGTCCGCCAGCGGGGCAAGTCGGCCGGCCAGGGCGACCGTCGCCCGCACAAGCGACTCGGCCACCAGGCTCCCCCCGAAGACCAGCAGCGTCTTGCGGCCGGGCCGGAGTCCGAAGTGCTCCAGCGCCTCGTCCTTGGCGGCCAGGCCGAACCCATGCCGCAGCGGGCATCCTACGCAGCGGATCCTGCCCCGCAACCGGTCGGGGAACCGCTCGGCCGTGGGCTCGAACTGGGTGAAGATCACGTCGACCTTGCCGGCGAGAAAGCGGTTGGCGATGCCCGGGACGGCGTCGGGGTTCAGCAGACCGGCCGGCACGCCCCGGCGGGCGGCCTCCCGCACGACCGGACCGGCCGCGAAGCCCCCCAGCCCGAGCA
>JBKHHV010000208.1:0-6825 GCA_046539005.1 Phycisphaerae bacterium
CCGGCCTTTTCCAGCACGGCCTCCCGGAGCGACCCGACGAACAGCAGGAAATCGCCGCCCACCACGGTAACCACCCGATCGCCGGCGGCGACGGAGATGGCCTCGGCCCGCAGCTTCTCGCGCGACTTCGCGGCGGCGTTGGAGTTCCAGCGTTTGCCGTAGCCTGCCAGCGGCTCGCCCGGGCGGGGGGTGATGTCGGCCCTGGCAACCCCGGCGCGAAGGGGTCCGCGGGCGAGGTCCAACGAGGCGGCTTCGACCCGGGCGAAGGTTTCGCGGGCGTAGCTGCTGCCGCGGTAGCTACTGGAGTAGGCCGGCCACGGCCCGACCGTCAGCAGGAAGACCGCCAGGATGGTTAGCGGGATCCAGACGCATTTTTTCCGCCACAGCGGTTTCTTCTTTGCCGACGGGCCTGGCTGGTTGGAAGAGTCTGTCATGGCGCGCTATTGTAGCAGCGGCGTCGTCTTGCACGAAAGAGGGATTTCGGCTACCGTTCCTGCATGAGCGACAACATTGACATTCAGCCGCCCGCGGCGGTAATCGAGTGGCAGGGCAACGCTGCCCACGGCAAGTTGCGCCTGCTGGACCAGACCCGCCTGCCCGGCCAGACCGAGTATCTCGAATGCCGCACCGCCGAGGACGTCTGGGACGCCATCCGGCGCCTGGTGGTTCGTGGCGCACCGGCCATCGGCGTTGCGGTCGGGTATGGGCTCGTGGTCGCCTCCCAGCAGATCGACGAAAGTCCGGAGTTCCTTGCCGGGCTGGAGAAGGCGGCGGCATACCTGGAAAGCTCGCGCCCCACGGCGGTGAACCTCTCCTGGGCGGTGCGCCGGGTGCTGCAGGCTGCCCGCGACGCCGGCCCGAAGGACCCCGCTGCCACGCGCGAGGCGATGCTCGCCGAAGCCAGGGCGATTCACGAGGAGGACGTCCGGCTTTGCCTGCAGATCGGCAGGCACGCGGCCGAGATCATCCGCGAGCACAAGGGGGTGCTGACCCACTGCAACGCCGGGGCGCTGGCGACCGCGGGCATCGGCACCGCTACGGCCGGCATGTACGTGGCCCATGCGATGGGGCACCGTTTCACGGTCTACTGCGACGAGACGCGCCCGCTGCTGCAGGGCAGCCGCCTGACGGCGTGGGAACTGATGCAGGGCGGGCTGGACGCGGTGGTGATTACCGACAACATGGCCGCCCAGGTCATGCGGGAAGGGCGGATCGGGCTGGTGATTACCGGGGCCGACCGCATCGCCGCCAACGGCGACGCCGCCAACAAGATCGGCACCTACGCCGTGGCGATCCTCGCCGACCGGCACAACATTCCGTTCTACGTCGCGGCACCCTACAGCACCTTCGACCTGTCGCTGAGCAGCGGCGAGCAGATTCCCATCGAGCAGCGGGCAGCCGAGGAGATCACCAACGGCTTCGGCAAGCGCACCGCCCCGGGCGAGGTGAAAACCTACGCCCCGGCGTTTGACGTGACCCCGGCCGAGCTGATCGCGGGCATTATTACCGACCGCGGGGTGATTTCGCCGGTGAACGAGGAGAACGTGCGGAGCGTGCTGTCACAGCCGGCGGGATAAGCCCGCCAAGTCGGGTGGCAACGCCGCCAGGTCGGGAAAGGCCAGGTGCCGGCCCGCGCAGCGTGCTGCAGGGAGGCCCGTTCCCGCCGGGGATGCAGGGGGACCGAACGGGAGTTCAACCGGTCTTGACGGGTTTGCGGAGGCACGCTACGATACCGGGTTCTGTTTCTGCCCGCATTCGTTGGTGGGCGGGGGCTTTCCCGGACTTCCTGCGAACCTGAAAGGAATAGATACATGGCCAAGCACACGGCAACGCTGATTCGTGGCGACGGGGTGGGCCCGGAACTCGCCGAGGCCGCCCGCCGCTGCATCGACGCCGCCCTCGCCAAGACCGACGGGGCGGGCGACATCGAGTGGGTCATCCGCGAGGCGGGCATCGACATTATGGAGACGGCCGGCACGCCGATGCCGGAGGAGACCATCCAGTCGGTCCGTGACACCGACGCCACGCTCAAGGCGCCCATCACCACGCCGATCGGCACGGGTTTCCGCAGCGTCAACGTGCTGCTCCGCCAGACGCTGGACATGTACTGCTGCCTGCGTCCCTGCAAGAGCTACGAAGGCGTCCGCAGCAAGTACGAGGACATCGACCTGGTGCTTGTCCGCGAGAACTGCGAAGACCTCTACGCCGGCGTCGAGTTCGAGAAGGGCACCCAGGAGGTCGGCGAACTGATCGAGACCGTCAACCGCCTGTCCACCGACAAGAAGGTCAACACCCCCGCCGAGAGCACCGGCGTGAGCATCAAGCCCATCAGCGTGCAGAACACCGAGCGGATCGTCCGCTTCGCCTTCGAGTACGCCCGCAAACACGGACGAAAGAAGGTCACGTTCGTCGAGAAGGCGAACATCATGAAGCACACCGACGGGCTGTTCAAGCAGGTCGCCGAAAAGGTCGCCGCCGAGTATCCGGACATCGAGAGCGAGGAACGGCTGATCGACAACATGTGCATGCAGCTCGTGCAGAAGCCGGAACTCTATGACGTGATCGTCACCGAGAACCTCTACGGGGACATCCTCTCGGACCTGTGTGCGGGGTTGGTGGGCGGCCTGGGCGTGGCGCCGGGCGCCAACATCGGCGACAACGGGGCCACCTTCGAGGCGACCCACGGCAGCGCCCCCAAGTACAAGGGCATGAACAAGGTCAACCCCACGGCGTTGATCCTCTCGGGCAAGCTGATGCTCGACTACCTCGGCGAGACGGCCGCCGCCGAAACGCTGGAGAAGGCCGTCGCCAAGGTCATCGCCGACGGCAAGGACGTGACCTACGACATGAAACCCCACCGCGACGACCCGACCGCCGTCGGCACCAGTGAGATGGCCGACGCGATCATCGCCGCGATGTAGAAGACGCATCAAAGCGCAATCAAAAAGCCCCCGGGTCGCCAAACCCGGGGGCTTTTCTATGGTGTGTCGGGCATGGCACTTGACCTGGAGGTGGAAGTCCTCCACGGACCTTGATGACAGGAACCGTTAGCTGAACGGCAACTGCGGCGCTGGGAGGCGTCGTGGGAAGGACGCTGGAAGCAGGTTTCCGGCTTGCCCGCCTACTCTTCCAGATCCAGCGGCTTGAGGACCATGCCGGTGGCGAGCTTGGGGTAGAAGTAGGTACTCTTGTGGGGCATGGACGCTCCGGCATCGGCGATGTCCCGCACGGCCGCCAGGGGCGTACCCCGCAGAATGGCCGCCAGTTGCACGTTGCCTTCCTTGCAGGCGTCCCAGGCGGCGTTGCCGTCGGGGGTGTATTCGACGTCGGTTTTGGCGGTGGTCCAAGGGGCGAGGGCTTTCTCGAGGATCAGCTTGTGCAGGATCGCCACGTCGAGCTTCTGCCAGGCGGCACATTCGTCGGGTGCGGCGGCCCGCATGGGCTCGGCGCTCTTGAGCGTGGCCACGACCATCTTCTCGGCGTCCGGGCCCACGAGGGCGATCGCGTGGGGGCCGTAGTCGGCAAGGAGGGCGTCGGCGTCGGCGAGGTTCGCGCCGGCCGGGTCCGCCTCGGTGAGGTCGAAGTCCTCGCCCAGTTGCTCCAGCAGGGCCTCGAAGGAGTAATCGCAGCTCAAGCCGTGCACCAAGCGATGGGTCGGCAGGACGATGAGCCCCTCGTTGTCCTCGGCGACCAGGGCGAACATCACGAAGTTCGCCTGGTGGTCGTCGTCGATGGTCCCGGCCACGCGGAGCCCGCGGGCGTAGTCCATCGCGGTGGTGTAGCGATGGTGCCCGTCGGCGATGTAGGCCTTCACGTCCTCCAGGGCGTCCTGGATGTTCCGGATGTCCTGCTCGTCGTCGATCACCCACAGCCGTTCGGTGACGCCGCGCAGGGTGCCCTGCAGGGCGGGCTGATCGGCAGCGGCCTTGGCGAGAATCTTGCCCACCATTCCGTCGGGGTCGGTGTGGAATCCGAAGATCGGGGACATCTGCAGGCCGGTGTGCTCGGTAAGCTTCATGCGGTCGGCCTTGGGACCGTCGAAGGTATGCTCGTGGGGCATCACGTCTTCGCCGAGTTCGGTGGCGCGGAGGCCGGCGAGCATAGCCCGGCGTGTGTGGGTTTTGCCGGCCCAGGAGTAGGTCTGCTCGTAGACGTAGAGGGCGGGCTTGCCGTCCTGTTTCATGAGCCCGTCGCGCTGCCACTGCTGCAGGAGCGAGGCGGCCTTCTCGTAGGCGCTGTCGGGTCCGACCTCCTTGGGCGGCACGTGGGGCAGGTCGACGGCGACGATATTGGCCGGGTCCTGCTCCAGCAGGGCCTGCTTGTCCTCGCCGGAGAGGATGTCGTACGGCGGGGCCAGCAGGTTGCTGACGTCGCCGGAGTCTACGTTGTATCTCCAACCCTTGAACGGCCTGATTTCCATGTGCGTTCTCCTGCAGAGAGTCGAGGAAACGCATACCTTACAGGACTGGGCGGCCGCTTCAAGACAAAGGGTGCGGCGAAAGCCTACGATTTCGTTCCTTCGCGCATGCGCACAGACAGGGCGCCGAAGCCGAGACTCCGACGCCCGTGTCCGAACGAATGCCTCGGGGAGGCTACTTCCTGAACGCTTCCTGCAGAGCGAGCACCGAGTAGGAGGTCGCCAGGATCGGGGTCCGCTCGTACCAGCGTTTGTCGCCGGTCCAGGACCCGTCGTCATTGACCTGCTCGGCGAGGACCGAAACCAGTTCCTCTCGCCAGTTGTGCTTTTCGCCCTCGGGATCGGTGATGACCGGCTGACCCCACGCCCGCAGCGCCTTGGCGAAGATGTGGTAATAGTAGTACAGGCCTTCGCGGCTCTGCTTGGAGGGCATGTTGGGGTTCACGTCCAGTTCCCAGTGTTGCCGGATCCAGTCGAAGGCGCGCTGGACGCGCTGGTCCTGGCGGTCGACGCCGGCGTACAGCAGGCTCTTGAAGCCCGCGTAGGTCATCGAGCCGTAGCTGCGGAGTTCGCCGGCCTTGGACTCCGGCGTTACCGCGTCGCGCTTGGCGGGAGCGTAGATGAAGCCGCCGTCGTTGGGGCCCTTTTCGGCCCAGCCCAGCGGGTTGGTCTCCTGGAGGTTCTGGGCTCGCTCGGCGAACAGTCTGGCCCGCTGGACGGCCGGGTCGTCGCCCGGCACGCCCGACTCCTCCAGAGCCTGGAGGAACATGCTGACGTTGCTCATGTCCGGGCGGCCGTGCTTGCCGTAACTGACGCCGCCGACGAACGGGTGGTTGGCATCCTGGATGACGTCCCCGTCGCCCGTCTCCGAGCCCGGGACGATCTGCAGTCCCTTGAGGTAGTCGACCGCGCGACCCATCTCGTCGTTCCATTCGGGGTTCTCGGCGGCCGCCAAGGCCATCACCGCCACCGCAGTGGTGTAGTTCTCCTGGCGGTGGGGCGAATCGGTGTCGTATATGCCCCCGTTGGGCTGCTGGAAAGAGAGCATCAGGTCGTAGCCCTTCTTGACGGCAGGGGTCTGGTGGGAAAGGTCCGGGTGCTGCGCGAGGGTCTTGAGGACCATCGCCGTCAGAGCCGGGTTGGAGGGCTGATCGGGCGCAAAGCTCCACCCGCCGTCGTCCCGCTGCTGACGAAGCAGGAAACGCACGCCGCCGTTGATCAGCTTCTGCGCGGTTTCAGTGTGCGTCTGGTCAATGGCGTCGGTGGCGGGCTCGGGGTAGGACAGGTCCGGCACGCCGTTTCCGTTGGCGTTGGCGTCGGTATCTTCCTTGCTGCAGCCGACCAGCAACATGCCGGCCACCGCGACCCACACAGCCAACCCGAAGTAATTCCGCTCGGACATCGCAATACCTCCCAAGGTTTCGGATTCGTTCTACCTTATTGTATGCAAAGAACATGCCGCATCCCAGCGGAAACGCCCTCCAGCGTAAGCAGTGTGCCTGCAGGGGCTTGGAGAAGCCGAGGGAAAGCGGCCGATCAAGCGGAGAGCTACGGGTGCATAGAGGGTGTGCAGGCGACGCACAAAAAGCGGGCATCCGTGGTTTCTCGCGGCCCCTCGGCCATGGGGGGTGTCCCCAAAGAGAAACGCGGCGGACCCGGGTAATCGGATCCGCCGCGCTTTGGGGTGCTTCGGTGGTTAAGGCCGCCGGCGTTACGGCAGATCGGCGGGCTTGACGTATTCGCCCTTGGCGCTCTTGAGTTCATCGAGACGCTGACGTTGGGCCTTGAGCTGCTCCCAGACGACCTCGGGGGTGTCCTCGACGGTCTGGTAGACCTTCTCGATCCGGTCGATCTTCGCCAGCAGTTCCGGGATGCGGATGGAGAACTGCTCGTTGTAGTCGGCCTCGGTGTAGTCCTTGTTGCGGACCTCCTTGAAGAGCTTCTTGAGGTCCTCGTACAGCGGGATGTTGCCGATGGGAGTCTTGATGGCCTCGACGTCGCCGTTGACGCGGAGTTCCATCCACTTGACCCAGACGGCCTTGTCCAGCATGCCGTTGAGGAACTTGCCGTCCTTGCCCTTGAGGAAGTAGTTGACGCCGAACACGCCCGGCACGTCTTTGACGCCGTCGGCGAACTTGACGTTGTTCATGATGTACTTGCCCAGCGGGATCGCCAGGAAGTCCATGTTGCTCATCATATTGAACGTTCGCACGCCCTCGGCACCGATGGTCGCCGCGGTGGTCTCGCTCTCCAGCGAGGCACCGATGGTGATCACGCCGTGGGTCCAGTCGAAGGCTTCCCAGACGGGCACGGAGGTGTCGCTGTCGCGGCCGCCGTAGATCACGCCGCCGACCTTGACGCCCTGGGGCTCGTTCCAGTTGGGGTCGCGGTTGTCCAGGTCGCGGATG
>JBKHHV010000209.1:0-6784 GCA_046539005.1 Phycisphaerae bacterium
TCAGCCGTTCGATGGCCGCCTGTCCGCTTGCCACCGTATACGTCCGGCTGCCCCCGTCGCTCCACACCGGCCGCATCCCCAGCAGCCGGAAGTACGCCGTCAGTTGCCCCGGCCCCGTGAGAAACCGAAACCGCATCAAATTCTCCAGCGCCTCGGGCCGCTCGGCAAACGCCAGGAATGAGCACGCCAAAATCTCCCGCAGTGAAAACAGGCTGTTGTCGATGATTCCCACGCGTCCCCCCGGCCGCAGCACCCGCCGAATCTGGCGCAGCACCGCCCACGGCCGCGAGTATCCCAGCCCCCAGCAGCACGTCACCACATCGACCGAGCCATCCTCCAGTCCCCGCAGGTACTCCAGGATGTCCGCCTGCACGAACTCGCACTCGGGGTAATTCGCCCGCGCCTCGGCCAGCATCCCCGCCGACCGGTCCACGCCGATGACTTGGCCGCCCGTTGCCGCCGCCAGCAGTCCCGCCGCGTACCCCGACCCGCACGTCAGGTCGATCGCCGCCGCGCCCGCCGGGGGATGGGCTATCTGTCCCAGGAGCCGAGCATCTTCCAGAGGCTGACGGTGCGGCAGAACATCCTGGCGATCATGGAGACGATGTCGCTTCCGCGCAAGGTCCGCCGCGAGCGTTGCAACATGCTGCTGGAGCAGTTCGGGCTGACGGTGCAGCAGCACCAGCTCGCCCGTACCCTCTCCGGCGGCGAACGGAGAAAGCTTGAGATCGCACGCGCCCTGGTCATGAACCCGATCATGATCCTGCTGGATGAACCATTCTCCGGGGTGGACCCGATTGCCGTGGAGGACCTGCAGCGGGAGATCCGGGCCCTGAAGGACCGCGGCATCAGCATCCTGCTGACCGACCACAACGTCCGCGAAACGCTGACCGTGACCGACCGGTCGTACATCCTCGACGGGGGCAAGATCCTCCGGGAAGGCAACCCCAAGGACCTCGTTACCGACGAACTGGTCCGCAAGACCTACCTCGGCCAGACCTTCCGCGGCGACGAATTCGACGTCTGATCGGCCGACCGGCTCAGCCGCTCGCCGGGTCCAGCATTTCATCTGCAGCATTGCGCAGCAGGTGCAAAGGAGACATCCCGTAAAGGCCGTCATGGTCATGTTCGATTCGCTCAACCGCCACATGCTCGCCCCCTACGGGTGCGGATCGCTGCCGGACGCCGAGACCGAAGGGAGGATGATCGGCCTGCTAACCCGAGGCGATGCGAAGCTCGAACGCCCGAACGAGCAATACCAGCGGCTGGGGCTGGCGGACGGGTGATGCTCCTTCGGCCCGTGCCAGACCGTATCCGTCCCTACCAGGGCATCGACCAGTTCGGCGTCGCCTACGGGGTGATGCTGCGGCAGGACTCGCCCGACCCCGCCGGCCCGGACCGACTCGCCCTGGAGAACATGGTCCGCGTGTGCGACGCGACGGCCGACTTCCTCTACGGCGACTACTCCCCGACCGAGGTCCGTTACCAGCCCGGCAGCCGTCCGGGGTTGGAAGAGGCGCTGCATGTAGCGGGCGGCGACGAGGGACCGGCTTCCCGTCGGATCCGGCGGATTGCTCGTTTCTGCCGACGGCTGGGCGCGAGGGTAGCCCGCCAGCAGCCGGCCGACGTTCGCGTGGGTGGCAGCGAGGAAGAGGTCATCGCCCGCGGGTCGGACTGGTGTTCGGACGTGTCTCGCGTGGCTTGTGCATTGTGCTCGGTGGCGGGTCTGCCGGCGCGGATCGTGTTCCAGGCGAATCCGCATCGGCCTTACAACGGGCACGTGATCGTCGAGGTCTACCGCCGGGGACGCTGGGGCGCGGTCGACCCGACCTGCAACGTGGTGTACCGCCACGGGGACAAGTCGCCGGCCTCGGTGTGGGAGCTGATGAACGCCCCCGACCTGGTCCGGGCCCACTATCGCAACGAGGGCACGCTGTACGCCAACCCCGACCAGTTCTCGCTGTCGGCGATCGTCAACTACGACCTCGCCGCCGCGTCCGACCTGCATAACCCGGCAGTTCCGCTGACCGAATACAGCCTGCGGGTGCTGGATATGTCGGTCGCCGGTTGGCCGGGCGGGCGACGCTGGCTTTTCGGCGAGGAGCAGGGACGGTGCGAGATCGGCTAGCGGGGTTGCTTGCGGGTCCTTTCCAGGCTTCCGGTCTCGTCGAGCAGGCGGATCTTGATGGATCGGAAGATCACCGTTGACCTGTAGCTGCCGAACCCGATGATCCCCTTCTTCTTGACATCGGCGCGAGGGGGTGGCTTCAGCGCCTCCGGGTCGCCCTGCCAATCAAGGAAGCGCTTGCCGTTGAGCTTCACCTCGATGCTGACCTTCTTCGTGCCCGTGTCGCGCACGGTGATTGCCAATCTGTAGGCCTTCTTCTTTACCAGGGTGCACCGGATCGATGTTTCGTTCTGGCATCCATCCACGTCATTGATCATCCCGATCCCGGCGGCGTTTCTGAATGTTTCCGGGAACACGGTTACGCTGTGGTCGCCGACGGGAATCGTGAAAATGATCTCCCTGCGGTCGTCGATGCGGGCGAACAGGGCCGTGAGTTCGTAGTCACCTTTCACCACAACCGGGATCCGCATCAAACGGCCATAGGTACAGCCGGTATAGGCAAGTGCCGCCAGTCCGTTCTCGGTTCTCTTCCACTTGCCGCGGATGACGTCCAGCGGAGGGATGACCTGGTCCAGCAGTTCCACCTGCTGTCCGGGTTTGCCAAGGTGCTTTCCGTCGGAACTGCTTTGCGGCAGCAACTCCGTAAGGCTGTTCAGCGCCACTTTTGCCCGGGCGACCTGGGTATCCACCTTCTCGTGCTTCTTCAGGAAACCCTGGTAGCAGGCGGCGGCGCGCCTCAGCAGGGCCGTTCGGTCGGTCTCCGGGGCCTTGCGGGCGAGGCTGTGGTACCAGTTAGCCAATTGGTAACACTGCTGGTCGCTGAGTTCGCCTGTCGGTATGCCCGCCAGGGGCACGTAGGTCAGCCAGGGCTCCGGTACCCTCGGCGTCATCCACTTGGCGGCGCGCCCGGGGTCATCGATGCCGACGATGCAAAGCCGGATCATCTGCATGCGCGCCCGCAGGTTGCGGGGGTTCCTCTCCAATGCCTCCTGCAGGCTGGCTGCATCTTTCAGAAGCGCCACGCGGGAGCGGTACTGACCGGCAAGCGCCTTGAGGTGGCTGGGCACCATCTCGATATCCTCTGCAAGCTCGACCGCCTTGCCCAGGGCATCAATCGCCTCGGCGGGCCTGCCCTCGGCGTTCTGCACGGCCGCCAGCTCTTCGAGTGTGTTCACGAGATTCAGGCCGATTTCAGCCCACTCCCGGCGTTGCTTGCGGTCGGGGCCTTCTTCCAAGGCATCGTTGCGTTTCTTCTTCGCCACCAGGTCGCGGTAGAGAATCTCAGACCGTATCTGCAGGGCGTCGATCCTGCGGTGGGGGAAGTTCTTCTCCAGAAGGCCGAGGACCTTGGCAGCAGTACCGTCGGCGGCGTCTGCTCTCACCGCCAGCCGGGCGGCCGTGGTGTAGATCATCCCCACCAGGTCAGGATGGGCCTTGGGGTCCAGGCGCTCTGCGGCGCCGATCATCTCCTGGGCAAGCTTCAGGTCGTCCTCGGCGTCCCGGGTCTTCTCGGCTGCTTCAAGCCGCTCGCCGTACAGTTCCTGAAAGACGGATTCCGCTTTGGTCCGGGCGTCCTCGTCGGCCGGGGCGGGAACACAGAGAAAGACAATCCCCCAGCAAACCAGGATGCACCCCAACCCCACTCGGTCTGGGTGGTATTCGGTCATGCATCGAGAATACCGCGGTAGCAGGATGGAGACAAGGCCGGATCGCTCATCCGTGCGGCAATTTCGATACCCGGATTCGCTCAGTCCCGCAGTTTCTTGGTGGTGCTTCTGTCGCCCAGCAGGCGGAGCTTGACCGAGCGGAAGGTCACGTCGGCGCTGTAGGCGCCGATGCCGATCTGCCGGGTGTTCTTCAGGCGGGCGCGGGTGGGCGGCTCCAGTGATGACGGGTCGCCCGTCCACTTGAAGTACTCCTTGCCGTCCAGTTTCACCAGCACGCCGGCCTTGCTCTTCGAGACGCACTTGACCAGGATGCTGACCTTGTAGGCCTTGTCGTTGCGGATGTTGCACTCGCTGGAGGTCTCGTTTCGGTTGACCGACCTTCGGCCGATGTCTCCCAGCCCGCTGTACTTGCCGCCGTAGGCGCTGAGCAGGACGGCCGCGTTGTGCGTGGCAACCGGAATGGTGAACATGATGTCGTAGGTGCCCTCGGTCCGGGCGAACTCGGCGACGATCTCGTAGTTGCCCCGTACCTCCAGCGGAATCGCCAGCATGTTGCTGCCGCGCTGGCCGTCCAGTTCCAGCCCGGTCTTGGTGACCTTCCATTTGCCGGTGACCGTATCCTTGGCAGGGTCAACCAGTTTCAGCAGTTCGGCCCATTTCTCGGTAACGGTGACCGCCTCGGAGCCGGTCTTCTTCAGCTCGTTCTCGATCGCGGTGACGGTCAGCTTGGCCTTGGCGGCCTGGGTGTCCTTCTTCTTGTGCAGTTCCAGGAATCGCTCGTAACCGCTCCGGGCACGGACAAGCATGGCCGGCCTGCCCGCCTGGGATGCCTCCTTGGCGAGGCTGTGGTACCACTCGGCGAGCTGATAGCTCTGGCCGGCGGTCCAGTCGTTCGGGTCCTTGGCTGCCAGGGGCACATAGGTGACGAACGGCTCGGGAACCTTCGCCGTCAGCAGTTTCGCAGCCCGGGTGGGGTTGTTCAGTTCGACCAGGCACAGGCGGATCATGTCGGCCCGGGCGTCCACGTCGTTGGGGTCGTTCTCGATGCGGCGGGCGCAGACGTCCAGTTTCAGCAGGACGCGTTTGCGGTCGCGGTAGCAGTCCAGGCGCTGGTCCATCTTGTCGGTCTTGAGCCCGATCCGCCTGGCGATGAGCCTGGCCCGGCTCAGAAGGGCGATCGCCTCGGTGTTGTCGTCTTTCTTGCTGTGGACCTCGGCAAGTGTTGCCATGGCGTTGACCAGTGCAATCCCCGTCTCGTGGCGGGCGGTGCCCTGGGCGCGCCCGTACTGGCGGCGCAATGCCTCGGTGCGTATCTCCACCGCCGTCAACTTCTCGGAGGCGACCTTCTGTTCCAGCAGGTCGGCCGCCTGGAGGGCGATTACGTATCCGGCGGGGTTCCGCATCGCCAGTTCGGCGGCTTCGCTGCAGATGATGGTCAGCAGCTTCGGCGTTTTGTTGGGGTCGACGGCCTTGGTGGCGGCCAGCATTTCGCCGGCCAGTGCAACGTCGTCTGTGCGGGTGGGGGTGCGGGAGACCTTGGTGACCCGTTCCTTGTAGAGTTCGTCGAAGACGGATCGGGCGTCGTCCTCGCCCGCTGATGCGGGAAGTGCCGCAAGCACCATCACAAGCAGCGCAGCAGCCCGGAATGGACGGGAAGGGTGGACCATGACAGGCAGATCGTACCGCGCCGATGCGTTGGCGGCAATAATCAGATGTCGGCCGTTTCCGGGTCCAGCGGGAGCCGGATGGTGAAGGTGGTGCCTTCCCCGAGTTCGGAGTCGACGGAGATCGTACCGCCCAGTTCGACGATGATTCCGTGCACGACCGAAAGCCCCAGCCCGGGGTTAACCTTGTCGCCGCCGGCATGGAGGCCCTTGGTGGTGTAGAAGGGCTCGAAGACCATCGGCAGTTCGCGCTTGGGGATCCCCTTGCCGCTGTCGGAGAACTCCAGGACGGCACATTCGTTCTCGGCCCGCAGCGAAAGGGAGATCGTGCCGCCCTCGGGCATGGCTTCCTCGGCGTTGGACAGCAGGTTCCCCAGCACCTGGTGCATGCGGTGGGTCTGCACCTCGGTAATGGGCACCTTCCTCAGGTCGAGGTCCAGCTTGATATCCCGCTCGGCGAGTGGCCTTTCCACCAGTTGCACGAAGGTCAGCACCACCTCGGTCAGGTCGGCCAGGTCGTCGGGGCGGTGGGGATGCTCGGCGAAACTCAGAAGCGACTGGACGATCTTCGAGGCCCGGGCGGCGGCTTCGGCGGTGGTCTGGAGGGCTCGTTTCATCGCCAGGAAGTCCAGGCTCGTCAGGGCGTAATCTACGGCCGTGGTGATGCCCCCCAGGATGTTGTTGAAGTGATGGGCGACCCCGGCAGCCAGCGTGCCGAGGGAGGCCATTTTCTCCCGCTGGGCGAGCTGGTCGGCACGGTGGCGCAGTTCGGTCTGGTCGACAAACCAGACGGCCACGCCCGTAATGTCTTCCCCGTCGGCGCTCCTCATGGGTGCCAGGCGCACCGAGAGGTTCCGCTCGGCGCCGGTATTGGTGGGGAGGGGAACCTCGAACTTCGGTGTCAGTCCGTCGCGCAGCACGCGCCCCAGCAGCCTTTGCACCGCCCGACGATGCCGCGGAACGATCGTATGCACCAGCGGCGTGCCGGTCAGGTCGTCGTCGTTGAGCCCCAGCACTTCCCGGGCGGCGGGGTTGATGGAGGAAATCCGCAGGTCCCCGTCGGCCGTGATCAGCGCGATCGGCGAGTCTGCGATCAGCCGGCGGCTCGCCTCGGCGGGAGGCAACGTTTCGGGATGGTCAGGCCGTTCGGTCATGGTCGGGAGCGGCTCGTCTGGGGGTCCAGTTCACGCGGGGGCGACAGCTTCATCGGCTCGGCGGGTACCATGGTCGCCTTGATGACTTCCGGCATCAGGACCAGCACCGTCTCGAATTCCATGCCTTTCTTCTCGCGGACCAGGAAGTGGTGGCCGAGGCTGGTGGGGCTG
>JBKHHV010000210.1:0-6737 GCA_046539005.1 Phycisphaerae bacterium
CGCGTAACCGTCACCCGCGTGGGCAACCGCAACGAGCCGACCAAGGTGGAGATCATCGAGTGAGTCGGGCGTGGGTGCTGTTGGCGCCGGGGGTGGCCGAGGGGGAGAGCGTGGCGTCGATGTGGCGCATCGAACTGCTGCACCCGATGGTCGTCCACGCCCCGATCGCCCTGACGCTGGTCGGGACTGTATTCTGGGCGGCGGGGCTTGCAGGAGGCCGATGGAAGAAACTGCGTCGGTTCGCCCTTCCGGCGACGGTTTTGTTGTTGCTGGCGGCCGCGGGCAGTTGGCTTTCGGTGCTCACCGGGCACTGGGCGGACGACGTGGTCGGCCGATCGCTGTACGATCCGCGGGTGCTCAAGGATCATGAGAATGTCTCCGAAGCCGTCAGTTGGGTGCTGGGCGGGGCGGTCGTGGTGGAGTTGGCGCGGTATCTCCCGGCCGTGAAGGGTCTTTGGCAGGCGATGGCGACGGTGCTGGCAGCCGGGTTGCTGCTGACGGCGTGCGGCCTGATGGCGTGGACCGCGCACTTGGGCGCCTCGCTGGTCTATCAGCAGGGGGCGGGGGTTATCATGCCCGGTCCGGCTCGGTAAGTCTCCGGTTCAGGCGTTGCGAAGACACTCGATGGCTTCCGTTTCGGGCACGTCGCGCCAGTTACGGTAGGCGTCGGCGACGGCGAAGCGGGCCCCCGAGCGGATGTTCACGCAGCGGACTTCGTCGACCTCGCCGGCCAGGGCGTCGATGGTGGAGGCCGGGGCGGTGGGCACCGCCACGATCACCCGCGACGGTCGGATGCTGCGGACGGCCAACGCCGCCACCCGCATGGTGAAACCCGAGGCCAGCCCGTCGTCGACGAGGATCGCCGTCTTCCCCTCGACAATCGGCCTTTGCCCGGGCGGGCGAAGGATCTGCCGGCGGCGCTCGACCTTGGATCGCGTCCGGTCGATGCGATCGTGCAGTTGCTCACCTCGCAGGCCGATGCTGCGGATCAGCGGCTGGTTGAGTTCTACCGTTCCGTCGAAGGCGACCGCACCACAGCCCACCTCGGTGTTGCTCGGAAGCGTGATCTTGCTCACCACCGCTACGTCCACCGGCAGCGACAGTTCGCTCGCGAGACGGACCCCCACCGGGACGCCGCCCGCCGGAACCGCCAGTACCACGGCCGAGGCGTCACGGAAGTCTTCCAGGAGCCCGGCAAGAACGCGGCCTGCGTGAGCGCGGTCGTCGAAGATGCGAACCGCCTGGCGGTAGTCTTCCAGGTCGCGGACCTTGCCCGGGTATCGCTCCAGCAGCATCTGTATGCCGTCTTCCCGCATGGGGCCTCCGATGGTTTCGTTTCCGGCTTCCGGAGAATGCTATCGACGAAAGCCCGGCCGTGCGGGAGAAGGGCGGTTTGGGCCTGCAGGTTCAGTCGCGATTGTTGCGGTTCTTGTTCCTGGCGCGGCGCTTCTCCAGCCGTTTGGCCCGATGGGCGGGCTTGCGTCTCGGTTCGCGGAACTTGAAGTGTTCCTTCATGGTTGTCTCGGGCGTCCAGAAACGCATTCCGCCGGTGATCGCCCGGATGCGGGCCTCGGTAAACGTCAAGGCCGACTCGCTGGTGCCGATCGCCAGCGTGCGCCACCCGGGGTATCGCAGGCGAAGATTGGCCGAAAGGTCGTTCTTGGCGCCGCGCCAGTAGAGTATCTGTCGGCCATTGATGGCGACGGTGATCTGGGTGGAGTCCTCGCGCAGGGCGACAGTCAGCAGGAGCGTGTACACCTGTTTCTTGAGGAAGCTGAAGCTCCGCACGCCGGGGGCTTTGACCCTGTCGGCCGCCTTGGACCGCCGGTTGAAATGCAGGGCGACGGTCTTGCCGTGTTTACCGCCAAGGCTCAGGCGTGCGCCACGGGCACCCATGGGGAACAGCACCTCCACGGCCGGGCTTCCATCGGGGCAGGTGAACTTCAGCGTCAGCTCGTAGCTTCCCGACGGCCGAACACCCACCGCGACCGTTGAGAGCTTCCCGCCGGTGGTGCTCAGCCCGCCGCCGATAGCCTTCTTCCACACACCGGCCACCACGTTCTTCTGCAGGTCCATCGTTTTGAGCAGGTCTTTCCAGGCCTTGGCGTCGGTGGCATCGAGCCTGGCGATGGCATCGCTGATCTTCTTGAGTTCGAACTCCACCTTGGTCCGTTCGGCATCCTTGCGACGGTGCTTGTCCAGCCAGGCTTCGTAGTAGGTCCTTGCCCGCCGGAGCATCAGCAGACGGCTTTGGTCCTTCTCCTTTTCGGCCAGCGAGAGGTACCATTGGGCCAATTGCGGTTGCAGATCCTTGCCCACGGTGTACGGGTCGCGGGCGGCGAGGGGAATGTAGGTCCGCAACGCCTGGTCGGAGGAGGGGGTGAGATACTTGCCGGCCTCCTCGGGGTCGTCGAGGTCCACCAGGTACAGTTCGATGAGCCGTTCCCGTGCGAAGGTGTCGTTCCGGTCGGCGGCAAGGCGTTTCTTGAGTTCCTCGGCCTGGCGGGTCATCTTCTCGGCGGCCGACAGTTCGTCCAGCCGGGCGTCGATCTCGTCTTTGCTTCCGGAGCGGATGACCCGTGCGATCACCAGGGCGTTCCGCAGCGACGCCGTTGCCCGGCGGTAGTCGGCGTTCTGGACGCGCATCTCGGCGAGTTCGCACAGGGCGTCGATCGCCCGTTGTCCCTGCTTGGGTCGCGCGTCGGCCCGGGCGGTGCGGTAGCGGATCTGGTAGATCTCCACCAGCTTCTCCTGGCAGGTCTCGGCCTTCTCCGGCACCGAGGCTCCCAGCAGGTCCAGGGCATCTACCGCTGTGTCGTAGCCCTCGGGGCGTTTGCGGGCGAGCTGGTAGGCGTTCTCGCACAGCAGGGCGACCATGTCGGGGTCTTTTCGGGTGACCCGGGCGGTCTTCAGCATCGCCTCGGCCAGGCGGAGGTCGTCGGTGAAGGTCGGGCTCTGACGGGCGTCCATCAAGTCGCGTCCGTACAGGGCGGTGAAGCGGGTGGCGGCGTCCTGTGCCGAAGCCGACGCGCAGAACGTGCCCGCAACGACGGTCGTCGCCAGGCACATCAGGGTCATCCTTGTCATGTTCGTTTCTCCCGGGAGCGAGTATGCAGGTATAGAACGCTCCGGAGGTCCGAGTATTTCGTCCGGATTCAGAATCGGCCGGGACAAGGCGAACCCGCTGCGAATTCGCCGATGATTTGCGGCGAAATGCGTCGATGCAGCAAACAAGACGGCGCCCAAGGCGGCCGTCCCGGTCTCCGATGTACCAGCAAGGAATTATCTGGACGTATGCCGCCCGAATCGGCATCGTAGTTGGCATCTACAAGACCAGGAGTCGGGATGACTATGGACGGTAACGTACGAAGCGGATGGATGTTGGGTCTGGTGGGGCTGATCCTGCTGGGCGGGTGCATCGAGCCGGGGGACATCGACCCGACCATGCTGTACCGGTACCAGCGGGAACTGGCATCCCGTGACGGCGACCAGAGGCTCTCGGCCGACGACCTGGGGCTGTACCACCCGGCCGGGAACGGCATTCCCGAGCTGCAGGTCCGCACGGTGACCAAGCGGTTCGTCAAGCACGACGCCGTGGCACGCCTGGCCGAGAGCGACGAACGGTTCGATCCCAACGATCTCTACGAGACCCGGCAGGTCAAGCAGATCCCCCTGACGCTGGAGCAGGCGATCGTGCGTGCCCTGGCCAACAACCTCGAGATCCAGATTTCCGGCTACGATCCGGCGATCTCGCGGCAGGACATGGTGCAGGCGGCCGCCGAGTTCGACCCGGTGGTCTTCGGTGAATGGTCCTACGAGAAGACCGACCGCCAGGGCTCGACCCTGGGGCAGATCAAGAACCGCGGGATCCAGGGCGGCATCCGCCAGAAGCTCATCACCGGCGGAACCTGGTCGGCGAGTTTCGTGCAGGCCCGGAATTTCGATGACGTCAACGGCTCGCGATGGGAGCCCGAGGCCCGGTTCGAGTTCACCCAGCCGCTGCTGCGGAACGCCTGGCCCAGCTTCAACCTCGCACGGCTGCGCATCGCCCGGGTCAGCCACAAGGCCGAGATGCAGGGCTTCCGGGCGAAGGTGGAAGACGTCGTCGCCCAGGTGATCCAGGCATACTGGACGCTCCAGCAGGCGAAGATCGAACTGGACATCATCCAGGGCCTCCTGGAAGAGACCATCGCTACCCACAACAAGGCCTCCATTCGTCACGAGGCACGCGAGAACGTCGAGCAGAAGCAGACCAACTCGGCCGTCGTGTCCCGCCAGCTCGAACTGCTGCGGGCCGAGAAGGCCGTCGATGACGCCCGCGAGGCGCTGGAGAAGTTGCTGGCCGATCCGCAGGTAAACCTGCGTTCGGATGCCCACATCATGCCGGTGACGCTGCCGGACCCCACGCCGCTGAACATCGACGCCGGCGACCAGTTGCTGACCGCCCTGAAGCACAACCCGGTGCTGCAGCAGGCGCGGTACGCCATCAGCGTCGCGGCGATCAACGTGGAAGTCGCGCGCAACCAGACACTGCCCCGCCTGGACCTGACGCTCTCGGGCGGCCTCCACGGGCGCGACCGTGCACGCGGGCAGGCCAACGATTACCTCTACGCCGGCGATTACGCCAGCTACAGCATGGTCATCGCCGCCGAGTATCCCATCGGTAACCGGGAACGGCTTGCCGAGCTGTACGCCCGGCGCCTTCAGCGTGCCCAGTCGATCACCCGAATGCAGGAAACCGCCGACCAGATCGCCCAGTTGATCCAGGAGCGCATTCGCGAGATCCGCACCACTTACGAGGAATGGCAGCAGCGGAACCGCGAGGTGGCGATGCTCCGCAAGCTGGTGGTGGGCTTCGAGACCCTGGTGCAGGAAAAGGAGATGACGCCCAACAACCTGCAGTTGCTCCTGGACGCCCAGGCACGGCTGGCGACGGCGCTGCGGGCCCAGGCCCGTGCCCTGGTGGGCTACCAGAATGCCCAGGCCGACCTGGCCCGCGTGACCGGCACGATCCTCCAGGCGGGGAACGTCAAAATCGCCTTGCCCGCCGCGGCCGGCGAGGCGCCCTGGCCCGACGCCCAGGTGGTCGAACCCCTCCGGCCGGAGGTCGTCGAAGACGAGGAACAGATCGAAGGGTAAGCGGCCGACCGTATGCAGGCAGTGACGCGCAGAATCGGGGCGTACCATGGTTCTCCCGGGGCTGGAGTGACAGCACGTTGTCACCCCTGTGCCGTAGACAGGCAGGGGACATGGGCGTAGACCGCATCCACAGACTGCTGCGTTTGATCCTGCTGCTGCAGGGGCGTCGCGCATACACGGCCGCCGAGCTTGCCGAGGAACTGGAAGTGAGTCGCCGGACGATCTTCCGCGATCTGAACATGCTCGAACTGGCCCACATTCCTTACTATTACGATCCCGACGCCGGGGGGTATCGCCTGGCGAGCAACTTCTTCCTCCCGCCGATCAACCTGAGGCTCTCGGAGGCGTTGAGCATGCTCCTGCTGGCGGGCAAAAGCCCCCAGGGACCGGCGCTGCCCCTGACGGCCGAGGGCTCCAAGGCGGCGATGAAGCTGGAAAGCATCCTCCCGGCGCCGGTGCGGCGGTACGTGGGAAGCATCGTCGAGCGAACCAACGTGTCGCTGGGCCCCATGAGCCGTCACGACGCCGCCGCCGATGTCTTCGACACCCTCGCCCAGGCGATCGTCGACCGCCGCGTGTGCGACGTGGTGTATCTGAGCTTCGCCGATCGCAGGCAGTTGATGACCCGCCTGCATCCCTACCGGCTGGTGTTCCAGGCGAGGGCGTGGTACGTCATCGCCCGAAGCGAGGCGCACGGGGAGGTCCGCACGTTCAAGCTCATCCGGTTCCGCAAGGTGGCGGCGACGCTGCGGAAGTTCCCCCCGCCGCCGGTCGCGGACGTGGAGAAGCATTTCGGGCTCGCCTGGAGCATGATCCCCGAGGGTCGGGAGTACGACGTGGCGATCCGCTTCAGTCCGAAGGTGGCGGGGAACGTCGCCGAGGTGCAGTGGCACCCCACCCAGCAGATCGACTGGAACGACGACGGGGCATGCGTGTACCGGGCCCGGGTGGACGGAATCGGCGAGATCGCCTGGTGGATTCTCGGCTACGGCCCGGAGGCCGAGGTGCTCAAGCCCGCGGCCCTGTGGAAGAAGATCGCCGCCAAGGCAGAGGCGATGGCCGACCTGTACCACGGCAAGGCGAGAAAGGGTGGATCATGAGGGCATTGCTGCAACGCGTATCGGAGGCGGCCGTCACGGTCGAAGGGCGGGTGACCGGGCAGATCGGCCCGGGGTTGCTGGTATACACCGGGGTGGCCCGCAGCGACACCCCCACCGACGCCCGCATACTGGCGGCGAAGGTGGCGAATCTCCGCATCTTCGAGGACGACGCCGACAAGCTCAATCTGTCGGTGATGGACGTGGGCGGGGAGATCCTGGCGATCTCCAACTTCACCCTTCAGGCCGACACCCGGAAAGGACGCCGCCCGGCGTTCGTAAACGCAGCCGTCGGCGAGCAGGCGCTGCCGCTGTACGACGCCTTCACCGCGGCGCTTCGCCGGGAAGGGGTGCGCGTGGCTGAGGGTGTCTTCGCGGCGCACATGACCATCCACTCGGTCGCCGACGGCCCGGTGAACGTGGTCGTGGATGTGCCCGTCGGTTGATCAGGGCAAACGCATTCTCATGGCGAGAGGGTAAGCAGGTGGAGCATGTAGTCCA
>JBKHHV010000211.1:0-6718 GCA_046539005.1 Phycisphaerae bacterium
CAGTTCCTCCCGCCCAAGAGCAAACGTTCGCACCTGACGAACATACTGGGCATTCTCGGGCGAACCAAGCCGGCCGGCGAGACGAACCTCGCCAAGGCGATTCACGAGATCGCCTCACGCGTGAAAAAACGCAGCCTCATGATCCTGATGAGCGACCTGTTGGCCGACCAGGACGGCGTGATCGACGCGCTGCACCACCTCAAATTCCGCGGGCACGACCTGATCATTTTCCAGGTGCTCGACCACAGCGAGGTGGCCTTCGAGTTCGACGGGCAGGTGCGGTTCGAGGACCCCGAAAACGGGGAGCACCTGGACGTGGACCCCCAGAGCATCCGTGCCAGCTACCTGGAGGAACTGCGGGCGTTCATCGACCGCTATAAGCAGGAATGCCTCAACGTCCGGGCCGATTTCATCACCGTCGACAACGCGATGACGTTCGACAAGGCACTGATCGAATTCCTGACCGAACGCCAGTCCCGGATGTAAAGGCCGACGCATCCGCAGGTCGGACAGTGCGGCCTCACCCCTGAACGCAACAGGAAACAACAAGCCCCCGGCACGATTCCGGGGGCTTTTGCATGTTCGCTGGACCAGGTGCAGGCTAGTCGTAGTTTTTCTGCCTCTGCTTGCCTTCGGGGGCGTTGCCGTTTCGGCCGGGATCGTAGCGCCGAGCCGGCTTGCCGATTACGGTACCCTCCCCGGTGCTGGCACTGTCGGCCAGGGCGGCCGGCGGTGGGGGACCCAGTTCCGGCGGGGAGGCATCCTTGATGATCTTCACGGTCTCGTGGAGGCTGTCGGTGATGGTGAACAGATCCGTGTCGTCGGGGTCGATCTTGTGGTGTCCCTTGTGCAGCATGGCCTCCTTGATCCAGTCAGACATGCCGTTCCAGAAGCTCCGCCCGATCAGCACCACCGGAAACCGCACGCTTTTGCCGGTCTGGATAAGCGTCATCGAGTTGAAGAACTCGTGCAGCGTACCGAACCCGCCGGGGAAACAGACGAACGCGTTGGCGTACTTGACGAACATCACCAGCCGTGCGAAGAAGTACCGGAAGTCGAGCCGCAGCTTGGCCCAGGGGTTGGCGTTCTGCTCCATCGGCAGGTTGATGTTCAGCCCCACCGAGAGCCCGTTCACGTCGTCGGCGCCACGGTTGGCGGCCTCCATGATGCCCGGACCGCCACCGGTGATGATTGCGTAGCCTTCCTCGGCGAGCATGCCCGAGAGCTTGCGGGCCTTCTTGTAATACGGGTCGGTGCGGGGCGTGCGGGCCGAGCCGAAAATACTCACGGCCGGTCCGACCTTGCTCATTGTCTCGAAGCCCTCGACGAATTCGCTCATGATTCGGAAGACCCGCCAAGGATCTTCGTTCACGAATCTCGGTTCATTCAGCATGCGGTTCCTTTCCTGTCACAATCTTCCCGATACCCAGACTTCACCACAACGACGGGACCGGGGCAAGCCGCCTTGGCATTCTTATCGACATTTTCATGCCCGACCGTCACGGATTTGCGATCCGCGGGGTTCGGTGGCGACGCTGCCGGCGGCTGCGGCGTTGACAAACCGGTTTCCATCGTGCCTAATCTCTCCCTCGGGAGGCAATCGAATGACAAAGCTGTGGACAATGTTGCTGGCAGTGGCGGCCCTTGCCGGGTGCGGGGGCGAGTACACCCTGACCGTTCCGGACTCCGTGACCCCCGCCGGCGAGGACGCGCCGGTGGTGCTGCGGTTGCAGCGGAACGATTTCCTCGTGCTGGACCTGCCGGTGGAGCAGGCCGCTATGCGCCTGAGGGCGGGGAAGGGCATCGAGCGCGGAGCCTACACCGACCGGCACGGCTACGCCGGCACCACCGTGCCCGTGCCCCAAGAGCCCGGCGTATACACGCTGCAGGTCGACCACCAGGACAGCGAATACGGCGACGAGGTCCACGGCACCGGGCGGGTGTACGTGTGGCAGAAGGATCGGCCGATCGTCGCGGTAGACCTGGACTGCGTGCCCCTGGCCGAAGCGGCCGCGTCGGCGGGGCTCAGCAAGCTGGCCCAGACGGCGAGCATCGCCTACTTCACGCGCGAGCCGGTCTCGCGCCACGACACACTCCATGAGCAACTGAGAACCGGCGGCTTCCCCGACGGGCCGATCCTGCTGTGGAAGCGGCAGAAATGGCACCTCGAGCGGGGCAAGTGGGGGATTCCGACCATCGAGGTCGAAACCAGGCTGGTCAGCGAACTGAGCGAGATGCGCAAGACCTTCCCGATGCTGCGGACGGGTATCGCCGGCTGTCCGCTCGGTGCCAGGGCGTTCTCCGAGGCCGGCATGCGCACCGTGCTGGTGGGCGACATTTCGGCCCCCAAGGGCGAAGGTCCCCTCATCCGCGTGCCCGGCTGGGGCGAACTGGGCAGCGTATCGCCGTAGTGCCCGGTGCGGGGAGAAGCCGCGCATAGAATCGGCCCCGGGAGAGGGTCGAACTCCCAGGGCCGGGGAATGTGCCTCAGCCGGCAGAGTTACTTGTCGCCGGACTTCAACTGGCTGATGACCTGCTCCAGCCGTTCGGCAAGCGGGCTGCTGGGGTCGGCGTCATGGGCCTTCTGCAGCATCTCCACGCCGGTATCCTTCTTGTCTTGGAACAGGTAGGTCTGCGCCAGGTAGGCATAGACGTGCTGGGGCTTGTTCAATTCCTTGGTCTGCTCGACAAGCTCCAGCAGCGTCTTCTGGGCCTTCTCCACCTTGGTCGCGGCCTGCTGCTTGCTTGCCTGGGGAGAAATGCTCTGCAGGCTGCGGACGGCCTCGCCGAACATCGCCTCTTCCAACACGCCGTTCTTGTTCTTGGGGTCCAGCTTCTGGATCGCCTGGAGGTGCTTCTCGATCGTCTTCTCCCGGGCGTCGGCCTTGCCTTCTTCCGGTGGGGTGCCCCATGCCTGCTGCAGCAGCACGAGGTGTGCCTTGGCGGCATGGCCGGACTTATTCTTCGGATCCTGCTTCAGCACCTTCCGGGCGGCCTCGGCGGCCTTGTCGTACTTCTGGACCTCGGTGTAGATGTTCATCGCCTTGGTCTGGAACTTCAGGTCGTCGGCGTCGGCCTTCTTGGCTTCCTTCAGGAATGCCTTGTACTTCTCGTGCACTTCCTTGGCCTGGGCGAGTTCCTTGGTGAACCTCTCGGCCGGCACATACCCGCTGATGGTACCCAGCACCGCGTGATCGGACGTGACCATCACCAGGTACGGATAGCCCCCGCCGCCGTAGCGGCGCATGAGTTCGATGTTGAACCGCGCCTCCTTGCTGGGTCGCTGTCCACGGGGCACGGTGCAGTCCAGGGAGGCGGGCACGAAGTTTTCCAACGCCTTCTCCGCCTCGTTGGTGGTGTAGGTGTCGTTCTCGATCTTCCGGCACCAACTGCACCAGTCGGTGGTGAAGTGCAGGTACAGCGGCTTGCCGGTCTTCTCGGCAATTTTCGCCGCTTCGTCGTAGGAGTTCTTGAAACCCGGCACGTCGGCTGCGGTCAGCGGACCGGCCAGCAGGGAAACAGCAATCACAGTCAGCGCCAAACGTCTCATGGCGGTTCCTTTCGGTTCAGGGTCAAAGCGTCTTACCAGTATCAGCGTATCAGCCCGGCGGGGCGTTCCATGAATTCCGACCAGCGGGTCGCCGCATTGTTCCAGATAACCCGGGAATTCTCAATCACTTGGCATCCGGCGCGAAAAGGGTGCCTCCGGGCGCCGCTCCCGTTACAATGCAGGGCTTATGGACTCGGTCGAGAACCTGGCGGTCTTCCTGCCCAATCCGGTCGGGGACGTGGTCATGTCCACGCCGGTGCTGCGGGCGCTCCGCGCGCACTGCCCGGCCGCCCGGATCGTCCACGTCGGTCGGTCTCCGGCGCTGAGCGTTCTCAGCGGGAGCGAATGGGCCGATGCGACGATCGAGGACCGTACCCACAAGACACCCCAACTGGCGAACGGTTGGTCGCTGGTGCGGGAAATCCGGCGCCACCGCCCGGATATCGCCGTCCTGCTGCCCAACAGCCTGCGCCCGGCGGTGCTGGCGAGGCTGGGCGGGGCACGCCGGGTGGCCGGCTATGCCCGCAACGGCCGGGGCGTCCTGCTCAGTGACCCGCTTCAGGTCCCCCGCGACCGGCAGGGCCGCCGCGTCCCGCTGCCGACCATCGACTACTACCGGGCGATCCTCGACCGCCTTGGCGTCCCGTGCCTTTCACGACAGATGAGCCTGCCGGTGCGCGACGAAGACCGCCGCACGGCCGACGCGCTGCTGAGCGACGCCAGACTCGACGAAACCCGCCCACTGGTCATGCTCAATCCTGGGGCAGCATTCGGGGTCTCCAAGATGTGGCCGGCGGAACGGTACGCGGCGCTGGCCGATGCCCTGATCGCCCGGCGGGAGGCGCAGGTAATCGTCAACGCCGCACCGGTCGAGCGCGAGGTCGCCGCGGCCGTCGTTTCGGCGATGACCCACCCGCCGCTGCTGAGCTTCCATGAGCGTGACAACACCATCGGCCTGCTCAAGGGGCTCGTGCGGCGATGCCACCTGCTGGTCACCAACGACACCGGCGCCAGGCACTTCGGTGCGGCGATGGGGATCGGAGTGGTGACGATCTTCGGCAGTACCGACCCGGTCTGGGCGCAGATCGACTACCCGCGCGAGGAGATCATCCGCGCGGACGTGCCGTGCTCGCCCTGTCAGCAGAAGCAGTGCCCCACCCCCCCCGGGGAAACGTTCCACCAGTGCATGACCGCCATAAGCGTCGACAGGGTGCTCCCGTCGGCGGAGCGAATGCTGGAGGAAACGCTGAAAGACGGACCCCTCAGACAAGAGAACCAATGAGCATCAACGAAGAGATATGCGAGCCCCTGAAGGAGGCGATTGTCGCGGCCGGGCTGGACACGGTCGAGGGCGCGTTCGCCTACCGCCAGGGGGAAGACCTGCACAAACCCGGGCTGGGCGTGCGACGACGTACGCGCATCGAGCTGACCGACTCGGCCGGGGATACGCACATGCTGTTTCTTAAACGGTACGGCCGCGAACGCTTCGGCGCCCGCCTGCGTCGCCGGCTCACCTACGGGCAGTGGGCCACGCCCGGCGTTGTGGAATACGCCAACGTCCAGGCCGTCGGGGAAGCGGGTATTCCGACCATGGCGGAATTGGCCTGCGGCGAAGACCGGCAGGGCCGCAGCTTCGTGCTGGTGACCGCCGTGGAGGGGGCCTCGCTGGAGACACGAGCGGAGGATTTCTTCCTGCGTCAGCAGGACGACCCCGAACGGCTGGAGCGGTTTACCGACGCCCTGGCGGAACTGGCCCAGCGGTTCCACGCCGCCGGTTTCTGCCATCGCGACTTCTACGCCTGCCATGTCTTTCTCGACGAACGCGGCGGAGCCCTGGACCTCTCGCTCATCGACCTGGCGCGGGTTTTCTCGCCGCGATGGCGGGCGTTCCGCTGGCGGGTCAAGGACCTCGCCCAGTTGAAGTATTCCATGCCGCCTCGCTGGGTCGAGGAACAGTGGGTCCGCTTCCTGGGCAGCTACATGGGGCCCGACGCCCCCCGCCGCGACCTGCGGCGGTACGAGTTGGCCATCGCCCGCAAGGTCGCCCTCATGGAAAGCCGCCGCAAGACGCAGCCGTACCGATTCGAGCCGACCGCCCACAAACGCGAACGGACCCAGCGGACCCGGAGGGAAGATTGAACGTCGCACTGGTCATCGAACGCATGCACCCCCGGCGGGGCGGACGCGAAACGTCCGTCGCGCAGATCGCGGGCGAACTCGCCCGGCGCGGGCACGCGGTGACCATTCTGTGCCAGCAGGGGCAGCTCGAGGCGCCGGGGGTGGCGGTTCGTCCGCTCGCTCCGCCCGGTGCGCCCACCAAGGGCGCCGATGCTTTGCTGAGATTCTCCTCGGCTGTCTCGCAGGCCGCCGGGGAGTTCGACGTAGTCCACGCCACGCTTCCGCTTCCCGGGGCGACGGTGTATCAGCCGCGCGGGGGCACGCTGCCCGGACAGGCCGCCGCCAGACGCCGAAGACACGGCCTGCTGTCGAACCTGCTGGCGACCGCGGGCAACCGCTTCAACGCGGTCCGCCGCCTGCGGGGCGAGTACGAGCGGCAACTGGTGGAAGACCCGCGATGCCTTCACCTGCCCGTCAGCCGCATGGTCGCCGAAGAGTATGCCCACCACTATGGTCTGACCGATCGCGTGAAGGTCGTATACAACGCCGTCGCCACGCCGGATTTCGGCGATGTCGGCCGTGCCTCATGCAGGGAGGAGTTTCGCAACCGCCACCGGATCGACGCCGGGGACCTCGTTTTCCTGACGGCCGCGACGAACTTCCCGCTCAAGGGGGTGCCGCAACTGATGCGAGCGTTTTCGCGCTGGTCGGCCGAGTCGCCGGCGGGGAAGAACGCCAAACTGGTGGCCGCAGGATCGCGGGACGTACAACGCTACCGGGCGCTGGCGAAGCGGCTGAACGCGGCTGATCGGATAATCGTCGAGCCTGGGCTGCCACCGGAGGTGATGAGCATGGCCTTCGCGGCGGCCGACGCGGTAGCGCTGCTGAGCTGGTACGACCCCTGCTCCCGCGTGGTGCTGGAGGGCGTGCGCCTCGGACTGCCTGGGATGACCACGTTGCACAACGGGGCCGGCGAAGTGCTGGTGCGGCACGGGGCGGGCGAGATCGTTCGCGACCCGGACGACGAGAGAGCGATAACCGACGGGCTGG
>JBKHHV010000212.1:0-6694 GCA_046539005.1 Phycisphaerae bacterium
ACGGCGCGGGGCGGCGAGGCCCTCATTCACGAAAGCGCGCACTCTATGGCGCACACTTTTTAGTCGCAACCTGTCGTCGCATGACGCGTGTTGGCGTCTGGTGGCGAAGTTCGCCCCGGAGGCCGTGAAGCTCGGCCGGGCGGGAGATCTCGCCGGACGGCGGCGTTGGGACGCCGTGTGTCGCGTCGTGACGCCTGATGGCGTCGATTGCCGGAGGTGGGACTCGAACCCACACTATGTTGCCATAACGGGATTTTGAATCCCGCGCGTCTGCCAATTCCGCCACTCCGGCCGATCCGCTTCAGTGTACGTCCGCGGGGAGAAAACGCAAGCCCATCGTCCCGCGATTACCCTCCCCCCAGCACCCCAAAGGCCATTGAGAGCTACCCCGACTTCGGCCGCGTGGCCGACGCGCAAGGGTTCGAGCACGAGAGGCAAGTCTGGAAGTTCTGCATCGGCGGCCGTCGGCTGCGGGGGCGCGTCTATGCGAGCCGGGTGGACGGCGTTGCTCTGCGACCCTTGTGACGGCCGGGCCGTTCTGCGGACCCGGAGCCGTCTATAATTCTGTTGGGGACCGTTTCGACTCTGCTCAACGAGCGCACCTGTGAGGGAGGCCGGGGAGATGTCGATCGACCTGCAGTACAACGACAACCTGGGAATCCTCTACGCGACCTGCTATCCCCCGATGGCGCTGGAGGAGTTCGAGGACGCCCTGAAGCGGATCGTGGATTCCGACGAGCATCCGCCGGACGTGCCGACCCTCTGGGACACCCGCCAGGTTCGCTGGAAGAACGCCCACCGCGGCAGCCTGAAGCAGATGATCGCCATCCGCGAGGGGTTTCCCTGCCGCGGAAAGGCACGCCTGGCGATCCTGGTGGCGGGGGATCTTGGTTTCGGGATGTCGCGAATGTACGAAGCATTCTCCCACGATCTTCCACAGAGCATCCGCGTCTTCCGCGATCAGGGCAAGGCGGAGGACTGGCTGCTGGAGCGGTAAACGCATGGTTCCTCCTTGCGTCTATACCCGTGAAGGGAGAGTTTGAACGCGCGATCTCCCTGAGTAACTGTATCGAACCGGCCTGGTGACTACGCGAAAGTCTCGTGGGGCAAGGCCGGGCTGGTTCTGGTCAAGTGAATCTGCTTCGCGAACACAAGGAGTTGTCATGTTATCTCTTACTCCAGGTAGTTTCCGAACAGTCGCCGCCGTGGTCCTGCTGTGCGGGCTGATTCGGTCTGCCGCCCTGGCATCCGGCGAAGCCGAGAAGCCGACACCCCTGCCGCCCACCAAGGCCGTCGTGGAGGCGGTTGTCCCGCACGCCACCCCGGCCGATGGAGACGACTCTCCCCGGCAGAAGGCGGCCGACGCGAAGAAGTCGCCCGGCGTGGACCTGCTGGACACCAAGAGCGGTCCGGTGTGGGACGTTACCACCAAGAACGCCTCGGGTTGGTCGTTCAAACAGAGCGATGAGGGCCTGGTGGTGCAGGACATCCGCTCGGACACGGTCAACACCCCGGCCGACGGGAACGGTTGGTCGATGGTACGGTTCCGCCGCAAGGTCGCCGCCCCGGGCGATTTCCACATGCAGGTCACCGGCGCGTGGAGTTCGGGCGGAAACGAGAGGGCGATGCAGGCCCTCGAGGTCAAGGTCATCGGAATCGACGGCAACTCGATCGGCGAGGTCCACTACGCCGACCCGTGGGTCTGCCACCGCGGGACCGTTCACGGCCTGGTGGGCAAGGATCTCGCCCGGGGACGGCAGAACAGGCTGCCGCACAAGGGCAAGGCGAAGATGGAAGTGATCCGCTCGGACGGTGAGGTCAGCGTTCGCTGGAAGGGCAAGGAACTGCTGTCGGGTAAGTCGGTGGTGCCGGTCGGGGCGGTGGAGATCGACTTCAAATACTTCCATTACCGTCAAGGCCGGGAGGGCGACTCATTCTTCGGCCAACTGTCGGTCTCGGGGTTGAAGCTGTTCCCCGTCGATGGGCAAGACCCCGACGCGAAGCAGGGCCCGGCCGGCAAGCCCTGACCGGCGCTGGCGGGCGACGGCTGGGCTGGTATCTCGGCGCGGGCGGCCTGTCTTCTGCGATTGCCGCCGACGGTTCGGGCTGGTATGCTGCGGGCTTGCTGGTTTATCGCTGCCCGTGGAGGAACCCCCGTGCCCGCCGAGAACACCATCGACACCGCCCATTGGTACGACGCCCTGACTTTCGGCATCGAAGGCAAGGCGTGGACCGACACCTCGCAATTTGCCCAGCGACTGCCCGACCGCGTGAAGGATGCACTGCGACCCGAACTGTGGGATCGCGCCTTCACCTCGGCCGGCTTCTGCGTGCACTTTCGGACCGATGCCCCGCGCATCTGGGCCCGCTGGCGAATCGCCGAATGGAAGGGCGTGCCCCGCGGGGAAACGCTGCTTCGCTGGTGCGGGCTGGACCTGTACGCCCGGGACGACAACGGCCGATGGCGCTGGGCCGGCCAGGGCTACCCCGAGTACGCCCAGACCGACTTCGAGGCCCTGCTGACCTGGAGCGAGATGGACCGGGCCCCGCGCGACTACAAGCTCTACCTGCCGCTGGGGACCGCCTGCGAGGCGCTGCACCTGGGAGCACCGCCGGACATCGAACTGTCTCCCCTGCCCCCGCGAACCGATCGGCCGATCGTGTTCTACGGCACGAGCATCGTGCATGGCGGGTCTGCGTCGCGCCCGGGCATGCCGCATCCGCACATCCTCGGGCGACGGCTGGACGTGCCGATCGTCAACCTGGGTTTCCCCGGACAAGGCCAGTTCGACCTGCCCATCGCCGAGTTGATGGCGGAGATCGACGCGGCCATCTACGTCGTCGACTGTCTGCCCAACTGCGATACCGCGAAGGTCCTGGAGAGGACCGTGCCGTTCGTGCAGGTGCTCCGCGAGAAGCGACCCGGAACTCCCATCGTTCTGGTGGACGAGCCCGACCACCCGCTGGCGTTTTTCTCCACCCCGCGACGGGAGGAGAAGATGCAGAAGCGGGCCGCCCTGCGGTCGCGGTTCCGTGCGCTGGTGGAAGAGGGCGTGGAGAATCTGCACTACATCGCCGGGGCGGAGTTGTTCGGCGACGACGGCGAGGCGACCCTGGACGGGGTGCACCCCTCTGACGTGGGATTCATGCGGCAGGCAGACGCGATGGAACCCGTGCTCCGCGGACTGCTTCGCTGAGGAAATGAAAACGGACGCCGTGCCCGAGTATGACGTGAGCTTTGCCGGATCCGTCGGCCGACGGATCGACGTGACGGCCGCGAGCAAGGGAAACCTGGCGGTGGCGGTTCCGCTGCGGCGGCAAAGGACCAACGCAGGACCTGCCCGCCGGGCGTCTTGTTCAATGCGAACAGAATCCTGACGCAATAGCTGCTTTGCGCACCCCATCGTACAAAACGCGTAGCGATGACCGGCGGCGGACGGTCAGTCCTCCAGGTCGGCAAACAGCGGGCTGGAGAGATACCGCTCGCCGAACGACGGGAGGATCACCACGATCGTCTTGCCCTCGCTTTCGGGACGGACGGCCACCTCGGCGGCGGCCTTGAGGGCAGCCCCGGAGGAGATGCCCACGAAGAACCCCTCTTCCCGGGCGGCTCGGCGAGCCCACTGGAACGAATCCTCGTCGCCGATCCGGATCACCTCGTCGATGATCTCCATGTCCAGCACCTCCGGCACGAACCCAGCCCCGATTCCCTGGATCTTGTGCTTGCCGGACTCCACTTCCCTGCCCTCGCGGACCTGCGTAAGGACCGGGCTGGCCGAGGGCTCTACCGCCACGGCCTTGAGATCAGGGTTTTTCTTCTTGAGTACCTCCGCGGTGCCGGTAATCGTCCCGCCGGTACCCACGCCCGCCACGAAGACGTCCACCTTCCCGTCGGTATCGCGCCAGATTTCCTCGGCCGTCGTTTCGCGATGGATCTCCGGATTCGCCGGGTTGTTGAACTGCTGGGGCATGAAGGCCCCCGGGGTCTTCTCGACGAGTTCACCGGCCTTCTCGATCGCACCGGGCATACCCCCGTCGGCCGGGGTGAGCACCAGTTCGGCCCCGAGGGCGCGGAGCACCTTCCGCCGCTCGATGCTCATCGACTCGGGCATGGTCAGCACGCACTTGTACCCGCGGGCAGCGCACACCAGTGCCAGGGCGATGCCGGTGTTTCCGCTGGTGGGCTCGATGATGACGGTGTCGGGTCCGATCTTCCCGTCCCGCTCGGCTGCGTTGATCATCGCCATGCCGATGCGGTCCTTCACCGAGGCCATCGGGTTGAAACTCTCCATCTTCACCAGCACGTCGGCGTGCGACTCGATCAGCCGTCGAACCCGAACCAGCGGCGTGTTGCCGATGGTCTGCAGAATGTCATCGTAAATGCGTGCCATGGGTAAACTCCTGCTGAAATCGTATAACCGGATTACGCAGGTCATGATAGGCATCCTGATCGGGGAAGTGGGAATGTCTCCTGTCTTTTGTTCCCGGCAGGCGACGCTTCGCGCAGGCCTAGCCCCCTGCCCCGGCAGATCGCCCCGGCCAACAGGCAGAAAGCCAGCGTAGCCACCGTCAAACGGAAGCCTTTCGTGACCCGGATGACCGATGCCGACACCGATGGTCGACCCCAGCCGCTCCTGACCCGCCTGCACGAGGGAACGGCGCTGAACCTCCGCGGGACGGTCAGCCGCGATCGGCGGTTCGTCACGTTGGAGTTGGCGCCGCTGCTGATGAGCATCCTCCAGTAACGTCGCTCCCAGGCTCTGGAGGGCACGGCCGGCGGGGAGGAAGTGCGCCTGCAGACTCCCACGGCCGCGGTGTGTCGGGCGCGGGTGGCCGGCTGCCGTCGGGGCCACGCTTGCGGTTCGCGGTCTTCGGTTTCCGTCCGACCCGGCCGATGTCGAGACGCTGCTGCTGGTGAAGGTTCGTATCATCACCGGGCAGGGCGCCGGGCGCAGCGGCAAACCGGCCCAATGACGGCCGGTCGACTGCCGGGCAGGAGATTCGCGGCTCAGAACTCTTTCATGTGCCGGGCGAGCTTGCGTGCCTCGGCGACGGTAGCGCCGAACGGTGTCTGGATGCAGACGGTGCGTGAGAGGATTTCCGTCGTCGCCGGGCAGCAGTCGGGCATCTGCTTGATGGTCCGCTTGGCCCAGTGCCAGGGGTTGTGGTGGGGGTGATGCACGGCCTGGTTGAGGATCGGATCCCAGTTGCTGTAGACGTGCCGGTCGGTCTCGATGGGTCGAAACAGCCCGACGCGCTTCTCGTACTGTCGGGCGAAGCGGTCGGCCAGTTCTGCCGACGCGAACCACAGTGGGATCGTGGTTCCGCAATCGCCCTTGATGTCGTTGGAGGGGCAGGGCTCGAACCCGTCGGCCGAGGCGAAGATCTCCAGCATCGCCTTCTTGCGGGCGCGGAGCTTCTTGAGGATTCCGTCCAGCCGTGCGAGCTGCACGTTCATGATGGCGCTCTGGATTTCCGAGATCCGGAAGTTCAGCCCCGCGAAGAAGGCACCGGGATCGTTGCGGGCGTTGTCGTCGAAGAAGACACATCCGCCGTCGTGGTACACCATCGCCCGCCGGTGGATCTCGGGCGAGTCGGTCACCACTGCCCCGCCCTCACCGGAGGAGATGATCTTGTAGTGGTTGAAGCTCAGGATGCCCACCTCGGCGGTCGCCCCCAGACGCTTGCCCCCGTAGGACCCGCCGGCGGCCTGGGCGGCGTCTTCCACCACCGCCAGCTTGTGCTTGCGCGCCAGGCGCATGATTTTCTGCATGTTGCACGGCAGCCCGGCCATGTGGACCGGGATGATCGCCTTGGTGTGGCGGTTGATCTTGCGGCTGACGTCTTCGGGGTCGAGGGTGAGTGTGCGATCGACGTCGGTGATGATCGGCACCGCCCCCACTGCCAGGGGCGCAAGGGCAGTGGCAATAAAGGTATACCCCGGCACCAGCACTTCATCGCCCGGGCCCACCCCCACGCCCGCCAGCGCCGAGATCAACGCCCCGGTGCCGCTGGAGGTAGCCAGGGCGAACTTCGTGCCCATCTTCTCGGCGAGGGCCTTCTCCAGTTTGGCGGTGAACTTTGCGGTCGCCCCTTCGGCGTATCGGAACAACTGCTTGCCTTCGATGACCTTACGGACGGCTTCTATCTCTTTCTCGCCCATGTCGTACATGGTGGGGGTCCTTTCGGCTGGTTTCCGGGCCTCCCAGCATACCCGCCGGAAGGTCCGGCGACAATGGCGAGCTTGCGGCACCTCCGCCGACCCGGTCACCGAGATTACCTGGTGGGGCTCCTTTCTGCTTTCGTGGGTCTGGGATGGTACTTTCGGAGGGCTTTGGCCGGCGAGTCGGCCTCTGCGCACGGAATCCCCACCGATTTCTCTCCCCGTATCTTGCTGACATGAGATGCGACTTCCCGCGGGCCCGCACCGGCGGGAGGCCTACTGGTCCGTGGCGCCGGTTTTGGCTTTGTCCCAGCCCACTTCGCTGGAGCGGACCTTGTAGTCGTGGAAGAGTTTGCCGATGCGGTCGGCCATGGTGTCGGTCAGCTCGTCGGCAAGCTCCTCGCCGTAGTTGGACGAGGTTTCGGTCTCCGCGGGAATATCCACCGCCTGTACTTCGCGCATGGGCGCATCCTGGGGCCACAGCTTGCCCCCCTGTCCGGCCATGCCCTTGGCGACGTCCAGCACCTTCAC
>JBKHHV010000213.1:0-6660 GCA_046539005.1 Phycisphaerae bacterium
ACGGCGACGAGCCCTACCGCATCGAGTGGACGCAACCCGGCCAGCGCGTGGCCGACGGCGAGCCCGCGCTCGTCGACTACTCCGGCCGCCGAACGATCGAGGGAAGCTACCAGCGCGTGATCGCCCAGGGCAAGAGCGCGACCGTCGAAGAGGAGACCTTCACCTCGAACGACGAGTTCGATCTGCTGACGGGTCTCGACGAGGGCCCGATCGAGACCGGCTCGGAGACGGTGTACGACGTCGACGACCGCTCGACGCAGTACGAACGCAACATCGACTACGAGCTGGACTACCGTCAGGGCGCGATCCGGGTGCTTGAGGGCGGCGACATGGACACCGACACGGAGTACATGATCGACTACGAGTGGCGCTACGAGGGGCGCTACACCGATCCGGGCCACGACGAGGACGCGGATGGCGAGCCGCGGACGTTGCGAGAGTCGTTCCCGGACGCAGCCAGTGATCGGGAGTGCGAGCAGCTGGCGCTCGCTGTGGTGCGCGAGGTGGCCGAGCCGCGCGAGGAGGCGACCGTTACCATCCGCGACCCGGCGCCGGATCGGTCGCTCGTCGAGGCGCTCGACCCTGATGAGTTGCCGTTCGACGGCCCGCTTCGCGTGCGCTCGGTGAACAACGACGCGCGCTCGGTGCGGCTGACGGTCGGGAGTCGGCGGGATGCGGCCGACGTCGTCGACGACCTGAACGAGCGGCTCGCGGCGGTCGCGCGGAACGTCTGACCGGCGCGTAGCAGGCCACACACGCACCGATGAGCGCCCGCCGGGCCCAGCGGGCGTGAGGACCACGGGCCACCAAAGAATGACTGACGAGCCGTGGCAGCGCCCTCGCGACGACGAGGGCAACTTCATCGAGACCATGAGTGACAACTCCGACACAGACGACGACGAACCGGACGCACAGACTGACGACGAGCTCGACGAGTCGATCCGCGAGGCGGGCGGGACGACGTCGTCGCGAGCCCGGTGGTGGAAGACCAACGACTACGTGGCGGGAGCGTTCGCGGGGACGACCTGTCTGCTCACGCTCGGCTACGTCATCCTTCCAGCTTTCGGCGTCGAGCCGGCCGAGCCGCCCCAGCAGGAAGTGCGGGCCTTCAACAAGACCTGTCGCAGCATCCTGGTGATCGACGACGAGGAAGACGTCCGCGAGATACTCACCGCCATGCTGGAAAGCAGCGGCTTTGTGGTGATTACCGCCCCCGACGGACCGGCCGCCCTGGAGGTGCTGCGCAACCAGGGCGAGGACATCGCCGCGGCGATCCTGGACATGACGATGCCCGTCATGAGCGGCGACGAGGTGCTTGCCGAAATCCGCCATATGTTGCCGGACCTGCCGGTGCTGCTGTGCAGCGGATACGACGAACGCCAGGCGATGCAAATGGTGGGGACGGGAAATATCTCCGGCTTCATCGCCAAGCCGTTCCAGTTGAACCCGCTGGTCAACGCCGTGGTCCGCGCGATCGAACAGCCCGAGCGGTCACCCCTGACCGAATCGTCCTGACTCCCGCTTCGCCCGCGACATCGGCCGTCACTTCAGGCGGTAGATCACCGCTCCGGCGGCCTTGAGCTTCGCCTTGCACACGCCGTCTTTGCCCGCCGAGGCTTCCACGACCTCGATCCCGCAAGACTCCAGCCGTTCGGTCAGTTCTTTCCGGACCGCCACGCTTTTGAGCACGCCCGGCTCGGAGAGCAGGTAGTTCTCCAGCGTCAGCGTCACCGAACCCTTACCGTCCCGGGGCAAGGTGACCGCAACGGCGTCCTCTCTCGTTGCCGTTCCTTCCACCACGGTGCGGACGGTCATCGTCATGCCGCCCAGGGCGTAGGTGCCCTCGGTGAGGACCTTCTTGCCGTCGAGCTTCTTCCTGTTCACGCCGGCCAACTCCGTCAGCCGTCGCATTGCGTCGACGATTGCCGCGGTCCTGCCCGCCTCGGCACATTGTTCGGCGTCCAGTTCCTTGCCCTGCGGAGCGGCCCCCATGCCCGGCACCGTCCGGGCGGCGGACTTCGGCACGTACCAGGCGTACATCGGATCGCCGTCCATCCCCCGAAGGTCCAGCGAAACCAGCTCGGCCTTCCTGCTGTCGGCGGGGTAGAACGACAGGCTCACCGCCTTGGAGGCAGGCACGCCGGTCAGTTTCGCCCCGCCCTGATGCTGCACGGAGATCGGCTCCCCGCCCCAGAGCACATCGCCCTTGGCCGAACTGCGAAAATGCAGGTCGACAGGCTGGGCGGGTTTGGCGTCCGCTGACTTCCCGTTGGTGGCGTCTTTGGCGGGGGTGGAGGTGTCCCTGGTGTTCGCGGTATCTTTGTCCCCGTCTGCGGCCTTGTCGTCGTCGCCGCCCTTGTCTTCAGGCCTGGGCTTGTCCGCATCGCTGTCGTCACCGGCGTCGGGCAGCTTCCCGGGGTTGAGCTTCATGGTGCGGCGGGAGGTCATCTTGCCGGTCACCTTCGCCCCGTTCATCTCCATGTTCATGGTGCCCTTCTTGCGGACCGCCACCCATCGGCCGCTGGCAAGATCGACGCCGGCCTCGACCTCCATGGGAACCTCCAGGTCCTGCCCGGCGACGGTCATCTGCACTTCGATGTCGCCCTGCACGGTGGCGACGCCGTCCTTGACCTTCGCCAGTTTCATCTCGCAACGGTTGACCTTCGCCCGGACGCTCTTGGTCTGGGGGTTGGCGTCGGCCCATTTCTTGAGCACGTCTGCGTCGGGCTTCCACGTGTCGCCCACCGCCACGGGCTTACCCGGCATCAGCATGACGTTGTCGGCCGGGTAGGCCGGGAAGGCCATCTCCGCGATCGCCGCGGCGATCTGCTTGGCCCGGGGACTCAGCTGGTCCCACTTGCGGGGGTCCACGCCGTTGGGGTCCATTTTCATCCGCAGCCCGTCGGCCTCGATGCGGGCCTTGAGGTTCTTCACCGCCGCGGCCGTGGTGGGTTTGGCGGGGGATTCCCACCGGGTGCGTTCGCTGGCTTCGACGATGATCATCTCGGCCTCGGAAACCCGCCCGCTCTTGACCTTCCGTACGGTGTAGACCACCGTCGCCTTCTTGGTGGTGTGGCTGGACTCCAGCATCCCGCCGTTGGCGTCGCGCACGGCCGTCTTTTCGTCACCCTGGGAGGTCATGAGCACCACATCGCCAGGCTGAAAGGTGGGCGTCCGCGACAGGTCGTAAGACTTGCTGTCCTGGGCCAAGGCGCCGGTGGCCGCCGGGAAACACAATACGAGAACCGCCGGACACAGCGTCAGCCGATGCGAGCGATGCATGCTATTCTCCATCTGTTACGACATTTCGGGGGCAGGTGTGGTCTGCTTGCCATTATACCGCCTGCCTTCCCGGCCACCAGAGCCGGCAACGCAAGCTCCCCCGGACCTTTCGCCGGGCACGGGGGGGCGCAACGAGAAACGCGGCCACCTTCGGGTCGCCGCGCTTCACACGAACTTCCATGTTGTCATCGCCTCTCTCAGGCGTTTTCGGCGTTCTCCTGGCGAGCTTCCTCACCCACGGCACGGACCGCCCAGCGGGAGAACTTCATCCGGATGTTGTTGTTCTCGTCCACCTTCACCGTCACCTCGTTCTCGCGAACGTCCATGACGGTGCCCATGATGCCGCCGATGGTGACGATCTTGTCGCCCTTCTTGAGATGGGAGAGCATCTCCTTGCGCTGCTTTTCCTGCTTCTTGCGGGCACGGCTGGTCAGGAAGTACATGATCACCAGCACCGCCAGCAGGATCACCGGAAGCTGCCACTGGTCCCAGAGGCTCACATCCCGCTGCGGACCGGGTGCCGGCTGAGTGGTGGTGCCGTTGGCGTCGCGGGCGGCGGTAACCTGCGTGCCGTCTCCGTTTCCATCGGTTTCGGCGGCGGGTGTCTGGCCGTCGGCGGTCCCCAGCTCCTCGCCGGTGGGCGTATTGCCATCCTGGGCGGGGGCCAGGGCAGGCGTCAGCGCCAGGGCGGCGAGTACCATCCAGATGACCGTATTTCGCGTTCGCATAGGATCGGTCCTTTCTTCGTCTTTCAGTTCGGTGTCAAACCGGGGCATTGTGGCGATTTGACCCCGCCCCGTCAAACCCTATTCTGGTTGCTGTCCTCTTAAGGGGTACATCGCCCGCTCCCAGGCTTCGGCGTCGGCGGCGAGGGTGCCTTTCTCGATGGAATCGCGGATCGCCGCCATCAACTCGGCGAAAAAATGCAGATTGTGGATCGTCACCAGCGTGGGCCCGAGCATCTCCCTGGCCATGAACAGGTGGCGGATCGTGCCCCGCGAGAAGTTCCGGCAGGTATAACACCCGCACGCGGGGTCGATCGGGTCGGTGCGCTCGGCGTGCTCGGCATTGCGCAGGCGAATGCGCCCGTCCCAGCGGAACGCCTGGGCATTTCGACCATTTCGGGTGGGCAGGACGCAGTCGAACATGTCCACCCCGCGCAGCACGGCCGCCAGGATGTCCCGCGGCTCGCCGACGCCCATGAGGTAGCGGGGCTTTGCGGGAGGCAGTTGCGAGTCGATCCCGTCCAGCACGTGGCACATCGCCTGGTGTCCTTCGCCCACGCTGAGTCCGCCGATGGCGTAGCCCGGCAGGTCCAGTTGCGAAAGCTGCCGGGCGCTCCATTCCCGCAGCGACAGGTCCAGCCCGCCCTGCTGAATGCCGAACAGCGCCTGGGCATGCCCACCTGCCGCGGCGCGCCCGCGGGCGTCCCAGGCGTCGCGACAGCGCAGAGCCCAGGCGGCGCTGCGCCGGGTGGCCTGGTCGATCTCGTCGGGCGACGCGTCATGCGGGGGGCATTCGTCCAGTTGCATCATCACGTCGGCGCCGAGTTGGTGCTGAATGTCCACCGCCCGTTCGGGCGTAAGTTCCACTCGGGACCCGTCCACGTGCGAAGCGAACACGACCCCGTCGTCGGAAATATCCCGCCGATGGGCCAGCGAGAACACCTGGTAACCGCCGCTGTCGGTGAGGATGGGCCCGTCCCACGCCATCATTCCGTGCACTCCCCCGAGGCGGGTGACGGTGTCCGGGCCCGGGCGGAGCAGCAGGTGGTAGGTGTTGGCGAGGATCATCTTCGAGCCGGCGGCCGCGACGTGGTCGGGCGTGACGCCCTTGATCGTCCCGCAGGTACCCACGGGCATGAACACCGGCGTCTGGACGACCCCGTGGGGCGTATGCAGCCGTCCCCGGCGTGCAAGGCCTTCGGTCGCGATGGGTTCGTAGCGAAGCATCTCGGGCATTCTCGATTACCGGGCGCGCACGGCGTGGTAGACGGCAAGGCATTCCTGCAGGAAGCCTTCCATCTCCGCAAGGGGCACCTGGCAGGCGGCATCGCTTTTGGCCTGCGCGGGGTCGGGATGAGTCTCCACGAACAGCCCGTCGGCCCCGACGGCCAGCGCCGCCTTCGCCAGGGGCAGCGCGAACTGCCTTTGCCCGCCGGAGGCGTTGCCCAGCCCGCCGGGCTCCTGGGTGCTGTGGGTGGCGTCGAACAACACCGGGGCGAACTGCCGCATCTGCACCACGCCGCGGAAGTCGGTGATCAGTCGATTGTACCCGAAGCTTGTGCCCCGCTCGGTCAGCAGCACGTCGCGGTTGCCCGTGGAGGCGACTTTCCGGACGGCCTGGACCATGTCGTGGGGGGCCATGAACTGCCCCTTCTTGATGTTGACGGCCTTGCCGGTCTGGCCGGAGGCCACCAGCAGGTCCGTCTGGCGGCAGAGAAAGGCGGGGATCTGCAGGCAGTCGAGCACGGCACCGGCCTGGGCGACCTGGGCGGTTTCGTGCACGTCCGACAGCACCGGCACCTGCACCTGCCGGCGCACCTCGGCGAGCCAGGCGAGACCTTCCTCGATCCCGGGCCCGCGGTAACTGTCCACGCTGGAGCGGTTGGCCTTGTCGTAGCTGGCCTTGAACACGTAGCCGACGCCCAGGCGGGCGCAGAGTTCGCTCATCGCCCCGGCGACGTCTATGCACATCTGCTTCGACTCGGCCATGCAGGGCCCTGCGATCAGGGCCGGGGTGTCTCCGCCGACCTCCACCTGCCCGATCCGGGCGGTCTGGATACGCTCTTCGGTCATGGTTCTCTCCTTGAAGCGGGCATGGTAACGGATCGCCCGGCGGCGGGGAAGCCCGTGGTGAGCAGCTCATCAAATCAGGGGTCTCCAACAATCCAGGCTCAGTACCTTCTCTTGCGGGGCTTGCCCTTGCCGCCTGCCATCAGCCGGTCGGCCGCCCTCTTGAGTTGCTGGAGTTGGTAGTCCACAATCTCGCTCCGGACGTGGGCCGGGCTGAGATACTGCGAAAAGTCCGCCCGGTGTGGGAGGAACTGGCGACGTCCCACCCTGCCGCTCCGCAGGCGGCGGTGGCCGAGCTTCATCTCGGCGAGCTGGACCTCCGCGAACGCCAGGTACGCCGCGCGTACGAACGACTCAAGGACGACGCCGAACCACGCCTGGCCGACCTGCTGGAGACGCTGCCGGCCGGGGTTGACGACGGAGGCATTTTCCGCCCCGTCCCGGCGGTGCCCGTGCGGGCGTACTATGCCGATGCGCTCTTCGAGACCCGCCGTCTGGTGTGGCTGGTGGAGACCAACAACGCCCTTACCGACCCCAACGCGGCCGAGGCGCTGGGGGCGCTGCTCTCGCTGAACCCCCTGGC
>JBKHHV010000214.1:0-6641 GCA_046539005.1 Phycisphaerae bacterium
GACCGTCGCCCAGCACATGTCTGTCGGCGACAGCGGCCACGTGGTCGAGGCCGAAATGCGCGAGGGCCTCGGCCCGGTGATGACCCTGCTGATCCGTGAAGGCACCCTCCGTGTCCGCGACGTGACCCTGGCGGGCACGGCCTACGGGCGCGTGCGGAACATGACCGACGACCGCGGCGCCAACGTCGAAGATGCGGGCCCCGGCGTGCCGGTCCGCGTCAGCGGGCTGTCGAGCGTGCCCGACGCCGGGGAGGAGTTCTTCGTCCTGCCGACGCTCCAGCATGCTCGCGAGTTCGCCGACGAGCGCGAACGCAAGCAGCGCGAGCGCTCGCTGGCCTCGCAGCGGCACGTCTCGCTCGAGCAGCTTTTCGAGCGCATGGAGGCCGAAAAGGTCCAGGAGCTCAACGTCGTGCTCAAGGCCGACGTGCAGGGCTCGGTCGAGGTGCTCCGCAAGACGATCGGCGAGCTGGCCGTCTCCAATGACCAACTGGCCGACGCCCAGGCCGCGCTGATCCAGTCGGAGAAGCTCGCCAGCATGGGGCAGCTTGCCGCCGGCATCGCCCACGAGGTCAACAACCCTCTCGGCGTCGTGCTGATGTACGCCCACCTGCTGCTGGAAGAGGCGGATCGCAGGTCGGAAATGCACGAGGATCTGTCGATGATCGCCGAGCAGGCCGACCGGTGTAAGAAGATCGTCGCCGGGCTGCTGAATTTCGCCCGGCAGAACAAGGTGATGCTCGAGCCGACCGATATCCGCGACGTGGTGGAGCGCACGCTGCGAACCGTACCCCGCCCGGACAACGTGGAAACCACCTTCGAGCACGAGACCGACGACGCGATCGCCGACCTCGACGCCGACCAGGTTGTGCAGGTGTTGACGAACCTCGTCTCCAACGCCTACGCGGCCATGCCGGAGGGGGGCACGCTCACCGTCCGCACCACGGGCGACGAAGAGGATGTGCGGTTCATTGTCTCCGACACCGGCACGGGAATCTCCCAGGAGAACCAGGGCAAGATATTCGAGCCGTTCTTCACCACCAAGCAGATCGGGAAAGGAACCGGTCTGGGACTGGCGGTAACGTACGGAATCGTGAAAATGCATCAGGGGGACATTACAGTGCAGTCCAACGACGACCCCCAGAAGGGGGCCACCGGGACCACCTTCACCGTGAAGGTGCCCCGGCGAAGCCGACAGGACCACTGAACCCAAGCCGACGCGGGAGCGACCGATCATGGCCAGAGTATTGCTCGTGGATGACGATGTGGACCTGGTGGAACAGAACCGCCTGGTGCTGGAGTCTCGCGGGCACGAGGTGACCGCGGCCTACTCTGCTTCGGAAGCCAGGGACGTCCTGTCCGAGCGGGCTGTCGACGTGGCGGTGATGGACGTAATGATGGAGTCTCCTACGGCCGGTCTGGACCTGGCCCGCTGGGTGCACCAGACATACCCGAAGATGCCGGCGATTATGCTCTCCGGCGTGCACGAAAAAACCGGCAGCCCGTTTCGCTTCGAGCCGGATCCCGAGTGGCTGCCGATTGTGAAGTTCCTGGACAAGCCTGTTGCCCCGGCGCGGCTCGCCGAGGAGATCGAGGCACTGGTGCCCGGGACGTAACCCCAAAGACGGAAACGCGAGACGATGAGCAAGACGATTCTGGTAGCCGACGACGACGTAGACTTCCTGACCCAACTGAAGGTGCAGCTCCAGGCCGCCGGGTTTGAAGTGATCTCCGCCGGTGGACAGGCCGAGGCCGAACGCCTGCTGGAAGAGACGACCCCCGACCTGGCGATCGTGGACCTGATGATGGAGAACCAGGACGGCGGTTTCGCCCTGTGCTATCACATCAAGAAACGCAACCCCGACGTGCCGGTCGTGCTCGTGACGGCCGTGGCCAACGAAACGGGCCTCGAGTTCGACGCCAGCACCGACGAGGAGCGTTCGTGGGTGAAGGCCGACGCCATGCTGGCCAAGCCGATCCGGTTCGAGCAGCTCCGCAAGGAGATCGACAGGCTGATGGGCGCCCGCAAGGCATAAACCCTTCGCCCGCGGCGGACCGTGCACCTGCGCCGTGGCGAGCAGAAAGCCGGAAAGGAACTTCCCGCAATGGCCGAGACGCTGCGAATTCTGGTCTGCGACGACGAGCCGGGAATGAGGCTCGGGGTGGTCCGTGCGCTGCGGAGCTTCAAGGCTGTCCTGCCCGACATCGACGAGGAGATCAACTTCGACGTCGACCAGGCCGAGACCGGCGAGGAAGCCCTGCAGAAGATCTCCGCGCAGACGCCCGACATCCTCCTGCTGGACTACAAGCTGCCCGGCATGACCGGGCTGGACGTGCTGGAGAAGGTCGGGGTGGACCCGGCCGACATGCTCACGGTGATGATCACCGCCTACGCCTCGCTGGAAACGGCCATCACCGCCACCAAGCGGGGCGCCTATGACTTCCTGCCCAAGCCCTTCACGCCCGACGAACTGAAGAACACCATCCGCAAGACGGCCGGTCGGCTCGTGCTGGCACGCCAGGCGCGGAAGCTCGCCGAGGAGAAGCGGCAGGTCCGTTTCCAGTTCATCTCGGTGCTTGCCCACGAACTCAAAGCCCCCATCGCGGCGATTATGGGCTACCTTCGCATCATGGAAGACAAGTCGGCCGGCGACGACCCGACCGTGTACGATCAGATGGTCGATCGCTGCATCGTGCGTCTGGACGGCATGCAGAAGCTGATTTACGACCTGCTGGACCTGACCCGCATCGAGAGCGGGCAGAAGAAGCGGCAGGTCTCGGAGGTCGACGTGGTCGAGGTCGCCCGGCGGTCCATCGAGACGGTGCTGCCCGACGCCCGGAACCGGCAGATCGACGTGAACCTCCACGCCCCGGACTCGCTGACCATGACCGGGGACGCCTCCGAGTTGGAGATCATCCTCAACAACCTCACCTCCAACGCGGTGAAGTACAACCGCGACGGCGGCCGCGTGGACGTGACCCTCTCGGCGACCGACGAGGAAACAACCCTCGCCGTCTCGGACACCGGCATCGGCATGACGCCCGAGCAGCAGGAGCGGCTGTTCGGGGAGTTCGTTCGCATCAAGACCCCCCAGACGCGCAACATCCTGGGCAGCGGGCTGGGGCTGTCGATCCTCAAGAAGCTCATCCATCTCTACGACGGCGAGGTCGACGTGCAGTCGGAGCCCGAGATGGGCACCACCTTCACCGTCACGCTCAAACGCCACCACGAATTCCAGCCCGAGGAAGCGACCGAAGAGTCGGCGACGGCGTGACGGTCGCCGACAACCGGGGTTACTCTACGCCTCGAACCGGATTGCGTCGAGGCCCAGAGAGGTCGGGCCCTGGGTACGGACGGTAACCAGCACGTCGTGCGTGCCCTCGGGCCGATAAGGCAGCTCGGCACCATCTGCGCCGGCAGAAACACACCCCAGCGGCTGGGCCGATGGGTCGTCCAGCCTCAGTTCCAGTCGCCCCGGGGCGGTGTTCGCGGCGCGATCGACGATGAACCGGTCCGGCCGGGACGAGAAGTCGACGTTGTCGAACCGCAGCGTGTCTCCGTCCTGCAGATTGCAGACCGCCAGGTTTTCCCCGTCGATGCACCGCTTGGTCACGTGCGTCGGGGCCTGGGTGAACCACTCGGCCTCGATGCGATCCCACGATGCTTCATAGCGGCCCACGCCGATCTGGAAGTGACGGTCGAGGAACCGCGTGTCGGTGACCAGTCGGCCGTCCTCGCACAGGTGGCAGTAGGTCAGAATCGACTCGCGGTACTTGTACCCGCCGCGCAGGTAACGACACCAGATGTGATAGAACTGTCCGCGCCACCAGAAGAAGCTGCCGTGGGCGTACGGCCCCAGCGCGTATCCTTCGCCCACGCGGCCGCGGCAGGTGTAGGGGCCGTAGATGCTCTCGGCTGTTGCGTAGTCCGTGCCCCAGCTCAGGTAGTATCGCCCACCGGCCTTGAAGATGTAGTTCTTGTCCATGAAGCCCGGGGCAGCGTCCCACTCCTCGCCGCGGATCTCGACGGCCCGGGGCTTCTCCGCAAGCGAGATCATGTCGTCGTTGAGGCGGACGACGAAGTACCCGCCGCCTTCCTTGGCTCCGTAGACCATGTACGGTGTGGCGGCTGGGTCGTCGTCTATGAGGAGGGTCGGGTCGTGTTGGTCGACCAGCCAGGTATCGCGGGGGCTGGTGAAAGGCCCGGCCGGGTCGTCGCCGCAGAGAACGCCGATGTGACGGTTGCGGTCGGAGTAGTAGAAGTAGGTCTTGCCGTTCCGCTGGGCGGCGTCGCAGGCCCAGCAGTCGCTGCTGTCGTCGGGCATGAGCGTCTCCCGGGGGGTGACGGTGCCCACCCGTCGCCAATGGACGAGGTCGTCGGAGGTGAAGATCCACCAGTCGCGCATCACCCAGGTGCGGTCTTCCGGGCTCGCGTCGTGACCGGTGTACAGGTACAGTCGGCCGTCGAAGACGCGGACATGCGGGTCGGACATTCCGATACCGGGGATCAGCGGGTTGCCACCTGTAGATTCCATAGTCATCGCATTTGCCTTCCGGGTTCAGGGCGGTATTGTATCGTCGGTACCGCGAGGTACAAGTCTTTGTCGCCACGTGCCGGTGATACCGGATGACCCTGCGCAAATCTCCGGAAACCCCCGACGACCGGGCGGTCGCCGTGGTCTACTCGCGGGGCGAACTCGCCTGCCGGGCCATTCCACGATATCGACGGCTGTATTCGGAGTTGTTGACGCGGATCATGGAAAGCGGTACCCCCGCGGGCGACCCCGGCGCAGCCGCCGACCGTCACTGCCGGCCCGGGCAACTGAGCCCCTCCCGGCTGGCCTGTCGTCGCACCTCTCCCGCGCTATCCGGCACGTCACCGGACAAACCCCCTGCAGTCCGGCAGGAGTACCGCTCGACCGGAGACCAGTTTCTCCCTGGAGTCTACAATGAAGGCGCAGCGGCCAGGTTGGCCCACTGGCCGGTAACTTCTAACGGAAAGGTAAGGTCATGCCGACTCAAAGCCAAGCGGGTCCGTCGCTGTGGCAACGGGCCCGGCGGTGTCTGGTGCAGTATCACTGTCGGGAAGTCTACGTGCTGGCGGCGCTGATCCTGGCGGCTGGTGCGATCTGGGTGTTCGCTGAGATCGCCGATGAGGTCCTGGAGCAGGAGACGCGTGCCTTTGACCGGACCGTGCTGCTGGCGATGCGGGAGGCCGACGACCCTGCCGACCCGCGGGGTTCGCGATCGATCGAGGAGATGGGCCGGGACTTTACGGCGTTGGGGGGCGTGGGGATCGGTGCTTTCGTGACCGCCGCGGCGTTGGGGTACCTGCTGCTTCGCCGCAAGTGGGGGGCGACGTTGCTGGTGCTGCTGGCGGTGGGCGGCGGGATCGTGCTGAGTTTGTTGCTGAAGGTGGGCTTCGATCGGCCTCGTCCGGACCTGGTTCCCCATGGGTCGTACGTGGTGACGGCCAGCTTCCCCAGCGGGCATTCCATGATGTCCGCGGTGATCTACCTGACCCTGGGCGCCCTGCTGGCACGGCTGCACAGCCGGAGGCGAATCAAGCTCTACTTCATCCTCCTGGCGGTGATTGTGACGGTGCTGGTGGGTGTCAGCCGTGTGTATCTCGGCGTGCATTGGCCCACCGACGTCCTTGCCGGTTGGGCGGCCGGTGCGGGCTGGGCGATTTTGTGCTGGGGCATTGCCCTGCTGCTGCAGCGCCAAGGCCGTGTGGAAGAAAGCATGGAGCTGTCCGAACCCGGTGAGGATGACGTGGCCCCCAACTTCTGAGTGACTTCATGCCGGGGGCGGCTGCCGCCCGTCCTCCGCGCGGCCGGTATACTGGAGCGAAGGGAGCAAACCATGGACACAGCCAGGGAACTTCGCGATCAGGTGGTGTATGTTCTGGACGGCGGGGGCGCGCACATGGGGCTGGAGGAGGTATTGAGCGGCATCCCGCCGCAGTTCCGCGGCGAGCAACCCGCCGGGCTGCCCTACTCCCCTTGGCGCCTGCTGGAACACATGCGGATCGCCCAGAACGACATCTTGGAGTACACGCTCGACCCGGTCGGGTACCAGAACCGCGACTGGCCGGATGAATACTGGCCCGACCAGCCCGCCCCGCCGGACGCCGCCGCCTGGGAGCAGTCGGTCTCCAACCTCCTCGCCGACAACCGTCGCCTGCAGGAGTTGGTGGCCGACCCGCAGACACCGCTGCTGGAGCCGCTGCCCGAGACCCCGGGGCACACGGTGCTGCGGGAGGCATTGCTGGCGGCCGACCACAACGCCTACCACATGGGGCAGTTGTTCACGTTGCGTCGGCTGCTGGGGCTGGAGGAGTCGGACGTATAGATGCCCTCAGGAGTTGAGCAGTGCCAGGCGGGAAGACTTCGCCTGCCGCAGCAGTCCCATGCTCCCCACCAGCCCGACGCCCACGACGACGCAACTCAGCATGATCGCCGGGGTGTAGCTGGCGGTGCTGTCGTACAGCCATCCGCCCAGCGGAGGGCCCGCAATGCCCGCCAGCCCGTACGCCAGGAAGACGATGGGATACACGCTGCCCACTCGCGAAAGGCCGTACCGCGAAGCCACCTGCGCCGCGTACAGCACAAAGCACGCGCCAAAACCCAAGCCGATCGCGA
>JBKHHV010000215.1:0-6613 GCA_046539005.1 Phycisphaerae bacterium
CACGCCCACCAGCGTCACCTTCGGGAAGTCCAGCCCCTTGGCGACCATCTGCGTGCCCAGCAGGATATCGACCTCGCCCCCCGCGAAGTCGTCCAGCACTTTGCGGAACTGGGCGGGTGAGGTCATGGTGTCCGAGTCCATCCGCGCCACCCGGGCAAGGGGGAACTTGCGGGCCAGCTCGTTCTCGATCCGCTGGATGCCCAGCCCGAACAGGAGGATCTTGCCCCCGCAGGCCGGGCACTTCTCCGGCAGCGGCGCGGTGCGGTCGCAATAGTGGCAGACCGCCAGTTGCGTCGCCTGGTGGAAGACCATCGCCCGGGTGCAACTGTCGCAGCCGAAGATCCACTTGCACGACGGGCAGAAGACGTAGCTGGCGTACCCGCGGCGGTTCATCAGCAGGATCACCTGCTCGCGTCGGTCCAGCGTCTGGGCGATCTTGTGGGTGAGGGTCCGCCCGATCAGTTCCACGCGGCCGGGGTCCATCTCCTGGCGGAGCGGGACGATCTCCAGGTGCGGCAGTTGCAGCCCCCGCACGCGGGACGGCAGGCGGATCAAGTCGTATCGCCCCTGTTGCTGGTTGTGCCACGACTCCATCGACGGCGTCGCCGAACCCAGCACCACCGGCACGTTCTCCAGCGACGCCCGCATGACCGCCACGTCGCGGCCGTGGTAGCGCGGGGCGTTGTCCTGCTTGTAGCTGCTCTCGTGTTCCTCGTCGACGATAATGAGTCCGCAGTTCCGCAGGGGCGCGAACACCGCCGATCGCGGGCCCACCACCACCGAGGCATGCCCCTCGGCGATCTGCTGCCAGTAGAAGGCACGCTGGGCGTCGGTGAGCTGGCTGTGCAGCACCGCCACCCGCGGCAGGCGGTCGATCAGCCGTTGCATGGTCTGGGCAGCCAGGGCGATCTCCGGCACCATCAGCAGCGCCTGCTTGCCCTGCTGGACGATCTGGCGGATCGCCCGCACGTAGACCTCGGTCTTGCCGCTGCCGGTCACCCCGTGCAGCAACACCGGGCGAAACCCGCCGCCGTCGGTGAGTCGCGGCTGGAGTTGCTCCAAGGCGCGGCGCTGGTCGTCGTTCAGTTCGAACGGGTCGGCCGACAGCTCCCCCTGAAGGTGGTCGAGCTTCACCTCGCGCGTCTCGGTGCGGACAAGTTCCCGCTGGAGCAGTCGCTGGATGCTGTCGCGCGAGGCGCCGCTGTGGTCGCGGAGCTGTTCGAGCGTCAGCGGTTCGATTCCCTGGCTGCGGGCCTCGAAGAGTTCGTCCAGCACCCGCTTCTGGCGGGCACCGAGCGCCTTGGGCCAGTCGCCGCGCGAAGAGGCGAGGTAGACCACCGTCTCGCAGCGGGGGGCATGCTTGCCGACGGCAGAGGGGATCATCGCCGCCAGGGTCATTCCCTGCGGCGAGAGGTAGTAGTTGCTGATCCACTCGCTCAGTTGCCAGGTGACCGGCGTGAAGCGGGACTGCTCGTCCAGCGTCTCCAGCACGGTCTTGAGGCGGTGCTCGCCGGGCGGGCGGTTGACGTCGGTGACGAAGCCGAGGGTTTTGCGGTCGCCCCGGCCGAACGGAACCCACACCCGCATGCCGCATTCGGGCTCGCCCAGCGCCGCGGGCCAACGATAGCTGAAAGCGCCCCATACATTGGTGTTGACGGCGATGCCCACCACGCGGTCGCCGCCGGCCGAGGACGGCTGCGCTTCGGAATGCGGTTCGTCGAACAGCTTGCTCATGGCGGCATGGTACCGCACCGGCAAGCGGCGCGGAAGGGACTTGATCCATGGGAGAACCTCCCACGCCAGAATCAGGGAGCGAAGATGTGGGGAAGATCCCTCACTGCTCCGTAGCATTTCAGTGATGAATCAAGTGCAGGCATGCAAAAAGCTTGAACCGGATGCATTTCTGCCCGGGAAAGAAAGCATCGGAACCATTCAGAAAGGTGGACATCATGAGAAGGATCACATGGATGACGTTGGCCGTGCTGGCCTTCGGACTCGTCGGCTGCGACACACCCACGGTCGAGGGATCCGGCGGGAAAGAGCTTACGCTGGTTACCCCCGGCGACGTGACCATTCAGCGAGGGCGCAGCGAGAAGGTGGAATTCCAGATCGAACGCCGGAACACGCGTGAAGCGGTCACCGTCAGTATCTCCCGTCTGCCGGACGGCGTTTCGACGCGTTCGATGAGCCAGACCACCGAGGCCGACTCGGTGATGTTCATTCTGGAAGCCGACCACGATGCAGCGTTGGTGACCAACCAGGCAGTCGCGGTGAACATCGAGAGTCGCGACGGGCTGCGAGGGACCGAGTACATGCGCCTGACCGTGGTGGAACCGTAAAACAGAACGAAAGAGAATACCCATGAAAACAACATGTACATTCATAGCAGTCGCGTTGATGGCGGCCTTGGTAGTCGGGTGCGAAAGTTCCGACAAGGAATCGACCGTCCAGGGCAAGGCCGGTCAGAAGCTGACCATCGACAGTCCCGAGGACGTCACCGTCACCCGTGGAGAGGTCGCCGAGGTCGACATCACCGTCACCCGCAAGGACATCAAGGGCAATGTCGCCGTGGAGTTTTCGGATCTGCCCCAAGGCGTGACCGTGCTCAACAGCGACAAGCAGATCGTCGGCAACGACGCCAGCTACAAGTTGGAGGTCTCCGAAACGGCCACGCCGGTTGCCAATCACGTAGCCAAGGTAACGGCGACGGCCGTCGAATCCGACATCGGCGTGACACAGACCTTCCGCATCAACATCGAAGAACAAGAGTAAGCAACATATGCTCCCGAGGTGGGAAGTTCACCCCATCAATCACGAAAGGAAGAAACCATGAGTAAGTTCTGGGAAACACTGAGAACGATCCTTTTCGCCGTTGTCCTGGCCGCCGGAAGCGCCGGCACCGTGTGTATGATGACCGGTTGCGATGACGATGACCCGGTCGAAGACACCGCCGACGACGTCGAAGACGCCGCCGACGAACTGGATGAATAGATCTCACTGCCGGACACGGCAAAGGAGTTTGTTGTGAACAAGGATACCCTCAAGGGCCAATGGCACCAGGCCAAAGGTATGGTCAAGAAGAAGTGGGGCAAGCTGACCGATGACGACTTGGACAAGATCGACGGTGACACCGAACGCCTCGTCGGGAAGGTCCAGGAGAACTACGGCCTTGCCCGCGAAGAAGCCGAGAAGCAGGTCGATGAGTGGATGAAGAGCAACGAGGTCCAGAAGACCTCCTGAAAGGAGTGACCCATGGGCCTTCTGGGATGGGCAATTGTTTTCCTGGTCGTGGCGGTTATCGCCGGCGTACTGGGCTTCGGCAAAGTCGCCGCCGCCGCGGGAATCGCCAAAGTCCTGTTCTTCATTTTCATCGTCATCTTCCTGGTCCTGCTGCTGATGGAATTACTGGGAGCCTGAAACTCAACCCACCGCCCCTCACCGCCAGCCGGGAGGGGCGGTGTTCTTTACCCCAAGGAGCAGAACATGCCGGACAGAATTGAAGTCAACAACGAAATCACCGTAGGAGCCCAGCCTTCCGAGGCCGAACTCAAAGCCATGGCCGACGAAGGGTACAGGTCGGTCATCAGCCTGCGAACCGACGAAGAGAAAATGCAGGAACTCTCGCCGGAGGAAGAAGGCAAACGGGCCATGAAGTTCGGGCTCCAGTACGTGAATATCCCCGTCTCGATGGAAGAGGCCGACAAGCAGCTCGTCGACCGCTTTCGCGAGAACCTCGAACGGATGCCCAAGCCGGTATTCGTCCACTGCCGCATGGGCAAACGCGCCGGTGCGTTCACCATGATGGACCAAGCCGTCAAGAAGGACATGAGCGGTGAGAAGACCATCAAGAAGGCCGAGGACATGGGCTTCGAGTGCGACGAGGATGCGCTCGCCGATTTCGTGAAGAACTACGTGAACTCGCGCACCTGAGAGCGCCCCCGGAAAAAGGAGGCAAACATGCCCGACACACTCTTTCTGGAAGTCGTTCGGTCGCCCGGGCTGGCCCATATGTCGTACATGGTCGGCCATGCCGGACACGCCGCCGTCATCGACGCCCGTCGCGACGGCGAGCCCTATCTCGACCTCGCTGGGAAACACGACTGCCGCATCGACCACATCTTCGAGACGCACAAGAACGAGGATTACATCACCGGATCGCTGGAACTGCAGCGCCGTACCGGGGCGCAGATTCACCACGGCCCCGGGCTGGAGTGGGGCTTCGGAAACACCGTCGACGACGGCGACGAGTTCCACATCGGCAACATCCGACTCCGTGTCCTGCACACCCCCGGACACACCGACGACAGCATCTCCATCGCCCTCTCGGACACGAGCTTCTCCGAGGACCCGGTGGCCGTCTTCACCGGAGACGCCCTGTTCCTCGGAGACGTCGGGCGGACCGACTTCTACCCCGACCGGCCGGAGGAAGTCGCCGGGCTGCTCTACGACAGCCTATTCGAGAAACTCCTGCCCCTGGGCGATCACGTGCTGCTGTATCCCGCCCACGGCGCGGGCTCGGTATGCGGAAGCGGAATGGCGTCGCGAAACTTCTCCTCCATCGGCTATGAGCGGAAGTACAACCCGTCGCTGCAGGTGGACAGCCGCGACGAGTTCATACAGATGAAGGTCAACGAGCACCACTATCAACCGCCCTACTTCCGCCGGATGGAGGAGTACAACAAGGAAGGCTCGGCCCCGCCGCTTGCGGAACTGCCGAGCCCCGAGGCGCTGGAACCCGGCGAGTTTGCCGACCGCATGAAGAAAGACGCCGTGGTCGTGGACATTCGCGACCCCGAGGCGTTTGCCGGCTCGTTCGTGCCCGGTTCGATCAATATTCCCGCCGACATGATCGCCGCCTACGCCGGATGGCTGCTGCCCTACGACAAGACCATCCTGCTGGTCGCGAAGGACCCCCCACAGGTCCGTCAGGCGACTCGGCCGTTCGTTCGCCTGGGATATGACAACCTTGGCGGATACCTCCGCGGCGGGTTGCACGGTTGGGAGACCAGCGGACGTCCGCTGGACACACTCGGGGTCATGACCGCCCGCGAGTTGAAGAACGCCATGCAGGCCGGGCATGCTCCCAACGTGCTGGATGTCCGCAAGATCGGCGAGTGGCAGACCGGCCACCTGGAGTCGGCGACCCACGTGTTCCTCGGGCACCTGCCGGAGAAGCTCGACGAAGTCCCGCGCGACGGCGAAGTCGTCACCTTCTGCGGCAGCGGGAAACGCGCCAGCATCGCCGCCTCGCTGCTGAAGCGAGCCGGGTTCGAGCAGGTCACCAACAACCTCGGTTCCATGGAAGCCTGCCAGGAAGTCGGCTGCGAGTTGGTGAAGACCTAGAGCATCATCCGCGGTGTGCAATCATCTTAGATTCTGTGAACGGGCCCGGGGCAGCCCCTCGGGCCCGATCTGCAGCGCGGCCGGCGGGGTTACTTGCTGCGTGTCTGCTTCCCGTGCTCGCCTGCTTCCTGAAGGTCTTCCACCCACAGCCCGCTGATGACAGAATACGGCTCGGTCTCCACCGGGTCTACGCTCGCCTGGGCGGCGGCGTCCTCCCGCTTCATCAGCAGCCACTGCGGCTTGCCGTTGCTCTGCTTGCCGGTCCGCACCAGCAGGTATCTCCCCTGCAGTTTCACGCCCTGCAGCCGGAACTCCAACTTTCCCTCCTTCATCCCTTCTCTGACCGCATCGTTACGGGCCTCGGCGCCCGGCACCTCGAATGCCCCGCGGTCCCACACCACCACCGACCCGCCGCCGTATTCGCCCCTGGGGATCCGCCCCTCGAAGCGAGCATACTCCAGCGGGTGGTCCTCCACCTCCACGGCCAGCCGTTTCTCGTCAGGGTCGGGGCTGGGGCCCTTGGGCACCGCCCAGGACTTCAGCACCCCGTCGCACTCCAGCCGGAGGTCGTAATGCAGCGCGGTGGCGTGATGCTTCTGGATGACGAAGGTTCCGACCAGGTCGGCGGTGCCGGCCTGCTCGCCGGACGGTTCGGGCGTGCCGGAGAAGTCGCGCTTCCGGCGATACTCCGCAAGCGCCTCGGGGTCGGTATCGGTCGCCTCCGCCGGGTCGCCCTTGCGGGGGTTGTCTTCGCCTGTCCACGTGGACAGGCCCTCGACGCGAACTGGTTCGGCGCCCGGGAGGCGTTGCCGAAGCGTCAGGACGTCATGCAGCAGGTCGCCCTTGTCTCTCAGCCGTTCGGCCATGTCGGCCGGGGTGAAACGCAGGGCGTCTTCGTCCTGCCGGTCCACGGCGTGCTGGAGTTCCTTCCATTCCACCGGGGCGGCGACGGTGGGCCTTGCCCCGGCCCGCAGCGAATAGGGACAGACGGTGGTCTTGTACTCGTCGTTCTGGCTCCAGTCGATGAACACCTTGCCTTCCCGGGCGGCCTTTCTCATCTTACTGACGACGTCGTCGGGGTAGTGTCTTTCGATGCGGCGGGCGACGGTCCGGGCGAAGTCCTTGGTCTGGCGGAAGTCGGCCGGGGTATTCAGGGGAACGTAACAATGCACGCCCTTGCCGCCGGACACCTTCGCCGTCACCCGCAGTCCGATGCCGTTGAGCACCCGCAACAGCCGCAATGCGATGGCCGCCGCGTCCAGCAGACCCG
>JBKHHV010000216.1:0-6592 GCA_046539005.1 Phycisphaerae bacterium
CTTGGCGACCGGTTCCTGAGCATCGACCACGCCAACGGGGTCTTCGTTTTCCGCAAGCTGATGGGCCGCGAGCCCCTGGGACGGGCAACACTGCCGGTGAACCCGCCGGGCGTCGATCACGACGAGGTCAAACGCGGCAACACCAAACATGCCCGGTGGCCGGTGCTGGGAGCGGCGATGCCCTTCCCGTACAAAGACCGCCTCTATATCCGGTCGTTCGACTACCTCTGGTGTATCGGCCGCAAATAGCACCGGATCCTGTCTGCTTGCCCGCGTGCAAGCGTGGGTCTACAATCAACCTATGGACCCGCAAGACCATCGGCCGTCGTCGGCCGACCCGATCCGTGACCACCGCCGCCAGTGGCGGGACTGCCTGTACGTCTACCCCGTGGTCTCCCGGCGTTCGCGGGGGCTGTCGATCGGGGTGAACCTCAACCCCGACAAACGCTGCAACTTCGCCTGCGTCTACTGCCAGGTGGACCGCCACCTGCCCCGCAATCTCCGCCAGGTCGATCTGGACAAGCTCCGCGGCGAACTGCACATAGCGTTGGACGAGGCCGTCTCCGGCACGCTGTGGAAACGCCAGCGGTTCGCCGGGGTTGCTCCCGAGATGAAACGCATCAACGACATCGCTTTCAGCGGCGACGGCGAGCCCACCTGCCTGCCCGATTTCGACAAGGCCGTCCGGGTCGCCGCCGAGTCGAAATGGCTGTTCGACTGCGAGGAGACGAAGATCGTGGTGATTACCAATGCCACGCAACTCCGCAGCGAGCAGGTCGCCCGGGCGCTGCCGATCCTGGATGAGAACAACGGCGAGATATGGGCCAAACTCGACGCCGGCAGCGAAGAGTTCTTCCAGCGGGTGTCGCGCCCGCACCCCAAGGTCACCCTGGATGAGATCGTCGGCAACATCACTCACGTCGCCAAGGGAAGGCCGGTGGTCATCCAGACGCTTTGGATGCGCCTCGACGGTGAACCGCCCGCCGAGCAGGAAGTAGGCGCCTACATCGAACGGTTGCGCGGCATTCTGGACGCCGGCGGGCAGATCAAGCTGGTGCAGATCCACACCGTTGCCCGGCCGCCTTGGGAACAGTACGTGCGGACGCTGGAGGAACCGGACCTGCGGGTGATCGCCGATCGCGTCTCGGCCGCCCTGCCGCAGGTGCCTGTGGATGTCTACCCCGGTGCCGACGTACCGCCGATGGACCGCCCTCGCTGAGAGAACGCCCCCACGCAACCCCACCGTCTTGCACAACCCCCTCGCCGGCTTTACAGTAGCGGCACGAATCCCCACGTGCGACACGGAGGTTCCCGGATGAACGTTCACCGTACGCTGCTGTGCTGCGTGGTCCTTACCGCGGCTGTCGTCACTGTTCCCCTGCCCTCGACCTTCGCCGAAGCGACTCGGGCCGACGCCAACGACGCCGTCATCGCCGATGCGTCCCTGGCCGGGGGCAACGTGAAGCTCACCCCCCTCCCCCCGCTGCCGGTCCCGCTGGCCGGGGCGTTCATGGGCAGCGTCGACGGTGTGCTCGTCATGGCCGGCGGCGCTATGCGGCTTCCTGACAACGGCGATATCTCCGAGGCGACGCTTTCGCGCGATGTTTACTACTTGGTACCCGCCCGCAACGGTCAGCCGGCACGCTGGCACCGGTCGACGCTTCGGCTTCCGGAACCGATGGCGTTCGGGGCTTCGGCCATCGGACCGGGCGAGCTGGTCTGCATCGGCGGACGAACGCCGGATGGGCCCACCAACCGGGTTCTCCGCCTGGCGTGGGTTCCCCGGAACCTCGGTGAGGGCTGGTTTTACGTGGACCCGCTGACCGGGCAGTGGCACCGCGTCAAGGAGGGTAAGTACAACCGTCAGGGCCGCTGGATGCCCCTGCCGCCCGGCGCTGACCTGCAGGAAGGCCGAACCGCGCCGACGGGCCACCTGGAACTGCGAACCGGCGTGCAACGCCGCAACGGCGAATACGTCGGCCTGCCCGACCTGCCCTTCGCGGTCGAGGGGGCGCGGGCGTCGGTCATGGGCTCGACGCTGTACCTCGTGGGCGGCCGCGCTTCGGGGCAGGACCCCAACGGGCCGATACAGCACCGCGGGCTGCTGCGGATCACGTTGCCCGAGCGTCCCAGGCCCACGCCGGGCCCGCTGGGCTGGCTGCAGGACGCCGTTGCCGAATGGCACCGACCCGAGGGCAAGAACCCCCGCTGGCAGCCCGGTTCTATGCCGGCCGCCGGGGAATCAGGGGCCGAGCCCCTGCACCTGTTGCTGCCGGTAACCGGCGTGCGGAGCGACGCCATTGCCGAGCGCAAAGCCCTATGGGTGCTGGGCGGCTGGCGTCAGGACGGGGAGCAACGGCTGACTTATGAACCGACGATATGGCGGTACATCCCCGGACGCGGCAGCCGCAGCGGGTGGACGCGCGTCGGCCGACTCCCGCGCGGGCTCACGGCCGCCTCGGCCGTGCCGCTGGGGCACGCCCACCTGCTGGTACTGGCCGAGCGGAACTTCCAGCCGGGCGGCTCGCTGGGGTCGCTGGCGTTTGCCACCCCGTCCCGCCGGCTGTATGCCTACCACATTTACACCGACACCTGGGTGAACCTCAGCGGCGAGGGGCAGTTCGAAGGCGGGCAGCTCGTCGAGACGCCGGGGGGATTTGCCTGGGTCGGCCGACAGCAGACCACCGCCCTGGTCACCGAAACCGGCGAGATGACCGACGTGGAACTGGGGTCGGCCCACAAGGGCGAACTGGTCTACGACAAACGCTACTTCGGCTGGGTCGACTTCACCGTCATCGCCGCTTATATCTTCGGGATGATGTGCATCGGCTGGTACTTCTCGCGCCGGGAGAAGAACACCGACGACTACTTCCTGGGCGGACGGAAGATTCCCTGGTGGGCGGCCGGCCTGAGCATGTACGCCACCGGCATCAGCGCCATCAGCTTCATGGCGATTCCCGCCAAGACGTTCCACACCGACTGGGCCTACATTGCCCAGGGCGTGTTCCCGCCGATCGCGATGGTAATCGTGGCGTATGCCTTCGTGCCGCTGCTGCGACGGCTGCGCATCACCACCGTGATGGAATACTACGAGATGCGGTTCGGGCGAAGCGTGCGGGTGCTGGGCTCACTGCAGGTGATCCTCTCGCAGTTGCTGGCGCGGATGAGCGTAGTGGTGCTGCTGCCGAGCATCGCCCTGGCAGCCGTGACGGGCTGGCCGGTGTGGGGATGCATTGTAGTCATGGGGGTGCTGGCGACCATCTACACCGTGCTGGGCGGGATCAGCGCGGTCATCTGGACCGACGTGGCCCAGGTGGCGGTGATCTTCGGCGGGGCGCTGCTGAGCATCTTCATCCTGTGCGCGAACGTCGAGGGCGGATTCTCCGGGGTCATCGCCATCGGCAGCGAGTTCGGCAAGTTCACCCCCGCCTACTGGGACTTCGATCTCACCATCGCCAGCATCTGGGTCTTCTCGATCTGGGCGATCAACGACATGTTCCTGCGGCTGGGGCAGGAGAACCTCCAGCGGGCGTTCTCCACCAAAGACGCGGCCGGGGCGCGGCGGTCGATGATCACCATGGCCGTGGTTTCCGTGCCGGGCACGGCGATCTTCTACTTCTTGGGCTCGGCACTGTTCGCCTACTACCACCAGCACCCCGCCGAGGTCGACCCCACGCTCGGGCACGACAGCATCTTCCCGCTGTTCATCGCCCAGAAGCTCCCCTTTGGCGTTGCGGGGCTGGTGGTCGCGGGGCTGTTCGCCGCGGCGATGTCGACGCTGGACTCGGGCATGAACACGGTGGCGACGATCGTCACGCGGGACTTCTTCGCCTTCTTCCGGCGTCGCACCGACGAGGTCCGTCGCCTTCGGGCCGCCCGGTGGATCACCGTGGTCACCGGCGTGGCCGCCACCTGCATGGCGCTGTATCTCTCGTCGTTCCAGCGCGGCTCGCTGTGGGATACGTTCATCACCATCACGGCCGTGGTGGGAGGCGGCTTCAGCGGGGTGATCGTTCTGGCGATGCTCACCCGGCGGGTCAGCACGGTGGCGATGTTCACCGGGCTGGTCGTCGGGGCGTTGTTCGCCGTCGCCCTGCAGGTGAACATCCTCGGCTACCCGTTCAAGCCGTTCGTGTTCGGCACCTTCTCGCTGGTGGTCACGTGCGGGGTCGCCCTGCTGATGAGCATCCCCTTTCCCAACCGCAAAGACCTGACGGGCCTGACGGTGTGGACGTCGCGCCCGGCCGACGACGAGGACTGATGTCCGCGGTCAAATCCGAGCAGGCGCCGGGGCTCGGCCGCCGGGCGGAGTTGTCTACTCGACCGTGATCAGCGAATGGACCGGGCAGGTGAGCCTGTCGCGGCCGTGGAGGAAGCCCAGTTCGATCACGAACGCCGAGGCGACCACGTCGCCGCCGATCTTCCGCACCAGGTCGCAGGCGGCGCCCATGGTGCCGCCTGTGGCGAGCAGGTCGTCGATCATCAGTACCTTCTGCCCCTCGGCGATCCCGTCGGCATGGACCTCGATGGTATCGGTGCCGTACTCCAGGTCGTAACTCTGGCTGACGGTCTCGGCCGGCAGCTTGCCCGGCTTGCGGATGGGGACGAAGCCGGCCCCCAGTTTCATCGCCGCCGCGGCAGCGAAGATGAACCCGCGACTCTCCACCCCGGTCACCACTTCGATGCCGGCGTCCGCGTAGGGCTCGATGAGCTGGTCCACCGTCGCGCACAGCGCGGCGTGGTCGGCCAACAGCGGCGTTATATCCTTGAAGACGATACCGGGCTTGGGAAAGTCGGCGATATCGCGGATGAAGGGGGTCAAGTCCATACGAGGTGCTCTCCTGTCTGTGGTTTCCGTACCGTCGGGGCATCGCGTTACCGGCCCGGCTGAATTCCGTCCATGCTGGTCGCCAGGGGCATCGGCGGGCGACTGAACGCCTGCTCACTGTACAGATACAACGCCATGCGGTAAAGCGAAAGCATCTCGCGATTCAGGCGCAGCCGGTCTGCCCCTGCTGCAATCGATCCGGCCAGCGGTTTCAGCACAGGTCCGTCGGTTTCGAAGAACACCGGCCCGCCGTCCGGCCGAGAGACCACCGCCCGGTTGCCCCGCACGAAGCCCAGGTGGTCCCCCTCGTGCAGCAGGGCAAATCCGTCGCCGGGGGGCACCTCCAGGACGTTGCGCCCCAGGAAGCAGTGCTCGAAGGTTCCGCCCAGCATCGACAGCAGCGTCACCGGAAGGTCGGTCTGGCTGCAGACCGTCGAGACCGTCCGCGGCTGAATGGGTTCCTCCAGTACCGGTCCGAAAAACAGGCACGGCACGCGATAGGCGGGGATGTCCAGGATCAGTCGTTGGTCCATGCGTCGGCCGTGGTCGGCGACCAGGACGAACAGCGTGTTCTCGAAGTACGGAGCTTCCTCTGCCTTTCGGAGGAAGTCGCCCAAGGCCCAGTCGGCATAGCGGTAGGCGTTGAGGAAGGCGGTTTCCTCGTCGCGGCCGGGGAGCAGGGCGCACCGCCCTGCCGGCACGTGATGGGGCTCGTGGTTGGAGACCGTGAGGATCACGCTGAAGAAAGGCCGATCGCCCATCGCCACAAACCGCTCGTGGGCCTTGGCGAAGACGTACTCGTCGGGCACGCCCCAGATGTCGGGCTTCACGCCCATCTGGTCCTGCTGGATGATCTCGTCCACGCCGCCCGGTGCCACCACCGCCCGGTCGCTTCCGGAGGTCAGAAACGCCCGCATGTTGTCGAAGTCGGCATCGCCGCCGTAGATGAACATCGTGTGGTAGCCGCGACGGCGGAAGACCTGCGGCAGCGTGAGGAACCTTCCCAACGCCCGTTTTCGCGTCAGAATCGACGGGCCACCCAGGTCGGGATACCCGCACAGCGTTCCGCTGACCCCGCGGCTGGTCCGGGCGCCCACGGCATACATGCGATCGAAGTAGAGCCCCTGGCGGGAAAGGGCGTCGAAGTTCGGCGTGTGGCTGGGGCTGTGCCCCAGGGCCCCCACCGGTTTGCCGGCCAGACCTTCCATGAGAATGACCACCACGTTCCACTGCCGGCGGGGTCGTCCCGTCTGCGTGCGGCGCCACATGGGGTTCAGCCCGCTGCCGGAGGGGATATCGGAGGGGCTGTAGAACATCTCGGACGCCACGGCCGTGGCGACTTCGAGGTCCGGCAGATCGTGTTTGTCGATCTCTTCTTCGTAGTCGTTGAGGAAGTCGCCGACGACGGTCTTGCAGGCGTCGGTGGCGGTGACGAAGTTATTGAGTGTCAACTGCGAGACAAGGTTGTTGCGGGTGTAGTTGGCCTCATCGCGCGAGAGCGGCTCCCGTCCCAGTCCGCCGCGGCAGGCGATGACCCCCAGCGTCGCCAGCAGGACCGTCTGCGTGGCGGCCGCCCAGTGCGGGCGTTCGGTACCCGGGGCGTTCGCCTGGCGACCCAGCAGCCGCTTGAAGCAGATGTAGAGCCCCAGCCCCACCAGGGCGATCACCACCAGCAGCATCCACCACGCCGGATAGGTCTCCCGGATGTGCCGGCGGATCTCCGGCGACTGCCCATACGCCAGGGCCATCCAGTTGAGCCGTTGT
>JBKHHV010000217.1:0-6583 GCA_046539005.1 Phycisphaerae bacterium
CCGCAGAATGCGGCTGCACTGGTTGTACTCATCGATGAATTGCTCATAGGTCGTGCTGTCGACGTAACCTTTGCGATGAGCCACCATCAGATGGTGTTGGGTTTCCCGCATTTCGCCCAAAGCACGACTGATTGACTCCAGATAGATGCGGCGATGCGGGTTGTTGAAGCCTTCAGCGAGGTTGGCGGGTGCGGAATTCGATGAGCGTCGCATCTGCGATCCAAGCTCGTAAAGTTCGAATTTCGGGAAACCGAGAGACACATGGTGAACGTGAAGATGTAATTCCACCAGCCTTCGGTACACGTCCAGGTCTCCCACTTTCCGGATGGCGTTCATGCTCGTTCTCTCCTCTATCCTTCTCTCCTCTATTGCCCTGCCGTCTGATCCAGCCACCACTGCACCTCCTCGGAGTCGAAGTGCAGCAGGTAGGTCTGGTCTCCGCTCTGGACCGAGAAGTGCAGGCGGCAGGTCTTCCCACGACGGTCGATCCAGCGGGCATTGATCGCCTCCACCCGGTACGTCCGCCCGCTCCAGCGGAAACGAATGGGGTCCATCCGCCCGCCGCTGCAGTCGGCCAATACGCGAATCGGTTCGTGAAACGTCTCGATGTTCATTGTTGAGCGATAAGCAATAAGCGGTAAGCCGTAAGAACAAGCGGTCCGTGTCGGTCGATCGCTGCATCTCCGGCGGCCATGGCTTGTTCCGGACGTACCAAACAATAACCTAACAAATACTATCCGTTTCATCGGATCCGGTCAAGGCAGGATTGAGCCCAAAGCCGCCATCACCGGGGCGTTCGAACGCAAAGGTCGGCCGACGCTTGAGCTGCGGCACAAACTTCTTTCCGCCCGTCGGGGGTGCTTCCGTTGCAAGGGCCCCGGCGGCGCGCGTATACTCCCCCCCATGGCGACACGAGGAGACAACGTCGTGCTCATCGGCATGCCCGGGGCGGGCAAGAGCACCGTGGGGCTGGCGCTGGCGCGGGCGTGCGGCATGGCCTTCGTCGATACCGACGCGATCATCCAGAACCGCGAAAATCGCCCCCTCCAGGAGATCCTCGACACCGAGGGCGTGCTGGGCTTCCGGCGCATCGAGGAGAAGCACCTGCTGGCGCTGGCCCCGCGCCACACCATGGTGTCCACCGGTGGGTCGGTGATCTTCTCCGACCGCGCCCGCGACCACCTGCGCTCGCTGGGACGCGTCGTGTGGATCGATGCGCCGTTGGCCGATATCCAGCAACGGCTCACCAACCTCGCCACCCGCGGGGTGGTGCGTTGGCCGGGGCAGACGGTGGAGGTGATCTTCCGCGAGCGACGCCCGCTCTACCAGCGGTGGAGCGACGTCCGCGTGAGTTCGGAAGGCAAGACCGAACAGCAGACCGTGCAGGATACCCTCAAGGCCCTGCGGGCGCTGGGGCTGAACGTCTGAACAAGAGGCAAGAAGACGGAGGAGAGGACCTGTTCTCTCCTGTCTCCTCCCTCTTTCCCCTTCAACATGGGGAGTACAGCAAATGACAGACCGCACAACCGAAACCTCCCCGGACCCCACGGCCGTGCTTCCCGACGGGAGGCCGCCCGGCGAGGCCGACCTGGCCGGGCCGTTCCGTGCCGACGCCGTGCCTGCCGAGGAAACCGACCTGGACCCGAGGAAGCCATGAAACGGCTGATCTACGCGATCACCCTCAGCCGCCTGGCGCTGGCGGGCGTGTTTGCCGCACTGGTGGCGGCGGCCGACGCGGCCGGTGTGAGCCTGGCGTGGGCGGCGGGGCTGGTGCTGCTGGCGATTGTCGAAGAGGTGACCGACCTGGCCGATGGGTACCTTGCCCGGCGGTTCGGGCTCACCACCGAACTGGGCGGACTGCTGGACCCGCTGATGGACTCGCTCTCGCGCCTGACCATGTACTTCGCACTGGGCCTGGCCGGGTGGGTGACCGTGGCGGTTCCGCTGGTGATGGTGCTCCGCGACGTGGTGGTCGGCTACACCCGCATCATCCAGGCCCGCATCGGCGGGCAGACCTCCGCCCGCTGGAGCGGAAAGGTCAAGGCGATCATCCAGGGCGGGGCGGTTCCGGTGCTGATCGGGCTGCAATGGCTCGCCCGCGGCCGGGCCGAGTGGGCAATCGTGCTGCAATGGATCACCGCGGGGGGCGTCATCGCCGTGACGCTCTGGTCGCTGATCGACTACCTCCGCGGCGCCTGGGGTGGCATCGCCGCGATGTACCGGGGAGTGGAAAGGAAGCCCTGAACATTGGGAAGCTCCGGCCGCGACGTATCAGGCATTGCGGACAGCGGATGGATGACGCGAATGCCGCGATCCGCGCATCGAACAGCCCGGTGCCGCTACCATAAAGAAGACGCTTGAACGGATTGGTGTGTCCTCGTGACCTCTGCGCTGTCCGTGGCAAACAACCCTCTGAAGGAAAACACATGCAACGTCTCGAACAGAACCCGCTGCTGACTCCCGACGACCTCCAGCCGACCCGCGACGACCTGCGGGTGCTCTGCACGCTGAACCCCGCGGCCGTCCGGCTGGGAGACGAGACTCTGCTGCTGGTCCGCGTGGGCGAGGAAGCCCCCTCGGAGGGCAACTGGCTGCGATACGTGCGATACGACCACGACGCCGAGGAACTGAAGGTCGAGTCGATCCGCCAGGACGACCCGCACCTGGAGATCCGCGACGCGCGGGGCTACTACCTCAACGGGATGATGCTCCTGACGAGCCTCTCGCACCTGCGCCTCGCCCGCAGCAGCGACGGGGTCAACTTCACCTTCGACGACGAGCCGGCCATCTTCCCCGCCACGCCGTACGAGTCTTACGGCTGCGAGGACCCGCGGATTACCTGGATGGACGGGTGTTTCTGGATAACCTACACGGCCGTCAGCGACAAGGGCGTCACCGTCGCGCTGGCGTCCACCGAGGACTTCACCAGCTTCACGCGGCACGGGATCATCTTCCCGCCGTACCAGAAGGACGTGTGCATCTTCCCGCGGAAGGTGCGGGGGCTGTATGTCAGCCGGCATCGGCCTTACAAGAGCGAGTTCAATTCCGCCAGCATCTGGACCGCTTACTCGCCGGACCTGACGAGTTGGGGTTCGCACAATGTCACGCTGGCGCCCGAGCCGGGTACCTGGTCGGCCGAGCGGGTCGGGTGTGGCGCCCCGCCGATCCGGACCGACGACGGCTGGCTGGAGATCTACCACGCCTCGGATGCTACCGGGCGGTACCACCTGGGGGCGATGCTGAGCGACCTGGACCACCCCGAGAACGTCATTGCCCGCGGGAGCAAGCCCGTGCTGGAGCCCGAGGCCGACTATGAGAAGACCGGCGTGTACGGAAACTGCGTGTTCTCCAATGGCTTGGTGGTCGACGACGGGACGATGACCGTCTACTACGGGGCGGCCGACCGGATCTGCGCCGGGGCGGTCACCACCGTCGACGAGATGGTCGCCGCTGCCAAGGCGTAATGTGCGGGCCTCGGGGGCGTGCTGATCAGCGATGACGCCGGCCTGGCCGCCGGGCGCGGGCTCTACTTCTTGCCGGTTACGATCACGATCTTCGGCGGCTCGGGCTTAACGGGCGGCGGCGGATTCGCGATGCGGTCGGTGGTGTCCCGGGCTTGCCGCACCTTCTCTCGGACGCCCGGGACCAGCGAGCCGTCGTTGACCATCTGGCGAGGCGCCTCCAGGGCCGGGCTGCTGCTGATCGAAAGCAGCACCAGCACGGCTGCGCCCGCCACGGCCCCGGCGATCATGCGGAACAGCCACGTCAGCAGCCCCAGCGAGCCCATGAGGGCGAACACCGCTACGACGGCAATGGCAATCCAGTCACCGGTGGTCATGGGTTGCCTCCCTGGGGGTTGTCTTGGCGGCGTTGGGGTCCTTCTTCTCGGCGAATTCGGCGCCCAGCAGCGCCGCCCGCAGCGAAAGTGCGCCGTCGGCGATCTCGCCCAGTTCGCGGCGCGCCTCGGCAAGCCCCTGGGTCGACTCGGCCGGCGTGGGCTCAGGCGGTTCTGCCCGGTCCGAGGTCTTCGTCGCAGGGGTGGCGGCTCCGTTTTTCACGCCTCCGGCTTCGCCGTCGGCTTTGGGGGGGTGGTTGTGCACCACGACCTTCCCGGCCGGGGTATTGTGCGCCTTGTGCCGGCTGGAGGAATCCTTCCGGCAGCCCACGGCCGCGGCGATCAGCAGCAGGGCGACAATCAGCAATCCGTCATGAGCTCGCATCGTCAAGCTCCTTTCGCTTTTCGGGTCGAGAGTCGATCTGTCAGTTCGCGTCCCCGCGTATCTTGGTAACCACCAGCCGCACGCCGGTCGATCCGTTGCGGAACTCGCCGGTCAGCTCGTGCACGCTGGCCACGTCCAGTCCGGTGGAGGCGATGGCCTGCCGCTGCAGGGCGACCCAGCGGCGGTCGACCCGCGAGGGGACCAGCACCCACAGCCGTACGGCCTCGCCCGCCCGCGGCCCGGTGAGTTCCTCCCCGAAGAAGCTCAGCGGCAGCGTCCTCACGCGGTTGCTGTAATGGTCCAGTTCGCCGGTGAATTCCACCAGTCGCCCGGTCGCGGTGGATACCTCGCCCACCACCTCTGCGGCGTTGTTGACGGCGACGACCTTCATCCCCAGCGACGCCGCGATTTGTCGCAGTGCTCCCGCCGACTCCCAGACGATCCGCATCGGCGGCAGGTCGGCCTCGTCGATTTCCTCGACCTTACGGGCGTGGGTGTCGCCTTCCTGCGGCGGGGGGTCTTTCTGGGCAGGGGTGTTGTGTACCTTGCGAAGCGGCGGGGTGGGCTTCTCCTGCGGCGGCTCCGGTCGTGGTTTGGGTTGCGGCTGTTTGGCCGGCTCCGGCTCGGGCTCGGGCTCGGGTTGTCTGGGCGGTTCGGGCACCGGTTGCGGAGGCGGGGTAATCGCCACCTTCGGCGCGGCCGGGGGCTTGGGGGGCACGGTGTCGGCGCCCGTCCACCAGGGCATGAGCAGCAGGGCGTGCAGCCCGACCGCCACCACGATTCCGAATATCAGGCTCGACTTGGACATGGTCACTCGCTCCGTGATTGGCTCAACGCCGGCTGGGATTCCACCTCCAGCGACGCATCGGCCCCGGCTCGTACAATCTCCGCCAGTACCGCGAGGGTCCGCTGGGTGGGCAGCGTCTTCTGGGCACGCAGGATGACGCGCTTTCCGGCGACCGCCGATGCAAGCTTGCCCGCCGCCAGGGGCTCTTCGCCCAGCGTCAGTCCGCCCTCGGTCAACGCCAGGATCACCGGCTCATCCCGCTGGACGGCCGACGCTCCCTGGCCGACCGTTGCCACCTGGACGGGGATCGCCTCGACCCGCTCCATGTGCGTCATCGCCGCCAGCACCGAGCCCAGCGTGAGAAACACCAGGTCGATCAGCGGCACGAGCATGCGGGCATTCATCTCACGCCTCCGTCCGGTGCAGTACCGTCAGGGCGTAGGCGCCGCCGGAGGCAACCAGGGCGGTGACGATCCCCACGCCCGTGGTCCAGTAAGCCCCGGCCAGCCCGCGGGTGAGACTGTCCACGTCCAGCCCGTCGGTGAAACCGCGGAAAGCCACGATGAACCCCGCCACCGAGCCCAGCAGTCCGACCGTGGTGGCGATGCCCGCAAGCGGCTCCAGAGTGCGGTTCCAGGGCTGGCAGCCGCGGGGAATCTCGCCCCGCCGCAGCGCCAGCAGGTACCCGCCCAGAAGCCCCACCGTCAGCACCGACAGGGCGATCTGCGGCCAGGCGAACACGCCGCAGTTGTGTAGGATGTCAGTCCCGATCGTCGTCATCGCTCTCCGCCTTGCCGCCAAGACCTTCTGACAGTGTGATCACCGGCAGTTGGATCTTCGACGCCAGTTCCACCGCCTGGCCCTCGAGGGCACGAGCTATGCGGGCGTCGTCGGGCGGCAGCAACTGGTCGGCCGCGGAAATCTCCTGCTGCGGCTTCTGCCCGCGGAACTGCTCGACGGTGAACTTGGGCACCTCCCAACCGTGCCGGTCGGCGACGAGCATCAGGCGGACCGACTTGAGATCGATCTCGTCCTTGAGACGCAGCACCTTGGCCCGGGTGGAGACGCTGGCGGTTCCTTCGTTGTTGCGGGCTTCGACGACGGCCTTGTCGTACATTCCCGCCAGTTGGCGATACGCCTCCCGCAGTTCGCCGACCAGGCGGTTGTAGACCTGGCGGTCCTTCTTCTCGACGTCGATGCTGCCGGCGGCCGCGGCGGGCAATGCCCCGCCCAGCACCGCCATCGCCAGCGTGCATGCAATCCAGGTGCGTTTCATGGTTGGTTCTCCTTGGCTCAGTCGACCACCACGGTGGGCTCGCCGACGGGAACGGTTGCGGTGGTGTATTTCTCGATCATCACGTCAACGTCGTATTCGGGCAGGTCCTGCTCGCGGCGGTCCTGCTCCATGTCCTGGCCCATCAGGTCGATTTCCTTTTCCAGGTCGTCCAGCACCGAGTTGCTCGCCTCGGTCAGTCCGGAGGTGATCTCGTCGGTGCTCTTGCGGACGTCGGTGACCGTGGAGGGAATGCCGCCCAACCCGTGGCCGTCCTTGCGCATCTGGCGCAGCATCGCCAGC
>JBKHHV010000218.1:0-6580 GCA_046539005.1 Phycisphaerae bacterium
CCCGGCCGATGGCGGAGCATCCGGCTGGGCTTCAGGCTCGGGCTGTGGCTCCGGTGCCGGTTCAGGCTCGGGGGGCGCTTCGACCTCGTCGGTGGCAGTGGGTTGCTGCTCCTGGTCCGCCTCCGGCGGTTCGGGCTCGTCGGTCTTCGGCTTGGCAGGCGGTTGGGCGGGCTCTTCCTCTTGGTCGGCCGGTGGTTGGGGCTGCGCTTCGGATATCCCCTCGGCCTGATGCTGCTGATCGGCCGCCGGCGGGGTGAAGTCGAGTTCCTGCGAATCGGTCGGCCGAAGGGTCAGGATGCCGGGTACCTCGGGCGTATCGAGGAAGGCGTCCACCTCGGCGACCACTTCCTGCTCCTCGGCGCCCTCGTCCGGCTCAAATTCGACCGTTTCGCCTTCCCGCTGCAGGGTTTCCTGTTCGTCGACTTCGACCGGGTCGGGCTCCTGCTCGGAGGAAACGAACTCCCCTGCCCCCTGCTCGGCGTCCTCCTCGGCCGATCGGTCGGGGAAGACGGTCTCGAACAGCGGATCGCCGATCCGGTGCCGCTGGGCGAACGGCGAGTCCTGCACGTGGACCTTCCGTGGCCGGGCGACCGGCTGCCGGCGGAACACGGGAGAAACGGGCCGCTCACCACCCTTCCCCTCGGCCGGGGGGACTTCTTCCGGCTCCCGGGGGATGCCCTCGCTCAGTGGATCGCCGTGAGGCGGCTGGTCGTCCACCGGCGCCTGCGCCGTCGAAGGCGGGAATGGCTCCTGCGGTTCTGCCGTCTCCGGTTGTTCCGCTTCCTCGGCCTGCGAAGTTTCGTCAGTCTCCCCGGCGACGGAGGCCTCGGCCGGCTCCTCCGCTGACGGCTCCGCTGTCTCCTGCTGGTCAGCCGGGCGGTCAACGTCCTCGGCCTCGCCCTGCTCGTCGGGTTCTTCTTCCGTCTGCGGTGTGGGCGGCTTCATGCGGGGGGAGGTACTACCCCAACTGGTCAACGGAATGGTCTTCCGCGGGATCGGTTCCATCGGAGCCGGGGGTTCATCGGGGACCTCTTCCTCGATGCCCAGCATGTCGTGGAGCTGCTGCATCGCGGTGCGGTAGTCCAGTTCGGTTTCGGACTCGTCCTGCTGGGGCTGCGGCGGAGCGGCGGGGGTTACGCGCTTCTCGAAGATCAGTCTCAGGTGGCGCAGCGATCGCAGCATGTCCCGCCAGTGCACCTCCGGCCGTGGTTCCTTTCGGAGCGTGCGGGGCAGGTCCAGCAGCAGGAAGCTCGTCAGCGCCACGCTGGCCGCTCCCAGGAAACTGCCCACCAACTGCCAGACCACGGCGTTGGCCCAGGGCGGCAGGAACCATCGCCACAGGCGAACCATGCCCTCGGGGGTCGCCTCGCCGGCGGGTGCGGTCTGCCCATAAGTCAGCACCAGGAAGGCGGCGACGACCGCACACGGCACCGCCACCGCCGCCCCCAGCGTGAACATCGCGTCGGAAAGCCCCTGGCGGAACCGCCGGTAGCAGTCAGGGCACAGGCCCGGACCGAACACGTCCCGCTCGCACAGGGCACACGCCGACCGCTGCCCGAAGGGTGCTGCGCCCGATCTGTTCTTTCCCGCCGGTGTCATTGTGGAAGGTTTGCCCGTTGGAGGGACTGGCTGATCCTTCTGCGATCCCCGCAGGGATTCCGTTCCGTTCTCGTGTCGCCCCGTCCGTAGAGTCGACGGCCACCCGCTTATCATATCGAACCGAGGGCGTCTTTTCTTCAAGCCTTACGCGCGGTGTTACGAGGTCTTTCAACGCGAACCTATCGCATGTAGTGCTCGCGGCGGTACTCGGAGGGGGTTTTGTCCAGGTACCGCCGGAAGATGTCGCACAACGTCTTGGCGCTTCGCAGCCCCGCCCCGCGGGCGACGTCCTCCAGGGGATAATCGGTCTCGGTCAGCAGCGTCTTGGCGCGTTCCAGGTGGGCGCGGCGTATCTCCTCGCCCGGCAGACGCCCGATCGCCCGGGCGAAGCGGAGTTCCAGCGATTTGCGGGAGATCGGCACCTCTTCCAGCAGGTCCGAGACGCTGATGGGGCGATGGGAGTTGCGCCGGATATACCGCAGGGCGGCAGCGACTTCGGCGTCGTCCAGTTCCAGCACGTCGCTGCTCTGGCGAACCACCACGCTGCGGGGCGGCACGCGGATGGGCTCCTGCGGGGGGCTTTCGCCGTCCATGAGCTTCGCCAGCAACGCCGCCGACTCGTATCCCCGCACCTCGCCGGCCGGCTCGATGCTCGAAAGCGGCGGCATGCAGAGTTCGCAGTATACGTCGTCGTTGTCGACCCCGAGAATCGCCACGTCTTCGGGCACGCGCAGCCCGAGACTGTGGCACACGGCCAAGAGAGTCCGCCCCTGGTTGTCGTCGCAGGCCATCACGCCGATGGGCGTCGGAAGCGTGCGCACCCAGGCGGCGGCGTCCCGGCGCCAGGCGGCCCAGTCTTCCCGCACCAGCGGCGGGTGGCGGAATGCCGTCGCCTCGACGCCCTGCTCCTGGGCGCAGCGGTCGAGGAAGCCCTGGCGACGCTGGATGGAGTAGTGGTCTTCGGGGAGCCCGAAGAACGCCAGGTTCCGGAAGCCCCGCTCCAGAAAATGCTCGGCGCCCAGTCGGCCGATGGCGACGTCGTCGCAGGCGACGGTGGGAATTCCCGGGATGTCGCGGCGGTTGGCGACGTTAACGACCGGCACCCGGAAGCTCCGCAACTGGTCGGCGGCCTCGGCGTGGTGCAACGTGGCGATAATCCCGTCGCCGGACCATTGCCGCAAGCCCCGGGGGAAGCCCTCCACCGGCTCGCTGCCGACGAAGCAGTTCCACGGGCTGTGGGTGCGGATGTAGCGTGCGATGCCCTGCAGAATGGTTCGGCCGTACCGCGTGCGGGAGTCCACCAGCAGCGCGACCACGGGGGTTTTGTCCATCGGGTGCCTCCTCTACGAACGATTTCTGCATCATACCACAAGACGGGAGACTCTACGCAAAAGCTCTTTGTTTTTACGGAGAGTCGTAAACAAGTCGTGGTAGGTTTGACGGCGTAGGCAGGGCGTAGAACCACGGCCCGCAAGGAGAGAAGACCTCATGCCAAACAGGAAGGGTAATCCAGTCCGACCGAAAGGAGAAAACATGAAGAAGTTCGCGATTATTCTGTGTGTCGTTGTGTGTCTGGCCGGGCAAACGGCTTGGGCCGACATGGTCAAGATCATTGATTTTACCGAACATGGTATGGAGCACGCTGTCGATCTCTCGGTCGGCGTGAACAGCTATGTGGGCGGAGAACTGACCTACTACGGGGTCAACGGAACGCTCATGTGGCATGACGAAGATGATCTCACGGGCATGTACTATGGCAGTGCCTGGGGCGGAAACAGCGTTCATCAGCACTCTGTGCTCTGGCCGACCGGTGGCAGCTACACGCTGGATGGTATCGACGGAGCTGAGGTGGTCGTCCAGATAAACGGTGGCAGTGACCCAGATGATCTTGGGATCTATGACGATTTGTGCCTGATCGTGGAAAATGACGGTACGGTGTACCGCTCCTCGGTACTCGCTGCCGACCCGGGTCTTTGGGATATCTTGGCCTTTACCAAAGACGATCTGGCAGCGGCCACTTGGCAGGAGTTCGACATGCTGACCGCGTCTATGGTAGACGGTGGCAGCACCGCGTCCGTGGAGGACTTCGACGATCTGACCGGCATGGGCGTCACGGTTTCTCCCAGTAGCGGAAACGTTTTCATAAACAACTTTGACGCCTGGGCCGTTCCCGAGCCGGCGACGATGAGTCTGCTGGCGCTGGGGGCATTGGCAGGAATGGTCCGTCGCCGTCGTCGCTGAGATAACGGGAAACTGACCAGGCTGAAAGACCATTCTGGCGCAAAAGCAGGCGGGAGGGCCAAGTCTCCCGCCTGCTTCCGCCGGGCCCCCAAACGGTTGCAGGACCGGCACAGTCGTCACGACAGACCGTTGAGATTACCCAAGGTCGGAGTAACCAATGAAACACACCGTACTGATTGCCCTTGCGACACTGCTGGCAGTTCTGTGTCTGCCGCAGGCCGCGCCCGCCGAGGAAGTCTGGGTCTGGATCGTTGGCGGACAATCCAATGCCGGGGGGCTGGTCGATACCCCCGACGGCCGAACTCCGCTGGCGGACGGACTTAACGCCAAGTACCCGGGGATTGTCCATTCGCTGGCTCTGCACGGAGATGGCGGTACGTCGCTGCACCCGAACTACAGCGCTTTCGGCCCCTCGTGGCATCCCAGCAAAATGGACGGCGTGAACGACCAGAATGACAGCAGCCTTTATAGACTGCTGTCGAAGGTTGAAACCGAGATGTCGGCTATCGCAGCGGCCGGAGACACGCCGATTGTCAAGGGCTTCTTCTGGATGCAGGGCTATCAGGACTCCAAGTCCGGGGGCAATCATCCGCCCCAGCCAGACGCCTCCGACAACTATGATACCCGCTTGCAGGAGCTTATTGCCCGGGTCCGAAGCGAAACCGGCATTCCTGATCTCCCGGTGGTCGTCGGCGAGACTCTTGTCGGAGAGGACCCTAGCTACGGTGCCGCCGACTACGCCCCGGTCGTCCAAGCTGCCCAGGCCTGGGTCGCCTCGCAGGACTCGCAGGTCTGGCTGGCCGAAACCGAACTCTGGCAGATCAGCGATGATGACACGCACTTCACCAGCGACGGGTTCTACAAACTGGGCACGGACATGGTCGCCCTGATTCCGGAACCGATGACGCTTTCGGTCCTCGCAGTCGGGGGAATGCTGCTGACTACCCGCCGTCAAAAGCAGAACTAAGCAGGAAGCCCTTCGCTCTGCGCAGGGCATCAACCGGGCACCTTTCCGCTGTCTCGAATATGCAGGAGGTGTGCGTGCAGGAATGTAACGAGAGATGGACGAGAAGAAGACGTAACCAACAAGCTCTCATCTCCTGGGATACCGATCGTGCCTCAGCGACGGTAGACCGTTAAGCACCCGTCGGCCGCGTACTGACGGGTGCTTCTATGCGCCCCTGTGCCCCAGCCCCCCGAGATGAGGCTTTCCCCCCGGGCGCCCGTCGGATACCATGCTGGAACCATGAACCGACAACAGACCGACCGCCCCAACGTCATCTGGATCTTCGGCGACCAGCACCGCGCCCAGGCGCTGGGACACATGGGCGACCCCAACGTCGCCACGCCCAGCATCGACCGCCTCGCCCACGAGGGGGTCACCTTCCAGCGGGCCGTTTCCGGCAATCCGTGGTGCACGCCGTTCCGGGCGTGCCTGCTCACCAGCCGCTACCCCCACGAGACCTGCTGCCGCACCCCGCAACGGCTGGACCCGGAAACTCCGACCGTCGCCCATCCGTTCAACGAGGCCGGCTACGACACCGCCTACTTCGGCAAGTGGCACTTGGACGGCCATCCGGAAGGCGAGTCCCGCTCGGCGTTCCACGTCGTCCCGCCCCAACGTCGCGGCGGGTTTCGCACGTGGATCGGCTACGAGAACAACAACTCCCAGTACGACTGCTGGGTGCACGGCCACGACGACAACGGCAGCGACGTGCCACTGCACAAGCTGCCCGGCTACGAGACCGATGCCCTCAGCGACCTGCTCATCAAGTACATCGAGAAGCGCGCCGGTGGCCGCGACAGCGACGACCGCGGCGACAAGCCGTTCTTCGCGGTTCTCAGCGTTCAGCCGCCGCACGGTCCCTACGTGGCGCCGCGGGAGTTCATGGACCGCCACACCCCGGGAAACGTCGAGTTGCGCCCCAACGTGCCCGAGGAGTACGGTATCGCCGAGACGGCCCGGCGGAACCTTGCCGGCTACTACGCCCAGATCGAGAATCTCGACTGGAACATCGGCCGCGTGCACGACGCCCTGGAGCGGGCCGGCCTGGCCGATGACACGCACCTGGTGTTCTTCTCCGATCACGGGGACATGCACGGCTCGCACGCCTGTTTCGGCAAGAGCGTTCCGTGGGAAGAGAGCATCCGCATTCCGTTCACCATCGCCGGGCGCGTGCCGCACTACGACTACCTCGGCGGGCGGGTGGACGCACCGATCAACCACGTGGACATCGCCCCCACCACGCTGGGGCTCTGCGGGCTGGACGTGCCCGAATGGATGCGCGGGCACGACTACTCGGCATACCGCATCAAAGGGAAAGAGCGGTCGTCGGCCGAGCCGGACAGTGCGTACATCCAGCACAACGTGCGGAAGTACCACCCGATGATGCTCGACCGTACGTGGCGCGGAGTGGTGACGGCCGACGGATGGAAATACGTCTGCGTGCCCCATCAGCCGTTGATGATGTTCGACCTCAACGAGGACCCCTTCGAGCAGGTGAACCTGGCGATGAAGTGGAAGTATCGCGACGTCCGCGCCCGCCTGCAGGACCGCCTGGCTGCGTGGATCGCGGACACGGGGGACGAGTTCGAACTGCCGGAACTGTGAGGCCGGCTTCGATGGCGGAACCTTCGCAACCGGTGGGCGAGGTGATTCCGCCCGCAACAAGTTGCGGGCCCTACGGCGGAACCTTCGCAACCGGTGGGCGAGGTGATTCCGCCCGCAACAAGTTGCGGG
>JBKHHV010000219.1:0-6570 GCA_046539005.1 Phycisphaerae bacterium
TCACGTAGGTGTGCTCCTCGGCGACACTGGCGGGGCAATGGCCGAATTCACTGACATTCGACCCGCCCGGTTGACGCCCGCAGTGAAGGAATTCCCAGCAATTGATCGCCATCTGTCGTGCCCCACAAACTACCCCGAGCGGTATACCATGTCCTGGGAGGTTATCGACCCGATCGGGGCACCACTTGAACGGCCAACCCCCTACTTCCGCTTGCCGTTGCTGAGGTCCAGGACAAGACGACCGGTATCGTAGAAGCCTTCCCCGTCGACCTGCAGCAGCCCCTTGCTGCGTTGCTGGAAGAACCGCATGAGCTGCACGTGCGGGGCGATGCCGTCCTGGCTGCGTTGCCCGGAGGGGAGCTTGCAGGCGAGGATGACCTTCGTATCCTTCAGGGCGCGGATGACCCGCCGCTTCGCCCCGGAAAGACCGGCCGCCCCGATGCGGCGCAGAAACTCGCCCACCTCCATCTCGGCCAGGCAGTCCGGTTCGTCGCTGCGGCGGGTGCACTGCAGGCGCAGTTCGGTCCGGGTGAGCGGGTTGCTGAAGTGCACGATGTCCCAGTGGGTAGAGTCGGGATTGGCCGGGCCCTGGAGAACGTCCAGCGCCAGCCCGTTGTAGCCCATCCACTCGATGATCGAGTTCACCGACGGCACACGGTCGGAGGTGCTGAACACGCGGATATACTGGGCGTTGGAGCCCGTGGCGACCGACCACCCCGGCGTCTTCACCTTGGGCACCTGCAGCGGCGTCTTGCCTCTCTGGGTTTTCTTGTCACCGGACAACAGCGAGGACAACCATTCCATCAGCTCAGCTCCCTTGCCCCAAACCGGGTTACCTTCGTGCCTCAGTCCGGATAGATTATCCGTCCGATTGGAAAACCGCAGGGTAAGGAACTGTTAAGAGTAGGATAATCCAGCGCAGCGGTCGGACCCATCACGACCAACCCGGGCATCTCAGACAGAGAAGGGGTGGCCCGAACGGCCGTATGAGGGGGAAATCGCAATCTTCCGCCCGGCGGACAGGCGTCCCGGCTATCGCGTCGGCAGGTTGTCAGCGTCGCCCGCCTGCACCACGTGGAAGGTCTTGCGGGCGACTTCCTGCTCGCCGATCCAGGCCGTCAGCGTCCAGTCGCCCAGTTTGTCCTCGAGCGGCTCCCAGAGCGTATCTCCCAGGAAGAACTGGTAGTCGCTGGCCGAAATCCGCTCGGCGCCCGCAAACGGCGGGGTCACCTGCCCGCTTTCGTCGGGGAACGGCGGGTGCTCGATGGTGAACTCCAGCATCTCCCCGCGGGCCTTGCGGATGTGCAGAATGTACCCGAATTCCACGCCGAGGCGCGCGGGAACAGTGTCGGTGAACTCCAGCACGTGGGGGAGTCCCCTGCTGCCCTTCTCGAAAGGCGTGTACAGGCCATAGCTGACCATCCGGACTTCGAAGTTCTTCTTTGGCATTGGCTTGCGTTCATCAGGGCAACGACCGAACCTCCCGGCCCCGGCCGAATCGGCGACGGTTCACGATATCGTAACGGAACCCCAATGCAAGCGACGGTATGGAAACGCGACCGATTCCTTATAATATGGCACGCTCCGCGGGCCGTCCGGCGGAGCACGCAAACGCAAAGGAGTATCCTGATGTTACGCAATCGCTATACCGCCCTGGCCATGCTCGCGATCCTCGCCCTGGGGGGAGTCGCCACCGTCGGCACGCTGTTGGCAGGCAAGTCCGAAACCGGCTCGCCCGACACCTCGGCCGTCAACAAAAACAACTCCGCAGACCCGGCCGTCATCCTGATGATCGGCGACGGGATGGGCTTCGAGCAGCTCGATGCCGCCAGCCTGTTCGCTTACGGCCGAAAGGGTAAGCTCACGCTCCAGCAGTTGCCCGTCCGGGGCGACGTGGCCACCCACCCCGCCGAGGGGAAGAAGACCGTGACCGACTCGGCCGCGGCCGGCACCGCCATCGCCACCGGTGTGAAGGTCCGCAACGGCGTCCTGTCGCTGCGCATCCCCGGCAACGGCGAGCGGCTGGAGACGCTGCTGGAAATCGCCTCCGACCGCGGGCTGCGGACCGGGCTGGTGAGTACCACACACCTCACGCACGCCACGCCCGCCGCATTCGGTGCCCACGTCGTCCGCCGCGACCACTACGACGACATCGCCGAAGACCTTCTGAATCGCAGCCGACCCGACCTGCTGCTGGGCGGTGGCGGCAAAGGTCTCAAGCCCGACGACGCCGAGTCGGCCGGGTATGCCGTCGCGCTTACCCGCCGCGGATTGCAGCGCATCGCCGAGCGAAGCAAACGCCCCGCCCGCGTGGCCGGCCTGTTCGGCGAAGGGCACATGCCCTACGAGTATGAGTACGCCATGCGGATCAATAGCGGCTACGACCGCCTCCCCCACCTCTCGGAGATGACCGCCTTTGCGCTGGAGCATCTCTCGGCCGAGGAGTCGGGCTTCTTCCTGATGGTTGAGAGCGGACGCATCGACCACGCCGGACACACCAACCACGTCCACAACAACGTCATGGAGACGCTGGAGTTCGACAACGCCGTCCGCACCGTGCTGAAATGGGCCGCCGGGCGAGAGAACGTGTTGGTGGTGGTGACGTCCGACCACGAAACCGGCGGGATGAAGGTCACCGGAAAGACCGCCCTGGGCGTCTGGCCCGAGGTCTCCTGGGCGTCCAAAGGTCACACCGGCGTCAACGTGCCGCTTTACGCCACCGGGCCGGGCGCCAGGGCGTTCGTCGGCAGCATGGACAACACCGACATCTTCCGGAAGCTGCGCGACCGGATGAAGCTTACCTCCCCGGCCGCCAAGGACGCCGCGGCCGTGGGCGCAGGGCCGGATGGATATTGAGATCGTGACGAGTACCGCATACCACCGTCGCCGCGCAGGGCGGTCCCGCCGTCGGACGATCGTCGTGCTGGTGGCGATCGTCCTGCTGCTGGTGGGCATGTACCACCTGGCCCATTGGTGGCACGGACAGTCCATCGACAGGAGCCTCGCCCAGTATGAATCCCTGATCCGCAAGCACGCCGGGCGGAACGGCCTGAGCCCGGGGCTGGTTTCGTCGGTGATCCGTGCCGAGAGTGGCGGCGACCGACGGGCAGTCTCCCGGGCGGAGGCAAAAGGGCTGATGCAGATTACGCCCATCGCACAGAAGGAGGTCATGCAGAAGACCGACCTGGGCGACGGCGACCTGTTCGGCCCGGACTACAACATCGCCATCGGCACCGCCTACCTGCGGCTGATGATGGAGAGGTTCGACGACAACAGGTGGCTGGCCCTGGCGGCCTACAACGCCGGGCCCGGTCGGATATCGAAGCTCCGCCGCCGATACCCCGACCTCTCGGGAAAGGAACTGGTGCTCCGGCACGCCCCCAGCCAGACCCGCGCCTACGTCCAACAGATCCTCGGCGACTGAGAGGTACCGACTAAGAGCCGACAACCAGCAACCACTGATCCCCTTCTTCACGGACCAGCCCAAACGGCCGCCTTTCGCCCGAGGCGACCAGCACACCTTCCAGACGGTCCTCGCTGAAGCACGTCAGTTCGGCGACCCCGGCCGTGTGAATGTCCACCCGTCCCCGGCCGCGCGAAACCGGGCCTTCGTAGTCCAGGTACGCCCGCCGATGGTCGGCGATGCGGAGGCATTCGAACCTGTCCCGGGCGTCCCACGGGCAGCGGTCCAACTGCCAGGTCGCCAGGGCGTCGCCCTCCTCGATCATCAGGTCGAAATGCGTCGGGCCCCAGCCGGAGTGAATCTGGATGACGAATCGTCGCTGCATCGCCGCATCCTACCCCGGCCGGGGCCCATCGAAAAGTCCCCTCTCCCCGGTTCACCGAACGCCCCTCGCCCCTCAGCCCGCAAGCAGTCCGGCCAGCAGCCGCCCGGCCGTCGCGGTCAGCTCCCGCAGCAGGCAGATTTCGCAGCGGGCCTGCCGGTAGCTCTCCACGGCGTTGCGGAACTCCGGCGTCTCCCGCAACGACTGCTCCACCCGCTCCTGCAGCCGCAGTTCGTCCAGCACGGTCGCCAGCGACGGATGCTCGGTAGCCCAGCGACGGTAGGCCTGTTGCGTGGCCTGCTGCAGCGTTCTTGCGATCGTTTCACTCGCCATCGATCCACCTCCTGTGTACCTGTTTGAGCATGCTTCGCACCTTCTCCCCGACGGATGCCTGCCGCAGCAGGATGTCGCCGGCCATCTCCAGCGCCTCGTCGGACGCCGCGATGTTGTCCATCCGCACGGCATGGGCGGCCTGCTGTTGCAGCACCTCCCGCTGCAGAAGATCCCGACCGGCCGTGTACCCCTGGCGGGCGCGGATGACCCACTCGGGCGTCAGCGACACGGCGTTTCCGTCGGCGTCGGTCACCCGACCGACCGCCACGAGCCGAACGTCCGCATCGAAGGCCCGACCCAGCGCGTCGACCTGTCGGCCGATCGCTTCGCGGGTCTGCTCGTAGCGTTGCTGCTCGGCTTCGCTGGCCCCGGCAAGGCCCCGCCGGGCGACGGTGATCAGTTCCAGCGCCGCCGCAGAACTCCCGCACCCCCCGGCCGCCAGGCTCGCCAGGCACAGGCACGCACACAGTACTGCTGTCTTACTCGCTCGCATGGGCAGCCACTCCTTGCTTGTCGATCCATCGCATGAGGATCTGGTTCTGGGTCCGCTGGATCTCCGAAAACCGCACGATCGCGGCGGTGTTCTGCTCGACCACCTCGGTGAGCTTGTCCAGCCGTTCTTCATCTCGCATGATCCGCTCGTGAGCCTGGCGGAGCTGAGAGTCGCGATCGCGCGAAAGCCGACGCTCCCACAGCCACATCGCCCCCATGATCCCCGCGGCCCCGAAGCTGGCCAAATCGCACATCAACTGTTCCACGTGTTGCTCCTTTCTTCAGACTCTCGTTACGGAAGGCTCGCCCCCGCCTTGCCCGGTCGCCCCGGCCGTTCCTCTCTCGGCCGCCATGGGGGTGCGCCCCAGTTCTCAGTTGGGCGCACTCCACCCCCAGCCGTGCGGTGATGCCCACTGTGTTGCCGCCGGTGTCCACCCGCCGGGAAAGCAGGTTCTGGGGGGCACCGTCCACCATCGCCTGCAGCGCCGAGGCCATCGCCGCGCCTCCCAGGCTGCCGGGTACGTCGGCCGAGAGGCTCAGCGTGCCCACCTCCACTGCGTCGGTCACTCCCAGCCCGCCGGGGCTTTGCCACGCGCTGCCGGCGCTGGGGTCCCAGGCGTTCCACGTGGCCGGGTCGCCCGGGAAGTCCACCTCCCGCAGACATCGCGCGATCGCCAGCGTGCAGTCGGCGTCGGCCGTGATCTCCAGGCGCGAACTCGTCCGCACGGTCACATTCGTCAATCCTTGTCCTTCGGGCGTCCGCAGCATCGCAAAGCCCAGCGACCGGAGTTCGTCGGTGCCGTTGTTCGCGACGGCCTCGGTGAGCCAGGGCGTGTCGGGCATTACCGAAAACAGCCCGGCCGCGAAGTACACCGGCAGCGTCCATCGCCCCCGACGCAGCGCCTCCACCGCCGCCCGCAACTCGTTGACGTGCACCGCCCGCAGTCCCGACAGCGCCGGCGACAGCGTCGGGTCGGTCCAGTCGCCTCCGCCGTTGAGCCGGGCGAACAGGCTCACCTGCCCGGCCGACGGCGAAGCAGCCACGATTTCCTTGCCCTCGTCGGCGTCCGGGTCCGCCCAGAGCCATTGCATCGCCTCGGGGGTAGGTGGCGTGCCGCCCAGCGAGCCCGGCGGCGGGCTCAGCACGTTCTGTTCCAGCGCGGTACGGAAGTCGTCGAACGGCGGGGCGTCGGCGTCGTCGAAGGTTCCCGCCCGCACGTACAGACCGGCCGCGACGTGCGAAGAGAAGTCCTGCCCGTCCTGAAAGGTCAGGCGTCGGCGGCGGTTGACCGCGCCGGCAAGCTCGGACGCGTCGCAGAGCCTCGTGACGTGCACTCCGCCGGCCGCGCGCCCGGCCCCGTCTGCGTTGGTCCACGTGGGTTGGTAGGTCATGGGTCAGTCCAGGTACTTGGCGTAAGTCGGATGATCGAAAACGTATTGCACAACCGGCGGGTCGCCGTCGCCCCGAACGGCCTTCACCAGAACGACCTCTCCGGCGTCCAACGCCCCGCCCGGCCCGAGGTTCATCTCCGCGAGGTTGCGGGTGGTCACGTCGATGGCGCCCGGCCTGTCGACCAGCGTTCCGCCGCTTTGGGCTACCTGCTCGCGGACCACGTAGCTCGCCGAGCCCGACGACGAGAGCACCCGCGCCGCAAACACGCCCGACTCCACCGGACGAACGTGGACGACCCATCGCCCCTCGACGTCGATGGCGACCGCGTCGGTCCCCTCCTCGATCTGCCCCGGCTCACCGGGGGCTTCGGCAAGGTTCGTCACCGTCCACTCCTCGGCCGACGACACCTGCGTGACACCCGCCGGGTCGAACTCGATCGCCCGGGCGGTGTAGGTGTTGTCGTCGCCGGCGGCCGTCAGCCGCACCAGTCGCACGCCGGCCGAACCGGCCTGCAGAAGACGCTCGAAACCGTCGGAATACGGATCACTCGGATGCATGGTCACTCCA
>JBKHHV010000220.1:0-6563 GCA_046539005.1 Phycisphaerae bacterium
CGTCCTCGGGGCGGAGCAGCGCGTCGACCAAGGCCTCGACCTTGGAGGGGTTGGTGGGCTCCTCGAGATAGTCGGCCCGGGCCTTGTCGATCTGCTGATCGATGAAGCTCTTGCTCTGGACCATCTGGTCCCTCTGGGCGTCTTCGATCTGCCCGTCGAGGTCCTTGACGCTGGCGGTGAAGTCCTTGCCTTCCTCGCCGTACCGCCCGGCCTTGAGGGTGTCCAGTGCCCCCAACTCCTTGGCCTTGTTCTGCAACATCTCGTCGGTGGGCGAAAGCTGCAGCGCCATCTGCGTGGCCTCCAGGGCCTTGCGGTACTCCTCGATGTTCTGGAACGTCTCGATGAGCTTCCGCAGCACGCGGGGGTTGGGCTTCTTGGCCTGGCGCATCGCCTCCAGGACGATATCCGCAAGCCAGATGGTCAACGGGCGATACTCCAGCTTGATCGCGGCGTTGACGGCGTTCACCATCAACTGGACGTTGCCGGGGTCCTTGGCGAGCAGGTACTCGGCGTTGGCGACGTTCTCGACGGGGTCCTTGCTGGAGCCGTGCTTCAGCGAGTCCATCATTCCGGCCTTCTTGCCCCCGGCAAGCTTGCGCTTGAGGGCGACATCGCGCAGCGGCTTGTGCCCGCGCTCGATATCCTCCGGCTCGCGCTTGATGCCTTCGGTGTACATCTCGATGGCGAAGTCCCAGTTGCCGGTCTCGGCGACCTGGTCGGCCCGGTCGAAGAACGCCTTGCCCTTGCCCTTGCGGGCGGCGGTGTCGGTCTGCTGATCGGTGGTGTCTGCCATGTGGATACCTCTATGAACGGAAATACCGCAACCACTCTACTGTACCGGAGACCGCTGCCGCAGGCAAGGTTCCAAAACCCCGCCCCAACGGGGCAACCAGCGCCGAAACGCCCACGGCCGCGACAGAGACAGGCGGCCCGGAAAAGGGGTGGCTCCGCAGGTGTTCCTACGTCCGTCGGCCGACCGGGGAGGGTTCGCAGGGAAGTTCGCTGCCGAATCCTGGCTAAACAAATACGACGGCGGGAGTTAGTCCCGCCGCCGTATCTGGCAGCGCCTGAGGCGTTTGATATTGTCGCCAAGTCTTCTTCGGCCGATCGGGCTCGATTCTTTAGCCTCCAGCGGCCGAGGCGACGTTTTACGCGTCACCTTTTGATTATTGGGAGAATGAAGTTCTTGGCAGGGAAGAACCCGGAAGGGGCGGCACGAGCTAACCACAGCGAGACAGCATGTTTCTACGCTGCGCCGAGAAACACGGCACCCGCGATCTGTGCGGTGAAAGCTTTTCTGAAGAAGCCCCCATCGGCTGCCGTGCGGGCACTTCCCCCAAAGTGCGGGGTTGCCTGCTCAGCCCGGTCCGTGACGGGTGGGCGTGAGGTGTTGATCGGCCGGCGGGGTCGGCTCGTCGCAGACCACGGCCACGCCGGAGGCGACCAGGTCGTCCCAGTGGCGGCGGTTGAACACGCACCCGGGATCGCCGGCGTGCAGTTGCCCGTAGTAGGCGTCGGCCCGGGCGCGGCAGCCCCCGCAGTACTGCTTGAACGAGCAGACCTCGCAGTGATGCAGGCGCCGGTCGCGGTCGTTGAGGATGTCCCAGAAGACGCTGTCGCGGAAGATGCGCTCCAGCGGCCTCTCCCGCAGGTTGCCCATCACCCGGTGGGGCATGTAGACACACGGGGTCACGTTGCCGTCCGGCTCGATGCACACGTACGTTCGCCCGGCTCCGCAGCCGCCGAGGTACTTCGCCACCACCCGTGCCTTGACGCCGCTGCCGGCCCCGGCGTGCGAGCAGGCCGTCTTGCCCTCGTCGATCGCCGCTCCCGCCAGGCACACCCGCCCCAGTTGGGGGGCGGTGGAAATAACGCCCATGCCCCCGGCCTGCATCTTCGCGTTGAGGGTCGCCAGCAACTGCTCCCGCTGGGCGGGGGTAATGTCGCCCTCGACCATTTCCAGCCCTCGGCCGACGGGGATGAAGTTGAAGTGGGCAAAGCAGGAGGCCCCCAGGTCTTCCTCGGCGAACCGCAGCATATCCGGCACCTCGTGGACATTGCCCTGGTGGACGCACATGGCGATGCCCAGGCGAAGCCCGGCGGTTTCGGTCACCACGCGGGCGCCGGCGACGCTCTTTTCCCACAGGCCCGGTTGGCCGCGGAAGGCGTCGTGGCGGTCGGGGTCCACCGAGTCCAGCGAGATTTCGACATACCGCAGGCCCGCCTCGGCTAACTCGGCCGCCTTCTGCGGGGTGAGGGTCGTGCCGTTGGTGGCGATGGTCAGGTGCATGCCGTAGCTCTTGGCCCGTTTCAGGCAGGGCACCAGGTCCGGCGAGAGCGTGGGCTCGCCGCCGGAGAAGGCAAGCATCGGCATCGACAGCCGTCCCATCTGGTCGATGACGTCGAACTTCTCTTCCCGCGTCAGTTCGCCTTCCAGCCGCCGGGACTCGCTGTCCTGGTAGCAGTGCTTGCAGGCGAGGTTGCAGGCGTTGGTGAAGTTCCACACCGCAAACAGCGGGGCGCTGAACCGCTGGGGCACGGTGAGTCCGAACTCGGCGATCGACCGGGCGACAATCACCAGCCCGCGAACGGTGGGTCGGTTCTCGGCGAGCTTTTCGCGGAAGGTCGCCACGTCGGTCTCGCCGCGAAACCGGTCGATAAGCCGATGCAGCAGCCAGTACTTCGCTCGGTCGCCGAGGGGAGCCTGGGGGTTGCGGTAGCTGGCGAGCATGCGTTCCACGCGGGTACGGGCAACGCCCTCGTCCTCGGCGCGCAGGGCGGTTTCCCTGGTGAGGTGTTTCAGCAGCCAGCGGAACGGCCTGCGCCCCAGCCAGTTCTCCAGCGGGTGGTGGAAGTCGATCTGCAGCGACCGGGGGGTGATGCAGTCTTTCAGTCCGTCGGCCGACCGGGCGTAGTGCCCACTGGACAACTCCCCGTCGGTTTCGCGCAGGGGCGACTTTTCCGGGTTCTCCGAGGGGGGGAACTCGTGGTCGTAGCGTCGGCCGATCTTCGCGGCGGTGCTGTGCGAGGCGGCGGCGGTATAGGAACGGTCGTCCCGGGGGGACGGACGGTCGGACTGCTTCAACCCATTACTCCGAGGAGGTTACCTTGATACGGACCGACGCCACCAGTTCCCGGCGGCCGTTGGGATAGGCGGCGAGGCGGACGGTCTCCCCGGTGGGCCAATCGGGCTCGACGGGGAGGGACATCTTGAATTCCCTCTGCTGGCCAGGCCTGAACTCCATTGGGGTGATGACCTGGGCGGCCGCCTCGGGATACTTCTTGACGGTCTCCCAGGAGCCTTCGGCCAGGTCGCTGGCCTTCTGGACCATGACGTAGACCGGCGCCGCGTTGCGGGCGTTGTACTTGACGGGTTCGGAGGAGGTGTTCGTCACGTAGACGGTCACGTTCACCGTATCGCCCGGGCTCACGACCACCTCGTCGGCGGTGATCGACACACTCAGCCCGTCATCGGCGACGGCGCGGCCTTCTTCGAGGTATCCGTCGCCGTTGCCTTGCGGACAGCCGGCGATCGCGACGGCGAGGGTCATCAGGCACAGTGCGGCAGAGCGGGTTGCGAAGGTCATGTTCATTTCTCCCCGTGAAAGCTGTTGTCGGTCTCGTGGGCGGGGCCTGTTCCGGAGCGGCCGGCGAAGTCCTTCTCCACCAGCGGGCGATACTCCGGCCCGCAGTTGTAGGTACAGAACGGGAACACCCCGGCGGGCGTGGAGTACAGAATGACGCACCGCTTGACGCGTTCCACGTCGTAATTGTATCGGTCCTGGAAGTGCATGCCGGCACACAGCAGCGTCTTGTAGGTGAGCTTCTCGCCCTCGCCCCGCCCGACGTGCTTGTCCACCAACCCCTGCAGCGAGCGGACGAACCGCTTGACGGTCAGTCCTTCCGGGGCGGCGTCCTCGTTGAAGTGTCGCTTGAACATCCGCAGGACGCGCAGTTTGTCCGGCAAGCCCGGTTTGCCCTTGCGACGGATGTCGGCGGCGATGCGGTTCATGTCGGTGAACATGCCCTCCACGTCGATCACGCGGGGAAACGGCACCGCTTCCCGGGACGGCGAGACCAGGAAGTAGGTCCCGAAGGCGCAGTCGGTATGGCAACTGGGGCGGATCTTCGGATCGCCGGTGAGGGCTTCGAGAATCTGCCCCAGCGGGGCGACGATGCTGAGGGGGTACATGTCCTGCAGCGCCGAGGCGCCCGAGGCGTCGGCGATGTCGTGGGCCAGGTGCCCCAGCGTGTAGCGCCGCTCGGCGACCTCCCCGGGCGTGACCCGCCCGGTGAAGCTCACCGGCTGATAGCTGATGGCGCTGATGACGTCGATGTTCTTCACCGCAAAGCGGAATATCTCGCCGACCTGCCGGTCGTTGATGCCCCTCAGCACGGTAGGCACCAGGCAGATCTTGAGCCCCAGGCGGCGGCAGTTCTCGATGCAGGCGAGTTTCTTCTCCCAGATGCCCGGATAGGCGCGGGTGTGCTCGTAGGCCTCCTCGCCCACCCCGTCGAACTGCAGGTACAGCGTGTGCAGACCGGCCTCCATCGCCGCGGCGGCGAAGTCGTAATCGGCCAGGCGGATGCCGTTGGTGGCGATCTGGATGTGCGAGAAGCCCATGTCGATCGACGTGGAGACGATCTTCAGGAAATCCGGGTGGATCGTCGGCTCGCCGCCTGTGAACTGGATGGCGGTACACGGCGTCGGCCGAAGGTCGCGCAGGGCCTGCAGTTGCTTGACCACCTGTTGGTAGTCCGGCTCGGCGACATAGCCCACCGCCCCCGCGTTGGCGAAGCAGATGGGGCATTTCATGTTGCAGCGGTTGGTCAGGTCGATCTGCGCCAGGCACGGGCTGGAAAGATGCTGCTGGCAGAGCCCGCACCCCGAGGGGCAGGGCAGTTGCGTGTCCTTCTGGGGGAACTGGTGGCCGGGGGCTTCCTCGAAGCTCCACCAGGCGGCCTTGGAATACAGCAGCACATCAGAGTTCACGCAGTCGCGCACGTATCCGTGGTCGGGGCAGGTCTTCTCGATGTACACCGCCCCGTCCTGCACGAAGTAGCGCCCCAGCACAATCGCCCCGCACTCGGGACACAGCGTTTCGACCGTTCGCGGCAAATGCCGCTGGATGGGGCGGATCCGCGCGCCGTGGAAGGTCCGCGACGGGCTGCCGGGCCTATCGGAGGGAGGGTCCGACCAGATGGTGTCGGCGTGTACTTCGCGGCGGGGCCCGCAGGCCTTGCAGGCGTATTCCAGCACGATCTGCCCGCCGGCCCGGTCGAACCGCGCATCGACCACCTCCCCGCAGCCCGGGCAGGTGGCGCGGGTGTCTGCGGGCAACTGCTGCCAGGCAGGGATAAACCGCCGCATCGACTCGCGGAAATGCCCTACCCGTTCGCCGCCGGCTGGGCGCAGCTGCGACCGGGCCGATGCTTTCGCGGACGACCGGGCCGATGCCGAAGTCTCATTACAAACCAGATTTTCATCCATGATGTGGGGGTTTCCCGGCCGATGGACAACTGGGCTATTCTACGCAGTCATCCCGGCAAAACAGGAAGCGTATCGCCGTGGCCGGGTCTTTCTCTTCTGGTAGCCTTCCGCCAGTTCCATGAAGATGTCCAGGTCGCGGTCCATGTTGGAACTGGAAGCGTCAAAGTAGAAGTTGCGGATGGGCAGGTCTTCGTGGTCGGCCGCCACCTGGTGGTAGACCGCCTCGGATACGATTCCGTTCATGCAGGAAAAGGGGCTGATGTCGATAATCCCATCGGCTCCCTTGGTATACATGTAAATGGTCTTGCCGACGCTCAGGGCCATCTCGCCCAGAGCCCCGTCGGCGGGCAAGTACGGCCAGCCGGGCTTGAGTACCTGTTCGTAGACGTCGTGGGGTTCCTCGATTCCCTCGAAGTCTTCCTCCACGACCTTCAGCAGTTTCTGCTCGTCGGCGTGCTGGATGGCGTTCTTGATCTTCGCACCCAGCATCCCGAGGCTGAACCGCTTGCCGTCCCGCCGCAGCAACTCCTGCTGCGACCAGTTGGTGTACCATACCCACTCGGTAACGTCGCTGAGCCAGACCTCTCCGCCGTGCTGCTCGATCTTCCGCACCGCGTCGTAGTTGCTGAAGGTGTTGAGCCGACAGAATATCTCGCCCACCACGCCGATCAACGGCCTGCCCTTCTCGTAGCGTGCGGGCACGTTGCGGAAGCCGTCGCGGGCCTGGGTGAGCGCCTCGACCAGGGCGGGCAGGTGTTGCCTGCCGCGAAGCTCGGGGCTCTCCAGCACCTCCTCCAGCAGGCGGATCGCCCGATCGTAGGCGGCGTCCGACGCCCCGGGCTCGGTCTCGTAGGGGCGGGTCTTCAGCAGCATCTTGCGGGCGTAGTCCGACGCCACCATTCCCCGCCAAGCGTTTCGCATCATGTCGGGGGCGTGGGCGGCAAAGCCGTCGTAACTGTTCTTGCTGGTTGGGCTTATGACTGGAACGTCGGTGTAGCCCATCTCGTCCAGCACCTCGCGCAGGTACACGCCGTACTGTCCGAAACGGCAGGGACCCTCGGCGGTGGGCATA
>JBKHHV010000221.1:0-6535 GCA_046539005.1 Phycisphaerae bacterium
CCACCTCGCGCCGGGAGGCGCCCGGCTGATCGGCGACCACGAAGCGTCGCTCGGGTGCGAACTCGCCCATGTGGTCGGCTACGCCGTCGGCGACATTGCCCATCTGGACGATCACGTCGTCGCAGGTGAAGTCGTTGTAGAAGGTCTGGGTGTTGTTGGGTTCGGCGAAGATCGCCTCGTGCAGGGGCTTGCCGACCTTGCGGGCGTCGACGTCGAAGGCGGCGACGATGTTGATGTCACCCGGTGCGAAACCTCCCAGCGTGGGGTGGGCGAGCCCGACGGCCGCCTCGGCGCCGCCTGTGTTGAAGCTCTCCCGGTAGTAGTGGATCCCCTGTACCAGTGAGGACGTGCAATTACCAACGCCCACGATCGCGACGCGAATCTCTTTCATCGGAATGTCCCATTCCTGCCTGTGTGAACTTGTCTGGTCCCTCACCCGCCGGGCAGATGCCGACGGACCGAACCAGTCTATCGGTCAGGTGTGAAGCTCACAAGGTCTTTCTGCAACAAGGCTCAACTGCAGCGGGATTCCCTGCGGAACTCGGTGGGCGTCTGCCCGGTGGCACTCTGGACGGCGGGGGCAAGGTGCTGGGGATAGCGGAAGCCGCTGCGACGGGCCACCTTCGCCACCGGCAGGTCGGTCTCCTGCAGCAGGCGCAGGGCACAGTCGGTCCGGGTGCGGCGGATCTCCTCGGCCGGCGAGCAGTTCAGCGCCGCCCGGAAGCGGCGTTCCAGGGTCCGGCGCGAGACCTTCAGCCCCTTGGCGACGCCCGGGACCTGGATGCCCCGCACTGCGTGCTTGCGGATGTACTGGACCGCGTCGGCCACCAGGGGGTCCTCCACCGCCAGCACGTCCGACGACTGCCGCGTCACCACGTGCTGGGGCTGGACCAGCACCGGCTCGGTGGTTACCGTGGCGGTTCCGTTCAGCAGGGCGTGAAGCATGGCGGCCGCCCGGTAGCCGATGCGCTCGGCGTTGGTGCACACGCTGGACAGCGGCGGGGTGGAAAACTCGCAGGTCAGCACGTCGTTGTCCACGCCGCAGACGGCGATGTCCTGGGGCACCCGCAACCCCATCGCCCGGCAGGCGGCCGTGATCATCCGGGCCTCGTAGTCGTTGGTCGAGAACAGCGCGATCGGCACCGGAAGCGTCAGCAGCCACTGCTCGGCACGGTGCTGGAAGACGTTGAGGTGGGTGCCCTTGGCATACTGGAAAAGGTGCTCGAAGACCGGGGCGTCGGGAATCGCCTCGCGGACGGCTTTGCTGAACGCGGCCGCCCTGTGCTGCGAGAAGTACTTGCTCTCTTGCCCGAAGACCACGAATTGGCGGAAACCGCGCCCGCGCAGGTGCTCGGCGGCAAGTCGGCCGATGGCGTCGTCGTCGGCAATGACCGTGGGCACCCGCCCGGGCGGCATCGAACTGGACACGTTCACCACCGGCACGCCCACGCTGAGGGCCTTCTCGGCGATCGCCTCCTCGGCCAACTGGGCAATGATGCCGTCCGGCTTGCCGCGTTCCACGGCCGGCACGGCCAAGCCCCGGTTCTCGGGACCGGAGGCGAATTCCCAGTTGGCGTGCAGGCGGGCGAATTTCGCCACGCCGAGCATCATCTCACGGGTGTACCCCGCCGAGGGACTGGTGCGCAGCTCAACCACCCTGCGCGGCCCGGTGGGCCCCGACTCTTCCGGCTCGAATTGCTGGTTCATTCTCTCCATGACGCATAAGTGTACGGCAACGTCGCAGAAGTGTCCAGGCCTGAAAGGGGGTTGGATTCTGTTTTTGCCGCAAAAAAGGTTTCGGCGTCCATCTCGACAACCCCATCGGATCCCGGTAAGGTAGCAACCCGTCTCAACGCCGACCCCCCCGACATCAACCTCAACAGGAAATACCGATGAACCAGCAAGCCCGGCAGGAAGCTTTCCGGACTCTCCGGACCATGAACGACTCGCCCATACAGCAGCGGATGCGCCAGAATGCTGAGACCTTCGTATCGGTTGTGTACTGGAAGCCTGGCGATTACGACCGGGACGCCCTGGTCGCCGAACTGCGGCGGATCCGCCAGGCCGGGTACAACTCGGTCCGCTTCCATACCGCCCGCCCCGAAAGGCTGCCCGGTGGCGAGTTCGACTGGACCCGCAGCGACGACTGGATGGACGCGGCCGCCGAGGCGGGTATCAAGGTGATTCACCATGGGCCCGAGCCCAAAGTCACCGACGATGTTCTTGCCAAACACGGGATCGCCGCCGACGAGTACGCCATGCTCTGGCCGGACGAGCCCTCCTTCCAGGCGGCGCTGGCCGACCACATCACGCCGATGATCGAACGCTATCGCAAGCACCCGGCGCTTCTGGCGTGGGGAGCGGCCGGCGAGCCCTCCCCCTCGGCCAGTTCGCTCGACCACCAGTACGACCAGTTGCGGTTCGGCCGGTGGCTCGAGGAACGGTACGGAACCGTCGAGGCACTGGACGTGGCGTGGAACCTGTATCCCGAGAAAGGCAAGCTCATCGCCGAGAGTTTCGACGAGGCGTGGAAAGTGCTGGAGGGCTTCAATGCCGATCCGCAGATCAGTGGTGTGCACCGGGCGAAGGTCAACTACGGCGCCGGCCGCGACATGACCCTCTACTTCGCCGAGAAGATGAACGCCCGGGTGGCATACATGGCCGACCTGATCCGCCAGATCGACCCCGAGCACGCCGTGATCATCGGCACCCATCAGTTGCATGCCAACCAGGCATCGTTGCGGTGGAAGTTCATCGACTGGGCCCGTCCCAGCGACGTATTCATAAGCAGCATCCACCTGGCGTGGCACTTCGATCTGGTCGAGGGCGAGGTCGATCGGCCGGTCTTCCTGCAGGCGCGACTGACCAACGACTACTTCAAGGGCGGGCACACCAGCGCCTACGAGACCACCGGCGGGGCGGTGCAGTACTCCGGGGGGTACCCCAACGCGATGTCGGCCGGCCAGATGCGGCGGTTCATGCTGAGTTACCTCGCGGCCGGGAACGAGAGCATCGCCTTCTGGACGTGGAACCATCGTCCCGGCGGCTGGGAGAGCGGCGAATACGGCATGACGTCGCTATCCGGGGCGCTGACCGAATGGGCCGAAGAAGGCGGCCGCATTGCCCGGGCGATGGAACGCCACAAGCACGAGTTGTGGAGCGCCGACCAAGAGACCCGCGTGGGGATCGTGGAAGATTGGGACACCGAGGCGATCCTGTGTTTCGAGCCGGAGCGGCACGACCTGCAGGAAGGGGTGGGACAGTTCGGCAAGGGCACGTCCCAGCAGTCCATGCGGGCCCGCATCGGTGCCGGGCGTGCGATGATCGACCATCACGTCCCGTTCCAGTACGTGACCGCCGACGAGCTGCGGGAAGGCGTCGGTCCGGCGTATCCGGTGCTGTATGCCCCGCACACCCGGGCGATGAGCGAGCAGACGCTCGACGCCCTGGAGGCGTACGTACACGCGGGCGGACGACTGATCGCCGACCTGCAGTTCGGCTTCCAGGACCAGTGGGGCAAGGTTCGTCCGACCGGTGTCGGCGGGCGAATGGAGAAGCTTTTCGGGGCGTACGTGGACGTCATTCACGACACCCGGACCCACCCCATGCAGGTGGGCGACATCGACGTGCAGGGCTTCTTTGCCGACATGGTGGCGACCGAAGCGCGGGTGATTGCTCGTTTTGCCGACGGTCGGCCGGCGGTGACCGAGCGGGCGGTGGGCGAAGGGTCGGCGGTGTTGGTGGGGTTCGATCCCGGGCGGATGTGCCTTCGGCCGGGGAATGTGGCGGTCGAATCGCTGCTGGCGGAGTTGGCGTTGGCCGGCTGCCAGCAGCCCTGGCGCTGCACGGCCCCGATGGCGTGGCGGCTCCGCAGCGAGTCGGCCGACCATTACTTCCTGCTCAACGACGGGCCCGCGCGGCCTTGCTTCCTGGACGTGTTCGACGCCGACTACGCCGCCGTGACCGACGCGGTGACCGACCAGCCGATCGCCACGGGCGCGAACATCGCCCTGGACCTGCCCGAGCGGTCCGGCGTGTGGCTGCGATGCCAGAGACAGTAGCGGCAAAGACTCAGGTGGTGGGTGGCCCGCTCGGGCGATCTGGTCGAACGCTCCGAGTACACCTCCTACGGCCGACGGGCCATCGTCTCCCGCGGGTGGCTGAAGTGTGATCTGAACGGCGATGGCGCGGTGGACAGCGCCGACTGGGATCTGTACGTTTACTACCGAAGCCACCCCCAGGAGGGCGCCAGCATCGCCGACTACGACGGGGACGGGCATGTTGATATGGATGGCGACGGGGATAGGATTGATAACCAGCAAGGCCGCAGCGTCGCCGCCGACCCGCTGGTGATGAACGCAGCGCTGGAGTCGTTCCGCACGGACAGCCAGTGCGATTCTGCCGGCGGATACGGCAGCCTGTGCGATATCGGCCTCCAGGGCCTGCTGCACGACAGCGAGTTCGGTCCGTCCGCCGGCGGCCTGGTCCACAACCGCGCCCGCACCCTCGGCCCTGCAGAACGCACAAAAGGGAGATTCCCGTCGGCTGGAGTTGCGGTCGTGGACGGCCCAGCGGAAACTGCCGTCGCTGCCGCTGGACGACGACATCATGGACCTCGACGCTCCACTGTATTTCGCCCGCTGAGGCGAACCGCCGCCGGCGACGTCGGTCAAAGCGGGGATGTTTCTTGACACAGGATGGGTATTTGGCGAAAGTGCTCCCCTGTCTGGGAGAATCGATGAGCAAGGCGAAGGCATCCAAACCCATCCTGCCGCTGGGGGTGTTCCTGGCGTGGCTGATCCCCGGCGCGGGTCACATTTACCTGGGTCGGCCGGTTCGGGGGGTCACCATTTTCGTGGCGGTCACGCTGACCTTCTGGTCGGGCATTGTCCTGGGGGGCATCATGACCATCGACCAGCACTACGAGCGGTGGTGGTTTTACGGGCAGATGTGCACCGGCGTGCACGGCGTGGTGGGCTGGTACCGCCAGCACCAGGTCTACGCCGAACTGCAGCAGGACCCGGACATCGGCCCCATCGAGGGCGCGCCCGAAGGGCAGGTGACCGCCCAGCAGATGATGGTGGACGATCGGCTGCGATCGAGCCCCCACAACGACCACCGCTTCGCCGGGCTGGCGCTGGTGACCCCCATGGACAACGCCGCCCGCGCGTATACGGGCATCGCCGGGCTGCTGAACCTGCTGTGCATCTTCGACGTGCTGGCCCTGTCGCTGATGGGCGTCCGCGGCGAGCAGGTGCCCGACGGCCCGCAGCCCCCCACCGACCGCCGCAAGAAACCCCACGCGGAGGAGCGGGAATGACAGCGCTGTTGGCGACCCTCTTCGTGCACCCGCTGGACCTGTCCTCGGAGGCGGTGCTCTGGCTGGTGCTGCCGCTGACTCTCAGCGTGGCGGTGGTTTATAAAGCCGTTCGCATAAAGGACGTGCGCCAGCTTCCCCGGCAGGTGGCGGTGCTGTTTGTGCAGATGGTCGCCGGGCTGGTCGCCCTGGGACTGGTGCTCTGGGCGGTGTCTACCTACTGGCCGTAAGCCTCGGGAAACCGGGGCGATTGTCCTTCCCGTCGGCCTCGTTTCCTGGTGACGTAACTTTTGATTGTCTCTTACGTTGCAACCTACCTTCTGGGGTTTTCCGGTCGCCGGGCGGATTCTCCGGCCACGAATCTGAATTCTGGGAACGATCTGCCGGCCCACACGTACAATATAGCAGAGGTGAAGCGGGCCCCCACTGTCGGCGGTAGCGGCAGAAAGGAGGCATCATGGACTACGATCGCATCCTGCTTGACATCGAGACCCAGAAGGACTTCTTCCAGCCTGGCGGGTCCTGCTATACACAGAAGGCCGGCGAGGCGTTGCGGCAGATTGACCACCTGTTTGCGTTCGCCAAAGCCGAGCGGATCCCCGTTATCAGTACGCTGCTTCGGGTACGTCCCGGCGAGCAGGGACCCTTGGCGTCGGTTCCGCATTGCGTGGAAGGCACCGAGGGCGAGGAGAAGGTGGCCCGGACGATCCTGCCCAGCAGCATCGATCTGGGGTTGCGGAACAGCACCGACCTGCCCCCGAACCTGCTGGAGGACTACCAGCAGGTGATCTTCGAGAAACGGGATACCGACCTGTTCGCCCACGCCCGGGCCGAACGACTCATTACCGAACTGGGCCCCAGCCGCTGGATCATCTGCGGGGCGGGTATGGCGCGTGGAATCGTCGAGGCGGCGGTGGGCCTGCGGGCCCGCGGGCACGAGGTCACCCTCGCCAGCGACGCCGCGCTGCACCTGCGCGACGAGATGGCCGAGATGGCTGCCCGCCGCATGGCCGCCAAGGAAGTGCAGATTCTGCCCACAGCAGAGATCGTCGGAGAGGAGTTCATTCGTCGGCGTAACGCCAAGACCACCCGGCGCCGCTCCCGCAAGAGTTCCAAGCAGAAGGTCCCGGCCTGAAGCGGGCGCTGACTGCGAACCGTACCAGCTCCTGAGGTGATTCCCGGGCGGCGAGGTACCTGCCTTACCGCCCATCGTTTGGT
>JBKHHV010000222.1:0-6528 GCA_046539005.1 Phycisphaerae bacterium
CCGCTTCAACGCCGACGGGACGCCCCGGGGCCGGCCCGTCCCCCTGCACCTGCGCAATGCTCCCCACCCCCGCATGAAGGCCGACGAGGGCGCCTCGGAAGGCTATCAGTACTCGCACTCCTACGAGGGCGGAATCAGCCCCGACCAGGACTACCTCGGCGTCAGCAAGACCTACTACACCCCGACCGATCGCGGGTACGAGAAGCACATCACCGCCTACCTGGAGTGGGCCCGGCGCCTTCGCGAGCAACAGAACGGGAATTCATGATTCCCGCCCCGATAGGCCGACGTAAACACCGGATGGCAGGTGCATGGGCCTGGAGCCCGTTTGCCGGAGGTCAACAGGAGAAAGAAGGCGGGCCAGACGCCCGGGCAACTGAGAGCAGATGAAAGCCAGCATTCGCAAAGACATGAAGGCCGCCCTGGCAAGCCTGCCCGCCGAGGAAATCGTCACCCGCTCCCGCGCGGCGTGCCGACACGTCTGGGAGTCGGCCGAGTTCCGCTCGGCCGGGGCGATCATGGGCTACATGCCCATCGCCGGGGAGGTCGACTGCCTTCCGCTGGTGTTGTCGGCGTGGCAGGCGGGAAAGGCGTTCCTGGTCCCGCGCATCAGTTGGGACCAGCGGCGGATGTCGGCCGTCCGGATCGACTCGCTGGACGACAAGCTGCACGAGGCCCGTTACGGCATTCGCGAACCGCTCCGCGGCGAGCCCTGGCCGGTCGAGGACATCGACCTGATCATCGTGCCTGCCCTCGCCTACGACCGCGCGGGCAACCGCCTGGGTCGCGGGGGCGGCTTCTACGACCGCTTCCTGGGCGATCCGCACTTTGGGGCGGTTACCTGCGGGCTGGCGTTCGCCGAACAGGTCCTGCCCGAGTTGCCCGCCGAGCGGCACGATCGGCCGGTGGATATGCTCGCGACCGATACCGAACTGCTTCGGTTTCGTTGAACTACCCGCAGATGGTATACTGGGGGATTCGTACACGGAATAACGCCCTCGCCGCACCACGGACGGCCGCGGCGGGGATACGGCAGTACTTCTTTCGGAGCAGACGACATGGCCAGACGACGTAAAAGCAACCGCGGCGGGTGGATCGTATTGCTGATGCTCATCACCGTGGGCGTGGCGGTGTATTACTTCGGTCCGTGGGGCAAGCCCGCCTCCGGTGACCCCAACAACGCCGACGGCAACGGCACGCTCGCCGGCGGCAACGGCGGCGGCAAGGCCGCAACCAACGACGAGAACAACATCCGCCATCCCGGCGGGCTGCACTTTGTCGTCTATGACGGCAACGAGCCCAGCCCCGCCAAGGCGCGGGCAGGCATCACCGAGGCGATGCGCATCCGCAACGACGAGCCGATCCGCGCCCGCGGACTGCTGCGCGACGCACTGAACTACGGGCAACTCCCGCCGACCGAGGCCGGACGCGTCCGCGAGGCGCTGGAGGCCCTCGTGAACCGCACGATCTTCAACAACTCGGCCTACGTGAACCCGCGCGACTCCTACACCGTCGGCTACACGATGCGGTCGGGCGAGTATCTCGCCAATTCCGGCGGCAAAAAGGGCGTGGTCTCCCGCCTGGAGCTTTGGGTGCCGGCTGAGGGGCAGGTAATGGCCAACGGCATCCGCAGCGCCACCAATCTGCGGGCCGGGCAGACCTACAAGCTGCTAAGGGGCCCCTGCCATGCGGTGGTCTACAAGGACCAGAAGGTCATGGACATCTATCTGCGGGACCTGTTCGTCAAGCGAATGCCGGTGGCGATCGGCAAGCCGGAGACGCCCACCCCCGAGGGGACGTTTCTGATCGCCCAGAAAGTCGCCGGTTCGTCGTACTACCCGCCGGTGGGACGCGGCGGGCGCGTCTCGCGACCGGGCGACGCCGACTACCCCCTGGACCCGCACGGATACTTCATGAAGATCACCGGCATCGGCGACACGAAGATCGCGGCCTCCGACGGATACGCGATTCACGGCACCAACGAGCCGGACAGCATCGGCACGGCCGCCAGCCTCGGCTGCGTTCGTCTGGGCCCCGAAGACATCCAGTGGGCGTGGAACATGCTGTACGAAACCAAGGCGACGGTGACGATCCTGCCGTGACAGACGGCCCGCCGGAGCAGATGCAGAACACCGGCAGGAGGCCCGACCCCCCATTGCAGAAAGGACCCGGAGACGCATGTCCCCGGGTCCTTCTTGTGTCGCGGTTATGGCGGGTGGTTACTTGCCGGCCTTGCTGAGCGGAACGGCCGCCCGGGGCTCGTTGATGCGGAACGTGAAGCTCTCGGTGACGAACAGTTCCACGCTGTCGCGGCCGTGGTTGGCGTAGCCCAGGGAGAAGTCCTTGCCGACGGCAAGTTCGTAGTCGTCCCCGCGGGTGGAGAGTACCACGCCGCCGGAGACCACCGGGCTCTTGAGGATATCGCCACCCTCGAGCATGTCCTCGATGATCCGGTGAGGGGGATACCCGCCGGAGCCGGCCTGCATCAGGTCGTAGTACTCGTCGGTCCCGAGCACGAGGGCGTAGGGCCCGCCGATGCCCGCGGCCGAGAGGGCCTTGAGCGCCTGCCCGATCGCCTTGGGGAAATCGCCCCCGTCGGCGGGCAGCGTAACGACCTCCTGCCCGTAGTTGGCGATGATGCCCTGCATGTCGGCATCGCCGAAGCCGTGGTAGATCGCCTTGTCCTCGAAGCGGGCGGCCTTCTCGATGGCTTCCTGCAGCGGATCGAGATCCACGTCACCGGCCCCGCGGGCCACGTTGTCGATCTCCATCTGCGGGAGGACGAACGGCACGCGCACTTCCACAATCGGCTGCATCTTCCGCACACCCCAGCCGACGCCGTCGTCGGTCTTCTTGTTGGCGACTTCCAGGCGGCCGATGTTGAGTGCGGCAAACTCCCAGCCGTGCGGGCCGGAGAAGTTTACCAGGCGTCGCCCGGTGAGGTTCTCCCGCAGAAGGCGGGCGGCCTCGGAGTCCAGTTCGTTCCAGGCCTGGTCGCTGATGGGTGCAAATTCACGTTTCAGAATCGTCGGCATGACGTTACGCTCCTTCCTGTTTCTTCAGAGAGCCGATACGAAGGCTGCCGTCGGACGGAGGCGAACCCTCGCCTTCCCCGCCATCGCCCTGTTCGGCAAGCTCTTCGACCTGCTCGATCGGCGCCGAGGTGAACAGATAGGTTCGCATGTTCTCGTCGAACCCGGGGAAGTTGCGGCGCAGCCACTCCAGCAGCATCATAGCGTGCTCGATCTCTTCGTCGCGGTTGTGCTCGACCACCTTGCGGAGTTGCTCGTCGGCGGTCGCTGCCGCCCTCTGGTGATACCAGGCAACCGCCTCGAATTCCTCGATCATGCTGGCGATGGCCCGGTGCTGCTCGGTCACCTCCGCGGGCAATACCTCGCGCGGCTCATGCTGTTCCAGTGGCATCGATGCTGTCCTTTCTCGCTGGTTGGGGTCCTCCGACGGGTCCTCGACCGACGTCGGTCGTCGGCCTCTGTGGTAATCCTACGCCCTGCCATGGGATCGGCGGAAGGTTGTTGCCGAAAAAACGTAAAAATCTGCGCAGAGGGAGATGGCGACAGCGCGCGGGAAACGGCACCGGGGAAATTCTGCCCGCGACCGACGGGGGTCAGTTGTCGTCGGAGGAGTCCACTACGCTCAGGCGGCCGGTACGGATGCGGACCTCGTCGATACCTTCGGGCCAGAATGTCAGCGCCAGTGCGAGGGTCTCCCCTTCGTCCACCTGACCGTAAGTGAACGACAGCGAGCTGTACCAGCGAGGCCATTTGCGGACGATGGTGACCACTGTCTTGAGGTTCCGGCGGCTGCGGAAGTCGAAGTCGTACTGTTCGAAGACCGAGAGGCTGTATTTCTCGTTGATCTGGTATCGCAGTCCGATGGTGCCCACCGAGGTATCCAGGTCGGACATGTACCGCCAGCCGAGATAGGTCCGCAGGCGCGGGGCGCGCCGCAGCACCAGCCCCGCGTTGGCGACCTTCACCTTGCCGCTGTCCACGTCGTAATTCACGTCGGCCAACAGCGCCGTGGAGTCGGAGATGTTCCACTGGTACTCGCCGTTGATGAAATTGCGTCCCAGCGAGTACTCCGGGCGGGAGAAGAACGCCTGCCCGTGGGCGGGCTGGAGGTCCTGGCCGTTATCGAAGAAGCCGGCCATTACGTTGAGGCGCATCCAGTCGACGGTCCGCTGATCGCCGGCCGGCCCGCGCTTGGTCTGCAGGCGCTGGCGGATACCGAACGCCACGCCGGCCTCGTTCTCCCGGATGTGCTGCTCGATTCCCGGCGTGATCGGGTAGAGCCGGTCGGGGTCGATGTTCTGGGCCCCGGCGAAGGCCAGCACCGTCGGCGTCACGATGTGGCGGAGGCGGTCGATGTCGAACAGGCGGTTGTGGACGCCCTCGTAGACCTTCCAGAAGTTCATGTTCGCCTTGAGGCCGACCTGTCCGAAGGCCCGGCAGGCCTGGCCCCCGTCCATGGTGTCGCCCCAGTGGGTCAGTCGGCCGGTCGCGTAGGCGAGGGCGTTGACCTTCCCGTCGAACAGCGTCACGGGATAGTTGATCTCCTGGCGGGTATCGGCCCGGGCCATGAAGCGGCTGTCGGAGAGGTGCGGGTTGCGCCGGGTAGAGCGCCGGCTCTCGTAGCGGTACCGCCGCAGCCCCAGGTGTGACTCGTGGAAGTACGTCAGCATGTTCTCCAGGAGCGGTTCACCCAGCAGGTAGAACGAGACGGCCGGCGCGGCCTCGGCGGCGGGCTCGAACCGGTTGAGCTGGGCCGCCAGCAGCCCGGTGATCGCCCAGTTGTCTTTCTGCTTGCGGGCATAGAGCAGGTTCTCCTGCTCCTTGCCGGCGTAGAACTCGTTGCGGAAGAAGCTCTCGATGTAGTTGCGGTCGCAGTAGTAGCTGGTCTCGGCCTGCAGGAGCCAGTCGTCGGCGAGTTGCTGCTTGTGGCGCCACAACAGGCGTCCGCGAAGGCGCTGGGCGGCGATATCCTGCCGAGTTTCGCCGAAGTCGTCCTCGGCCTCCTCGTCCAGCATTCCGTAGAGGCGAGCGTATCCGCTGTAGTTTTCGCGGCGGTATTCGCTGTCGATCCCCGCAAAGCCCCCGCGCTCGTACCAGTCGAAGTGGAACTCGGCGTCATAGCCTTCCGGTTTCACCAGCCCCAGCATGCGGAACAGGTGCCACTCGGTCTCGACGCCGAACCCGCGCTTGGAGTCGCTTCCGAAGGTCGCCTTGCGCAGGGCGGTGTGGTCCTGCTCGAAGTCGCTGGAGGCCTTGGGCCAGTAGAGGATCGGCACCGACCGCACGTTGAAGGTGGTGTGCTTGAACTTGCCCAGCCACCTCCGCTGCCCCAGCGGTTCGCCGTCCTCGTCGTAGGGCGTCTGGTCCATGGCGTAGGCTTCCTTTGCCCCGATGTGATAGGTGGGGGTGTGGAAGTCGCTGGTGGAGACCTTGGCGTTGCGGAACCACATCTCCCGGGCACTGAGCACGCGGGCTTCCTCGGCCCGGACGTAGACGGGGATGTTCCGCTGCTCCTGGATGGTCCGCATGACGGCGTCCAGCACGATCGCCCGGTCGGTGGTGAAGTCGTAGTACGCCACCGGCCCGCGCAGCTTGCGCTCGCCGCGGGAAATCACCACGTCCTCGTCGAGATAGACCCCCAGGATCGTCTCCCGGGGCTGATTGGGGTCGCCCCCCTCCATGCCGCTGATCTTCGGGGCCAGGGGCGAGCCGTCCTTCTTGCGGGCCGGGCCGGTGAAGACCACCGCCCCCTGCGAGCGGAGTTCCAGGAACAGCTCGCTGTCGGGGTTGCCCTGCGAAAGGTACACGTCGCCGCGGGCCACGATGATCCGCGAGATGCCCTTGTTGGGGTCGCCCGGCCTCATCAGCAGGTTGTCGGCCCGGAAGACCACCGGCTCATAGCGCGGGGGCCCGGGAATCTCGTCGTCCTTGTCGGGCGGCGGGGTGCGACCGGTTCTGTCGTCTTCCTTCTCTGCCTCGGTTTCGCGGGGAGGAGTTTTGGTGACGTCGGTCCGCACGCCCTCGCCCTTCTCCTGGCTGCGTGCGACGATGACCAGTTCGGGCGCTTCGCGGGTGCGCTTGGGCGGGTTGCGGCGGACGTACTGGCGGGCCTTCAACGCACGCGTGTAGAGCGGGAAGTCCTTGAGTTTCCGTTGCGAGAAGCGCCCCTCGGCGAACAGCCGTCCCTCGGCCCGGAGGGTGACCATCAGAACCTTGTCGGAGGTGGTGGCGCCGTCCGGCTCGGTGACCTCGGCGTCGCCGACCGCCGTCGGGACAGACGTGTTTCCGGGCACTGTCGGGACAGAGGGTGATCGGACCGACCGATTCGGTGACGATCAGATCTCCCGGTGGCACACCCGAAACCCCTCGGGTGTCCGCTCGCTCGATTCGATCCCCCGGAGCTGGATGTGTCGCTCCTGCTCGGTCATCACCGGGAAGTCGTAGTTCTCGGCGTCGTAGGTCAGCGGCTCGCCGCGACGCTCGCGCCCGCGGACGA
>JBKHHV010000223.1:0-6487 GCA_046539005.1 Phycisphaerae bacterium
ACCTGCTCGGCCGCGCCGTGCCGCACCACAACCTGCTGGTCGTCTGCGTGGACGAGTGGCATCGCACGATGCCGCGCAGGCGCGAGGACCTGCACAAGAAGCTGCCCCGCCTGCACGCCGAGGCCGGTCGGGTTGTCACCGACGAACCCAAGGCCGTGGTGGAGACGTACCGTCGAATGCAGAGCATCGTGACCGAAAGGACCGAGAGGACATAGCCAATGGAACCGCAGCAGGATCTACATGCGTTGCAGGACGTGCTGGGCCGGGCCCGCGCCGAGGTGGGCAAGGTTATCATCGGGCAGGCCGACGTGGTCGACCACGCGCTGATCGCCATCTTCACCGGGCACCACGCGCTGATCGAGGGCGTTCCGGGCGTCGCCAAGACGCTGCTGGTCCGCACCCTGGCGCAGGTGCTGGGTTGCGACTTCAGCCGCATCCAGTTCACCCCCGACCTGATGCCCTCGGACATCACCGGCACCAACGTATTCAACTTCCAGCGCAACGAGTTCACGCTGGTCAAGGGCCCGGTGTTCACCACGTTCCTGTTGGCCGACGAGATCAACCGCGCCCCGGCCAAGACGCAGTCGGCCTTGCTGCAGGCGATGCAGGAACGCAAGGTCACCATCGACCGCGACACGCATGAACTGTCGGACAACTTCACGGTCTTCGCCACGCAGAACCCCATCGAGTACGAGGGCACCTACCCGCTGCCGGAGGCCCAGAAGGACCGCTTCATGCTGAAGATCACCATGCCCACGCTCGAACGTGACGAAGAGCTGACCCTCGCCAAGCGCTGCCTGGGCGACGAAGCCCCCGAGGCGAAGTTGGAGGCCGGCGGTGTCGAGCAGGTCATCACCCCCGCCGACCTTCAGACGCTCCGAACGTCGCTGCGGTCGGTCAGCGTCCGGGAGGAACTGCTGGCGTACCTGGTGGACGTCATCCGACGAACCCGAACCCATGCCAGCGTCCTGGTGGGCGCCGGGCCCCGCGCCACCCAGGCGCTGCTGCTGGCATCCCGGGCGGCCGCGGCGCTGGAAGCCCGCGACTTCGTCACCCCCGACGACGTCAAACGCCTCGCAACCCCCGTGCTGGAACACCGCCTGATCCTCCGGCCGGAATTCGAAATCGAGGGGCTCTCGGTGCCGGAAGTCATCTCGCAGATCCTCCAGGAGGTCGCCGTCCCGCGATGATCGCTCCGCGAAACATCCTGCTTTGGCTGGTGGGCGGGCTGGGCGTTCCGCTCACCGTCACCGCCGGACTCCAACCGCAACTGTGGCCACCGGCCGCGCTGGTACTGCTGGCGCTGACCGCCGCTGCTATGGTGGACGCCGCGCTGAGCATTGGGCGCCTCCGCCAGGCCCGGGTGCCCGCCCAGGACGTGCTGCGGCTCACCAAGGACGTCGAGGGTGAGCTGACCGTGGACCTGGCCCTGCCGGCTCGGCCGCGCGGGCTGCGAGCGGCGCTGGCTTTGCCGGAGGGGCTGGAATGCGACGTGGACGACGTCCCGGCCGTCCCGCTGAAGACCGCCGAGGACGCACCCCCCGCCTGCCGGTTCCGCTGGGAGGTGCTGCCCCGCCGGCGCGGGCAGTACATTCTCGAAGCGATCTACCTGCAATGCGCCTCGCGGCTGGGGCTGTGGCACATCCGGCGGCGGGTGTCCATGCGGCGGGAGGTCCGGGTGTACCCCAACCTGCTGGGCGAGCGCAAGACCGTCGCGAACCTGTTTCTGCCCCATGGCAGGCTGGGCGGCCGAGCCGTTCGCCAGGTGGGGCAGGGACGCGAGTTCGAGAAGTTGCGGGACTACATTACCGGCGACAGCTACGAGGACGTGCACTGGAAGGCCACCGCCAAACGCGGCACGCCGGTGACCAAGGTCTACCAGATCGAGCGGACCCAGGAGGTGTACGTGCTGATCGACGCCTCGCGCCTCAGTGCCCGCAAGGTGCCCGTGCCCGACGACCCCCGGCGCAGCGAGCCGGTGCTGGAGCGGTATGTCACCGCTTCGCTCGTGCTCGGTCGTGCGACCGAACGACAGGGCGACCTGCTGGGAATGATGACCTTCTCCGACCGGGTGGACACGTTCCTCCGGGCGGCCGCCGGTCGCGAGCACTACCGCACCTGCCGCAACGCCCTCTACACCGTCCACCCCCGCCCGGTCACGCCGGATTTCAGCGAGGTCTGCTCGTTCGTCCGCATGCACCTTCGCCGCCGGGCGCTGCTGGTGTTCCTCACGAACCTCGACGACCCGCTGCTGGCTGAGAGCTTTCTGGAGAACGTCAAGCTCATCGGCCGCCAACACCTGGTGGTGGCGGGGATGATTACCCGTCCCCAGGAACGCCCCCTCTTCACCGGGGAGATGCCCGGGACGGTCGACGACGTCTACCGGCGCCTGGGCGGACACCTGCGGTGGGCGCAGCTTGCCGAGTTGCAACGCTCGCTGCGGCGGCGCGGGGTAACGCTGCTGACCATGGAAAACGAGAAGCTCTGTCCGCGGCTGGTTTCGGAATACGTGGCGGTCAAGCAGAGGCAGTTGATCTGATGATTATCGACCTGGAACGATTCCTCAAACAGGAGCGACCCCGCTGGGCCGAACTGCAGACGATGCTCGACCAACTGGAGTCGCGCGACCAGGAAACGCTGGACCTTTCTTCCGCCCGGCGGCTGCACTACCTGTACGAACGGGCCGGCTCGGACTTGGGGAAGCTGCGGACCGCCGGGGGCGAACCGGAACTGTGCCGCTACCTGGAGACGATCATCGCCCGGGCGTACACGCTCATCCACGGCCGTGCCCGACGCCGGCGACGCCTGCGCCCGCTCCATTGGCTGGGGCGAACCTTCCCCCGCGCGGTGCGGCGCCGCTGGCGGGCGGGAGCACTGTCGGTGTCGATTATGCTGGCCGGGGTTCTGCTGGGCGTGATCGCCCTGCGGGTGGACCCCACCGCCAAGGAGGAACTTCTGCCCTACGGACACGGGCAGATGGACCCGGCCGACCGCGTCGCAGAAGAAGAGCAGACCGGCGGGGCGGAAATCCGCGGGCAAGAGACCGAATTTCGGTGTACCTGATGACCCACAACATCGCCGTTTCGATCCAGGCGGCCGCCCTGGGACTGACCTGCGGACTGGGCACGGTCATCGTACTGTTTTACAACGGGGTGATCCTGAGCGGGGTATGCCTGGACTACATCGACGCCGGACAGGGCGAGTTCCTCGCCGGCTGGCTGCTGCCCCACGGCTCGGTGGAGATTCCCGCGATTCTGCTGGCCGGGCAGATCGGGCTGGCGCTGGGCGGAGCACTGATCGGATGGGGCGAGCGGACCGCCCTTCGCGAACGCATGCGCGAGGTGTCGGGCGACCTGGTGACACTGCTGATCGGGCTGTCAGGACTCCTGGTGTGGGCGGGCATCGTGGAGGCGTTCTTCAGCCAGTACCATCAGCCGCTGGTGCCCTATTGGACCAAGATCGGCTTCGGGGCGGTGCAGCTTGCGGCAGGGGTGCTGTGGATCGCCCTGGCCGGTCGAAGGCCGGACCCCGAGCCCTCCGCGGAGGAGGACGAATGAGTCTCGCCACTGCCCACGAACTGACCATCCGCACGCCCGAGGGGGTCACCTTCTCGCTGGAGCTGGCCGGGCCGGTCCGGCGGCTGCTGGCGTGGCTGCTGGACATCGCCGTGCTGGCTCCGCTGATCTACGTGCTGGTGATGGTGGTCTACATGAACACGGCTCTTCACAACATGTGGGGAATCGCGATCCTGACGGTCACCCTCTACATGCTGCCGATCCTCTACGGGGCAACGCTGGAGGCGTGGTGGAAGGGACGCACGGTCGGCAAGCGTGTGCTGGGGCTTCGGGTAGCCGACGAGCAGGGGCTGTCGCTGCGGGCCGGGCAGGTGGTCGTGCGGAACCTGCTGCGGATCGCCGACCGGCTGCCGGTGCTGTACCTGCTGGGTGGGGCGTCGGTGCTGCTGAGCCGACACTTTCAGCGTCTGGGAGACCTTGCGGCCGGGACGGTGGTGGTGCGGGTCCGCCCGGCGGAGATCCCCGACCTCGACCAGATACGCCCGGACAAGTACAACTCGTTCCTGGACTATCCGCACCTGGTCGGACGGCTGCGCCAGCGGGTACTGCCACAGGAGGCCCGGGTGGCGGTGTCGGCGTTGCTGCGGCGGGACATGCTCAGCGGCGAGGCCCGGACCGCCCTGCTCAAGGAACTCGCCGACCACTTCCGCTCGGTGGTCACCTTCCCGCCGGAGGTAACCGAAGGCCTCTCCGACGAGCAGTACGTCCGGAACGTGGTGGACGCCTTCTATCGGCAGGCGAAGTGAGCAGGTGTCTCCGGAGACTCCGTAGCTGCAGACTTTCAGGAGAGGAAGCGAATGTTCACGTCAGCTTCGATCGATTAACTCTTCCAGGCATTTGATAAGCACTGGCAAGTCATCCTTGACGGTCTGCCACAGGACGACGGGATCGATATTGAAATAGACATGAACCAGTCGGTTGCGCATGGCTCTCCTGAGATGCCACGGAACCTGCGGATGCCCCTCCTGGACGGCCTGGGGTATATGATTGGCAGCCTCGCCGACAACGATGAAGTTCATCTCCACCGCGCGCTGGGTTCGCACATCTGCCATGAATTAATCAGCATCGAGATTACCCGTAAACGTCCGAATCTCCTCCAATGCATCCAGAACATCCTGCACGCGCTCCTGCCACTGCCTAGGCGACATCGACCCTCTCCCGATCTACTCTGGACCTCAGACGGGGCTTGAGACTGTTCGATGTCCCCAGGTCGACCGGACGCCCCAGGATTTCAGCCAACCGGTCCTGCAGACGGAAAAGCCCGAACAGACCCGTGGGGCGGCTGAACTCCACGAGGATATCCACGTCGCTGTCCGGGCCGGCCTCGTCGCGGGCAACCGAGCCAAACAACGACAATCGCCGGACCCCATAGTCGCTGCGAAGCTGATCGATATGCTCCGTCAACAGAGTGATTGCGTCTTCTCGCTTCATTACCGCTCCGTCCACAAGGAAACCAGACACCGATATTGTAGGGTTTGTGGACCGCTGCCGAAAGACCGGAAAGCCTATCACGGCGGGCTTCATTGGTTCCGCCGGGCCACCGCTTAAAGATTTCCCGTCCGTCGGGGCAGGTGTCTTGTAGACTTGATCGGGCCCGGATACAGTGGCGGGTCCATTTTGGAGGTACGCGCCGCCATGCTGCTGACCGACATCCTCACCCCCTCGAGAGTTCGCCTGGACATCCCCGCCGACGACAAACGCGAGGCGATCGCCCATCTGGTCGACCTGCTGGACGCCGAGGGCGTACTGTCCGACCGTGACCTGGCTTTGCAGGCAGTCCTGGCGCGCGAGGAAACCCGCTCCACCGGCATCGGCGCGGGCCTGGCGGTTCCCCACGGCAAATGCGCGGCCGTCTCGGAGCTGGTCATGGCCATGGGACGCACCCGCAGCCCCCTGCAGTACGGCAGCCCGGACAACCAGCCCGTGTCGCTCATCGCCCTGCTGCTGAGCCCGCCGGACAAAACCGGCCCGCACATCCAACTGCTGGCCCGGATCAGTCGGCTGCTGAGCACCGAAAGCCTCCGCTCGCGACTGCTGGGGGCCCAGACCCCCGAGGAGTTCTATCACCTTCTGGAGGAATACCAGGGGCGCCACGTGGCGAGTTGAGCGGCCGGCTCTTCCTCGGCCTGCCCTACCGCCGGGCGAGGAACTGCTGGACCTCCGCGGCCGTCGGAAGCGACGGAATCGCCCCCACCTTCGTGCACGCCAGTGCGCCCACCGCGTTGGCCCGCCCGACGATCCGCATCAGGTCGGCTTGGCTGAACTGCCCGGGACGTACCCCCTCCCGCCAGGCCGGCAGAAGCTGGGCGATCAGGCAGGCGGTGAACCCGTCGCCGGCGCCGGTGGGTTCCACGCAGTCCACCGCAAAGCCACGCACGTGCCCGAAACAGCCGGCGGTCATGAAGCTCGCCCCGCGGTCGCCCTCGCTGCGGACCACCAGTTCCGGACCTTTCTCCAGCAGCATGCGTGCGCCGCTGTGGAAGTCCTCGGTGCCGGTCACGAAGGCCCATTCCTCGTCGCTGACTTTCGCCACGTGCGTGCCCCCCAGCGCCGCCAGGATCGTCTCCCGCGCGCCGTGAACGTCCGGCCAGAGCGTGGGTCTCCAGTTGGGGTCGTAGCTGACGAGGCAACCGGCCTCCTGGGCTGCCAGGTGGGCCTTGAACGTCGCCTCCGCCGGGCCCTGGTCGATCAGGCTGATCGAGCCGAAGTGCAGCACCTCGGCCGAGGCGATCCACCGCTCGTCCACGTGGTCGGGGTGCAGGCACATGTCCGCCCCCGGGTTGCGGTAGAAGGTGATGTCCTTGGTCCCGTCGCTGCGGGAGGCGATGAACGCCAGCGAGGTCCGCACGTCGGGCACCTTCACCAGCCGGGAGGTGTCCACGCCTTCGGCGGATACCACGCCCTCCAGGAAG
>JBKHHV010000224.1:0-6458 GCA_046539005.1 Phycisphaerae bacterium
CCGCCGGAGTGCGCCCGCAGATCGGGGACAAGGTCGCCTTCGGCGATCGAAAGCAGCAGTGGCGCACGCTGGAGAAGAGCAAGAAGTACCTCTATAACGGCCAGATCTCCATCACCGACGCGGCCGACCGGATCTTCTTCACCACCAGCTATTTCTTTACCGTGATCGACAGCGACAAGCCTCGCTGGGTCCGCCTGGACACCGACTACGGTGGGGCCACGGTGTACCTGGCGGGGGTGAAGCTGGAATCCGGCGACATCTTTCGCCTGCAGAAGGGGCTGTACCCGATGATGGTGGTCGCCCCCATTACGGAGACGACCCCGTGGGGCAAGCATCTGATGAAGCCTCACCTGGTCGAGTTGGAGAAGGAGGAGGCCGAGGCGAAGGTCGCCCGCCTGCGGGCGGTTCACGCCGAGGAGATTGCCGACTACGAGTTCGACCTCGCCGAGTGGAAACGGACCGACGGGTTCGATCAGCCTTCGCAGAAGTTGCTGGAGCTGTCGCGCCTGCAGATGTACCTGCTGTACCGCGAGACAGTCAACGACGATGGCTTTACCGGCTCGACCGCTGCCGACGCAGCCCTGGAAGGCTCCAGCCGATACGCCTCGACATACCGCACGGTTTTCCGCCGCGACGTCTCGCCGTATCCCGACGTGACGCACGTGCTGCCGTGCATGATGTTCCAGCACCTCTACGGGGAGGACGGCAACACGCTCGCCCAGGACATCAACGGGTATCCGGGCTTCCGCTGGGATGCCTACCACGAAACGCGCAATACCGAGAACGACATGTTCGCGGCACTGCTGCCGATTACGCCACGCAAGTACCGCCGGGCGATGCTGTGGGGCTGGCAGCGGCACATCGGCCTCGACGGGAAGACCGGCGAGCAGGACTACCGGAAGATCCTCTCTACCCCGGGACGGCCCTACGGGTACGACGCCTACGACGCCCACCCGCTGTATGCATTCGTGAACTACCCGCTGGACGTCGACCCCCGGCATCCGGCGGAGGTCATGCCGAAGACCTGGGCGTCACCCGGGTACGGCTACTATGGTTTCCGAAGCGGCTGGAAGGGCAAGGATGCCTTCCTGGCGCAGGTGTACGCCAAGAGCCGCTCCTGCGAGGCCGGCCAGCGGGACAACGCCGGCACGTTCCGGCTGATCGGGCTGGGGGAGATGTGGAGCCACGGTCCCGGCGAGCCCGGAGGGTACCGGTTCGGCGAGAACGTGGTGCTTCTGCCCAATCTCCCCAACAACGAGCGGGGCTGCGGGAAGGTGGTTTACCATCACGCCAGGAAGGATGGCTCGGGCGTGGTCAGCATCAACATGGACGAGGTGTACGGCGGGCTCAAGACCCGCAAGGGCAAGCCGGCCGATCTTTACGAACGGTATGGCAGCATCCGCAACGACTCAGCGTTCGAGCCGACCGGCGTTACCGGTCTGCGTTCGATCGGCGTAGACTACAGCGGCGCCAGCGGCGCTCCCTGCCTGCTGGTGATCGTCGACAGGGTCAAAGGCGCCGAGAAGTCGCTGTGGGCCTGGCAGTTGCAGAGCGAACGGACCTCGGCCGGGCGAGGCAAGCTTGACCGCAAGAGCGGCCTGGTGACGTGGGGTGACATCAAGGTGCCCTACAAGGTCGGCATGATCATCAAGGAAGATAGCCGCCGCATCGAGGACAGCAGGCTGGCGGAGGTGAAGGGCGACACCTTTACGATCCAGCGGGGCGATGCCTCTCTGCGGGGGACGGTGATCGCCCCCGACGACGGCAACATCGAGTTTGCCGAGCGGTCGGTCTATACGATGGGCTTCAAGCGGGCGATCAGCAAGACCACCTCCCGGGCGGTGTTCGCCTCGGGGAAGGGCGGGTACTTCGTAGTCATCACCGTGCAGAAGGGCGATGCACCGAAGGTCTCGGTGAAGGGCAAGGGGCTCGATGCCGTCGTGACCGTCGGCGGCCAGACCGTCCGCTTCGACGGTGAGAAGGTGGTATTCCGGAAGAAGTGAGATAGTCCTTTCGTTTTGGAAATGAAGCGATAACTCCGCTTCGGGCCAAAGGGCCCGGGGATTATGAGATGACCAGAACTCGGATCGGAAAAGCGGCGGCCCTGGCGGCATTGATGGTTTCCCTGTTTCCTTGGGGTGCGGTAACCCACGGGGCCGACTCGGACAAAGCTGACAACTACAACATGGTGCTCACGCTGGAGCAGGCCGTCCGCAACAAGGCCAACCTCCTGCTGGAGTTCGAGGTCCGCGACGGCGAATTCCAGGAAACCGCCTGGGGCGAGGCCGTCTGGTACAACCGAAGCCACCACTACGCGAAGGTCAAGTCGGCCAGGATCGCCGACGGGAAGCGGGTCGTTTCGCTGGACGTCACCGTGCAGGGTGACCCCTGGGTGCCCGGGGCGAAGGGGCCGATTACGCTGACCCTCCAGCAGGAGGGCAAGTCGGTCACCGGGACGTACGAGGGCAAACTCGGCGAGGTGGACGTCTCCGGGAAGGTCCGCGGACACGTCGGGCCGGCCTGGCCGATGCCGATCCGCGGGGTGGAGCCCGCCAGGTCCGCAGAGCATCCCAAGCTGATCTTCCGCAAGAGCGAGCGCGACGAACTTCGCCGCCGGGCCACCGAAACGCCCCAGGGCAAGGCGATTCTCGACAGGACGCTGAAGATGCTCGACGCGAAGTTCAAGGAGGAGGCCGACAAGCGAACCAACTGGCCGGCCGTGGGCTACGGCTTCGCCTGGCAGATGACCGGCGAGAAGAAGTATGCCGACAAGGCACGCGAGATCATCCGGAAGACCATGTTCGAGAACCCCGCAGGCCGTCGCGGGCAGGGGATCGGGCAGGATATCCACCACGCCCCGCGCCTGCAGGGGTTGGCGCTGGCGTACGACCTGTGCTACGACGCCTGGGACGCCGACTTCCGTGCCAAGGTGGTCGGGGATATCCAGCAGCGCGTCCGCGAGTTACGGGCCGGCAAGTTCCAGGGCCGAAAGATGAGCGGGTTCAACCCCAACTGGTGGTCGAACCACAACGGCATTCGCGCCGCCTGCATGGGGCTGGGGGCGCTGGCGGTCATCGGCGAGAAGAACGCCGACGGGAAGACGCTGGAAGACGCCGAGCAGATCATCGCCGAGGCCGCCCGGGGCGTGCGGATGTACTACACCATGGGCGTCAGCCAGTCCGGCTGGAACATGGAAGGGGCCTTCTACAAGGTCATGACCATGCGGCGCGGGCTGGTGCACTTCGTCCAAGCCTACAACAAGACCATGGGGCTGGACCTGCTGGCCGGACCGGCCGGAGACTTCGACATGGTCAACTACTTCATGGAGATGGAGCCGGGGAAGGGCTGGCCGAAGCTGGACGGGGTAATCTGGACGGCCGACCTGGTCACCGTGCCCGACGACATGATGCCCGGCGTGAAGTACATCCTCGATCGCGCGGTGGGCCTCCAGGGCCGAAAGACCTTCGGCATCGATCACACGATCTTCGCCCCTTACGCGCTGGCGAACTACCCCTTCGAGGTCGACGCCGTCGAGCCGGGCGAGAGCCTCCGCTGGATGGCTCCCGATCCGCGCAAAGGGCACTACGTGTTCCGCCCGACCCTCCAGGACCGCAACGACGTCCTGCTGGTGCTGAATCTCAAGTCGCGCATTTTTGGCGGGTGCCACTACGAGCGATCCGGCGAAGTGTCGGAATTCCACCTCCACGGCAGCGGCGTCAAGTGGATCGAGGGGACCTACCTGCCCAAGGTGCTTGACATTCCCGCGCGGAACGAATTGCATGGACCGGTGGTCGTTGCCGAGAGCGACCTGGGCGACAAGTCCTACGCGATGGACATGGTGCTCGACCGCGCCTACTACGAGAAGCCGCGCGGCAAGCGCGTGCCCAAGGGCGCTGCCCCGGCGAAGATGTCCAACTGGGACAAACCCTACTGGGACCACGGAATCCGCGGCAGGCGGTCGATGATCGTCGACTGCTCCGGCAAGAGCGGCTTCGACGTGCTGATTGCCATGCGGGACGTGATCGAGCAGAAGACCGACGACGGCAGCAAGCCGATCGAAACCCGCTGGCGCCTGCCTCTGCAGAAGAAGGCCGGCAAGCTGGAAATCGAGGGCCAATCGTTCACGGTCACCGCCGACAACGGGGCGACGCTCTCGGGCGTGCTCTTGGCCGACGCGAAGCTCGGGCGGATCGAGCCCAGGAAGAAGGCGACCGAGTCGGACGTGAAGATTCCCGACTGGGTCAAGAAATCGAAGAACATCAAGACCGACGCCCTGCCGAGGAAGGATCTCATCGCCCAGGGAACGGACCCATGGTGGGTCGTGTTCGGCGTCTCGGACGGCAAGCCGGTTCCCATCGAGATCACCGGCAGCGGCAAGAACACCGCCATCACCGTCGGCAAGCGGAAGATTACCGTCCGCGACGGATCGTTGCATCTTGAATAACCTTCAGTATCCTTTGGTCATAGGGCGCAGTAGAGAATCGGAGAGAACATGAGACTTGGCGGAAAGGTTTTCGAGAAGACCGAGAACCCCCAGCAGTGGGTGCAGGCCCACAAGGACGCAGGTTACCGTGCGGCGTATTGCCCCCTCGAGGCCGACGCCGATGACGCGACGGTCGAGGCATATGTGAATGCAGCCAGGGAGGCCGACCTCGTCATCGCCGAGGTGGGCGCCTGGAGCAATCCCATCGACCCCAACGAGGAGGGGCGTCGGAACAACATCGCCAAATGCCAGCGGCAGCTCGCCCTGGCCGACCGCGTGGGTGCCCGCTGCTGCGTGAATATCTCCGGTTCGCGCGGGCCCAAGTGGAACGGGCCTTCCCCGGAGAACATCACCTCCGAGACCTTCGACCTGATCGTCGAATCCCTGCGGGAGATCATCGACGAGGTCAAGCCCACGCGCAGCTACTATACCCTCGAGATGCTCGGGTGGTCGTTGCCGGACTCGGCCGAGTCGTATCTCGAACTGATCAATGCGGTCGACCGCAAGGCGTTTGCCGTGCACGTGGACCCCGTGAACCTCGTCAACTCGCCCCGGCGGTACTACGAGAACGGAAAGCTCATGGAGCACGCCTTCCGCACGCTGGCTCCTTACATCCGCAGCGTCCACGCCAAGGACATCACCATGGGCAACAACCATCTCGTCCACATCGACGAATGCCGCCCCGGTACCGGCGAGCTGGACTTCGGGGTCTTCCTCCGCGAGATGGACAAGCTCGAGCCCGACACGCCGCTGATGCTCGAACACCTGCCCAATGCCGAGGAGTACAAGCTGGCGGCCGACCACATCCGCCAGGTCGCCCAGAAGGAAGGGGTGACCCTGTGAGCGATACCTTCAAGGTCGTCACCGTTACCGAATACGAGAAGGCCGAGCTGCTCGAACAACCCCTTCCCGAGGAGCCGCTGGGCCCCGACGAGATGTGCGGCAAAACGCTCGCCTCGCTGGTCAGCCCCGGCACCGAACTGAACACCAACTACCTCGGCAAGTGGTTCCCCCAGACGCCCGGGTACGCCGCCGTCTTCGAGGTCGAGGAGGTCGGCGAGGAAATCACCGAGATCAAGCCCGGCGACGTCGTGCTTACCTCCGGCCCGGCCGGCATGGGTGGACACCGCTCATTCCAGCGATGCAATCGCCAGTCGGCGGTTCCGGTTCCCCAGAATGTCGCCCCCGTCCCGGCGACACTGGCGAGGTTGATGTGCGTCAGCATGACCACGCTGACCACCACCGTCGCCCGCCCGCCCGAGAAGGTGCTGGTGATGGGGCTCGGGCCGGTCGGCCATCTTGCCTGCCAGACCTACTTCGCCTGCGGGTATGAAGTGATGGCCGTCGATCCGGACGAAAACCGCCGCAAGCTTCTGGCGGACAAGGGCTTCGAGCGGGTCTTCGAGAAGACCCCCTTGGAGGACAAGGAAACGCTGGCGAATGTCGCCCTGGTTCTGGAATGCTCGGGCAACGAGCAGGCCACCCTGGAGGGCTGCAAGGCCGTCCGCAAGCGGGGCGAGGTGGTTCAGATCGGCATCCCGTGGAAGGCCAGGACGGAGATTCTCGCCCAGGAATTGCTGCACGCGGTCTATCGGGGATATGTCACGCTCCGCAGCGGCTGGGAGTGGGAGATCTCGCGCTACGGCGAGCCGTTCCGCGTCGGCAGCGTGTTCGGCAACATCGCCGGGGCGATGCGCTTCCTCTCCGAGGGTCGTATCGACACCGAGGGCCTCTACGAGGTCGTATCGCCGGCCGATCCTCAGAAGGTCTACCAAGACCTGCTGCACAAGCGCATCGACGCACTGTCGGTGGTCTTCGACTGGTCGAAGGTCTGACCGAACGCCTGCAACCAACGTTGGCTTCGGAAATCTGTCCACAAAGGCGGTGGGGCTTCGGCTCCGCCGCCTTTTTCCGCAGCCCTCAGGGCAAACGCATTCTCATGGCGAGAGGGTAAGCAGGTGGAGCATGTAGTCCA
>JBKHHV010000225.1:0-6451 GCA_046539005.1 Phycisphaerae bacterium
CGAGCTCGCGCTGATCGCGCTGGTGGTCGACCGGCTGCCGCTGGGAACCGTCGAGGCGGGCGAACTTCCCGAGCCGCAGGTGGAGACGCCGGAACTGGAAGACGGCGGGGGTGCCCTCAGTGCGACCGAGGACGTGGAGAACGAAGACGACGATGGCGGGGACGCCCTGGGCGACCCGCTGGCGTGGCGAGGACACCGGTAGCACGGCAGCCCGGCTTGACGGGCGATGAACCATCGGCCGATCCTGTCGGCTATGATGGCTCAACGGAGGAGAAGCAGACATGCTCAGGAAGTTGTGTTGTGTCCTGGCGGCGACGGCGCTGTTCGCGTCGTTGGCGATCGCCGGGCTGACGGAGGTATCGGCGCCGTGTTCCATCGCGGACATCCAGGCGGGCGACGGCACCTACACCGTCGGCGAACTGACCTTTTCGGAAGTGGACGCGGTAACCTCCGCGTCACCGTCGGCCGTCCATCCGGATATCGAGGGTATTTACCTCGTTGGCGTTCGCAACGATGCGACCGGCCGGCTCGGGCTGAAGATCGTGGGCGATTCCGGGCAGGACTGGGCGTGGTGGGCTCGCTGGCGCAGCGCCGACGGGCTCAGCGGCGAGGTCATCCAGACGAAACTCACCTACAAGGTCTCGGCCGGTGCGGGCAGGACGATTGCCGGCAATTCGCTGGGATTCGTCCAGGCCGATGCCGAGACCGGCGCCTCGGTCCTGGTCAGCGGACACGTTTACCCCTCGTCCGACCGGCTTGCCGGGGAGGATCAGTCCTATACGCACGTCGCCTGGAGCACGGGCCGCCACAGCGACTCCGAATTGCTGGCCGAGAGCACTCCCGAGGCGTGGGTCACCGACGAGATCGAGGTGTCTTCCGACCCGCACGACGCATACGGAATGCTGAATTCCTTCTACCACATCTACCAGGTCATTCCCGAGCCGGTGGTGCTGAGCATCATGACGGTCGGCGGGCTTGGGCTGCTTGCGAGCGGGCGCCGCAGGAAGTAGACACCGCCTGCTGACAATCGATGACGTTTCATCCGACGCCTGGGGTATTTCTGCCCCGGGCGTTCTCATTCGCCCGCGGGGTAGGGCAATCCACCCATGCAGGCCGGCGGGCGACAAGGGGGCTTAACACGTCTTCACACGCGAGAAATAGTTCCTTGCAGATTCCCTTCACGTAAACGGCGCGCCGGATTCGTCCGCGCTTCACGAAACCTTTGGGATTTAGGGCGATGCTGTACTCCGGCAGAGCGGCCTTAGGGGAAGCACCTCGGCCGCAGGACAGCAACAGGGACCGGAACAGGTTTGCACTGCAAGGAGCTTACTCAATGACGCAGCATTCTCACGTGGAGAGGCAGACGAAGCGAACGGGATTCACCCTCATCGAACTACTGGTGGTCATTGCGATCATCGCACTGCTGGTCAGTATTCTGTTGCCGAGTCTTACCCGGGCCAAGGCGATGGCCCAGGCTGTCAAGTGTATGTCGAACATGCGGGCGGTCGGCACCCAGACTCGCCTGTACGCCACCGAGTACGGGGTCTACCCGCCCTCGTATGTGTATCCGAAGGATGGCATCTGGGGGCCCAACCACCAGGACGCCCAGCACCGCGAGGGGTATCTGCACTGGTCGTACCTGGTGCTGAACATGTCCTCCGGCACGGCGGACGATATCTTCAGTTGTCCGACGATCAAGCACGGGGGCATTCCGCGGACCAACCCCGGCAAGCACGGCGAGGACTGGGAAAGCGGGCAGGTCGACCAGACCGGCCAAGGCCCGACCCGAGCCCTCACCGACAAGCAGGCCCGCCGCGTGGCATACGCAGCAAACGGCAACGTGATGCCGCGTAACAAGTTCACGACGCAGGTATCCGGCGGCGTGCGGACCAACAAGCTGATCGCCCCGTCGATGGTCTTCAACGAGTCCAAGACGGTGATGGCCTGCGAGTTGATCGAGAACTGGAAAGCGATCTCCGACGGCAGTCTGGTCAAGAGTCACCGCCCGGTCAACGTGCTGACCCACCTCAGCGCCGGCACCGACCGCAACTCGTGGTTCAAGGTTGCCCCCCGCCTGGACGGCTGGTTGTACGAGCCGGGCTCCAACGAGATGTACGGGCTAATCCCCTACGAGAAGGCCCGGCGCAAGAACACCGGCGCCATCACCGGCGACATTCGCGGAAACAACGCCATCGGCCGACACCACGGCGACGTCACCGGCGAATACGGCGGGACCAGCAACTTCCTGTATTGCGACGGACACGTCGACCGCAAGAAGGTGCTGGACACCATGAAGAGTCGCGAATGGGGCTCGCGGTTCTACACCATCAGTGGCGGAAACAAGATCCTGGATTACTGATTCCGGTTCCAGACCGGCCGAGCCCAAGGACAGGTCGTCCGGCTGCTCCCGAAAGGTGAGCGCCCGGGCAACCCCGGCCGGAGCAGATAAACGCGGAGCGTCAAGTTGAGAGGGTTTCATTTCACAGGCATTAACTACCAAGGAGAAGCATGATGAGTTGGAGGCAGAAAACAGTATGTTTCGTCGCGGCGATGGCAATGGCGGGACTGTGTGTCTCGAATGCCCAGGCCGCAGACCCGAACTCGGGTCAGGTCAATGTGAGTGGTGCGACGCTGTTTGCGACCTTCTTCCGGGTCAATGCGTCCACCAACGACTGGATCGACGTGGACAACGACGGGTTCAAGGGCTACCAGTCCCACCATCCCTACGTGCAGAACCTCGCCACGCCGTGGAGCGACATCAGTGACTACTCCAGCCCCTACGACAGCACCCACTGGATCGTCCAGTACCGCGGCGTCGGCTCGGGCAACGGGCTCAAGGAACTGGTGGACTACAACGAGACCCACAGCACCGCCAACGGCACCCCCAGCGGCGCCGGCCGAATCAACGGCGAAGCGTACTACGACGACGACCTGGTCGATCCCACCAACGCCACGTGGTACACCCCCGCCAACGATTCCCCCAGCAGCAACTACGGCGGCACCCCGGTGATCCCCGACAGCATCGACGTGGCCGTCATGGACGTGCCCACGACGTGGTTCGTCCAGAACACCAACGACGCCGGCGCCTGGAACAAGGCCCCGGGTCAGCCGGGTTACGGCACCAACCCCAACGACTCGGTGACCGGGCAGTCCAACAAGGTCAAGAGCCTGGGTACCCTGGACCCGGCCAAGATGCACGATACCCAGCTCGCGTGGGTTCCGATCGCCTACATTGCCAACTCCGGCACCGCTTTGGAGAACGTCAAGAAGAGCGAACTGCAGCACCTGTTCACCACCGGCCGCATGCCCAACGGCGAGAATCTCAACGCCGCCACCCGCGATAGCGGCTCGGGCACGCGCAACGGTGGGATGAACTCCTTGGGCATCGACCCCTCCTGGGGCGTCGGCGACAACTTGGGCGACAAGACCAAGATCAAGCCCCAGATGGGCCTGGGTTACACTTATGTTGACGGTGAAGGCTGGGTCGAGCACCAGTACAACAACCTCGGCAGCTCCTCCATCATGGAAGGTGCCGCGCAGAACAACATGCTGGCCGTCGGCTACACCGGTCTTTTGGGCGGCAGCAAGGCCCGCGAGGAGTCCAACGACGGCAAGTACGAAGTGCTGAACCTCATGAACGATATCGACGGTGGCACCGTGTACGTTCGTCCCAGCATCGATTCGATCCTGGACACGCTCGACGTTGATACGGGCTACCAGGCCGGCGGTCCCGAGACGATGGCGACCTACGGCGATCCGGATCTGCCGGGCAGCGACCCGATGGGAATGGCCAATGCCGCCGCGGCCGCGTACGTCAAGAACATCGAAGAGTCCATCAAGGCGTTCGAGGAGTTCACCGGTTCCAGCCCCGACCCCGAGACCGACTTCAGCCCCGGGCAGTACCTCGCCGACACGTTCGTGCTGATGTCCGCGATCGACGGCATTCCCGGTGGTGCCAGCCCGGCGCAGTTCGTCGAGAACCTCGACCTGAACACCACGCTGCAGGACTACACGAGGTCCAACAACGAGATGGCCGATTCGGCCCTGACTCTCAAGTCCTACGGCCACTGGGAAGCCGGAGCCGGGCGGGTTCCGCTGCGTGGCGACCTGACCGTTGCGGCGGGCGCCCCGATCGATAAGTACAGCGACGGGAGCAGCAATGGCAATTACAAGTATTACGACAAGAACGGCAACGAGTACGAAGCCGTCGTCACGGAGGCCCTCAACGCCCGCAACCGCGTGGCCGGCGACTTCAACGGCGACGGCGACCGTGACATCACCGACATCGACCAGATGATGGTGGCCGTCATGGACCAGAAGCAGTTCATGGTCGACCAGGGCTTCGAGGCCGACGATGCCGACTCCGGCGACCTGGAGTTCGACGTGGCGATTCCCTCGATCATCGGCGACTACAACGGCGACGGTAACTTCGACAAGCATGATGTCCGCTTCTTCTGCGACGGGCTGGCGATCAAGGACGGCAAGCTCGACCGCTTCGAAGGCTTCAAGGCCGCCGACGAGAAGTACATGGACATGAACGGCGAGTACTTCTTCCACAGCACCGATGCCAACGCCGTGATGACGACCATCGCCAACCCCGGTGTCAGCTACCAGGCGGGCTTTGCCGCCGCCGACGTGGCTGGCATGGACACCACGCCGGGCGCCGCCCCGGTCGGGGCCGATGGCTCGATCGATGCAAACGACATCGACTACATGCTGCGTTGCAAGAAGGGCGACTTCACCATTATCGATGAGGCCATCGGCATGGACCTCTCCTGCGACATGAACGGCGACCTGATCGTCGATGACGCCGACGTCGACTTCGTCCTCAAGACCGTGCTGGACTCCCACTACGGCGACTCCAACCTGGACGGGCAGGTCTCCCTGGCCGACCTGTCGGCGCTGGCAGGCAACTGGAACAGCACCGACGCCGGTTGGGCGATGGGCGACTTCAACGGCGACGACATGGTGAGCTTGGCCGACCTGTCGGCCCTGGCGGGCAACTGGAATGCCGGCACTGTGGGCGTGGGCAACACCACGATCCCCGAACCGGCGACCATGACCCTGCTGGGCCTCCTGGGCCTGGCCGGCGTGATCCGCCGCAGGAAGTAAACCGAGGCAGACGTACATCCGCACCAGCAGACCCCGGGAGGGCGGACTGGTCGGATGGCAGGACACACGGGCGCCCGTCGCTGGAGGGCGGCGGGCGCCGGTGTGCATACCGCCCGAAGAGGGGCGGGCAACGAACAACCGAACCAGTCGAATACCATATCGCACCGCAGATCGCGTGATTCTTGGGTTCCCGGTCCCCCTGCTGATTCCAGCAAGGCCCACCCAACCTCCCGTTCCGATGCCAGATGGGCCAGCCAACCCCAAAGCACCGACCTGCGGTGCGTCCTTATGCGCACCTGCATATCGGCCGGGCCGACGCCGACGATGAATCTGGCTCGCCTGCTCTGGACGCGGGCCTACCCCACTGGCTACAATGTTGGGATGAACCTGGCCCTCAAGACGGAACTCCTGGGCGCTGCGATGTCTGAAACGATGCGTGTGATCATGTGGTCCTCGGCGGGTATCGTCGCGGTGCTCGTGATCGGCGTGATCGTGTTCCATGTAGTGCGCCGCTGGGCGTTCCGACGAATGGAAGACGAGTATGGGCCTGGGTTTAACATGGACCAGCTCGAGCGCATGCGCCGGGAAGGCAGCATCAGCGAGCAGGAATTCCGAACGCTGCGGGCCGGGCTGCTTGGCTTGCCCGCCCCCACCGAGGAAACACAGGAAACGTCCTCAAGTGGGGTTATGGATGGTGACGATGGTGTAGAGGGCAGGGAGGATGGTCCCTGTCCACCCAAAGGAGATTGAATGAGCAGTACAGGACCCAAAGGCAAGTCCGGAGGCGGCGCCGGAGGCGGAGGCGGTCGCAACCACGTCTGCAGTTTCTGCAATCGCAACAGCGAGGACGTCGGCCCGATCGTCGAAGGCCCCAACGGCGTTTATATCTGCGGTAACTGCGTAGACTTGTGCAACAATATCATCCGGCAGGAACAGCGCCGCGCCGCCCAGGCCAAGCCGCTGTTCACGGCGATCCCGACCCCCCGGCAGATCAAGGAATTCCTCGATCAGTACGTCATCGGGCAGGAATCGGCCAAGAAGGTGCTCTCGGTGGCGGTGCACAACCACTACAAGCGCCTCACCCACGCCGATGCCGACGAGTCCGACGATGTCGAGCTCGAGAAGTCCAACGTCCTGCTCATGGGGCCTACCGGCTGCGGCAAGACCCTGCTGGCACGTTCCATGGCCAAGGTGCTCAACGTGCCCTTCGCCATCGGCGACGCCACCACCCTCACCGAGGCAGGCTACGTGGGCGAGGACGTCGAGAACATCCTCCTCAAACTGCTCCAGGCGGCCGATTACGACCTCGAGGCCGCCGAGCGCGGCATCATCTATATCG
>JBKHHV010000226.1:0-6431 GCA_046539005.1 Phycisphaerae bacterium
ATTTAGTATCGCCCTTTTCCGGGGGCTTACGCCGCCCGGCTATTCGCCACCGCCCCTCCGGGGCGGAACAGAAAAGCACCTGTAATCGTTACCGTTTCTTCAGGGCGGGACAACAGCCATGAACCACATAGCCACTTGCCATTACCGTGTGGATCGGCTGGGGCCCGGTGCCACGGGTCTTCCGGCACCCGTGCTTCTGTCCCGCCCAGATCGGGCGAGGCGCCAGCCGCGGCCGCGTATCTGCCCGGCCTTGGGTCACACCAGGTAGCACGCGGCGGCCTGGCTGCCGGGCGACTTTCCGTGATTTCCGTGAACCGTTTCTCTGCGGCCACGGACCAATACACTGAAGAACCATGGCCGACCCGACACGAGACATCCTGGATCGCTACCTCGTCCTGCGGGCGCAGGACGGCGACGAGCGGGCGCTTGGCGAGCTGATAACCCGCTGGCAGCCAAGACTGTACCGTTACGCATGTCGGCTGACCTGCGATTCCGACGGGGCCTGGGACGTGCTTCAGGAGGCGTGGGTGTCGGCCATCCGCGGGCTGCGACGGCTGGACGACGCGGGGCGGTTTCGCCCGTGGATCTACCGCATCGTCACCTGCCGATGTGCCGACTGGATCCATCGTCGCCGCCGACAGCGGGGTCAGCCCCCTCTGGACGACGCGCCCGCCCCCAGCAGCGCCGCCAACGGCGATGAACTGACCCGGCACGTGGGCGAACTGCTGGCGATGCTCTCGGCCGGTCAGCGTGCGGTACTGACGCTGTACTACCTGGATGACTTCTCCGTCGGAGAGATTGCCGAGATTGCCCGGGTGCCGGCCGGCACCGTCAAGAGCCGGCTTCACCACGCCCGCCAGGCCTTTCGGGAGTTGTGGAGCAGAGACGCCGGATCGCCGTCCCCCCAGTCCCGCTGAACGAAGCAACAGCAAGGAGCCATACCATGATGACCCACAACGAGAACAACGACCACGACGTTCGGGACGTGCTGAGCCGCCTGGACCACGGCGAGGCGTACGACCCCATCCGCCAGGAAGGCATGCGAGACCTGCTGGTGAGCACCTTCCGCGGGAAGATGAAGTGGGTGTCGATCCTTCTGTGGATCTACATCTTCCTGTTTGGCGGGCTGACCGTTTACTGCGCGGTCAACTTCTTCCTGGAAGAGACCATCAAGTACCAGATCGCCTACGCCGTGGGCTTCCTGTGGTTCGCGACGCTGATCGGCGTGTGCAAGATGTGGTACTGGATGTTCATGATCCGCCAATCGGTGCTCAAGAGCGTCGCACGGGTGGAGGCCCGCCTGGCGGCGATGGAAGACCACTCCTGACAGAAACCCGCCCGGACCCGGGGGATAGCCCTCGGGTCCGGATTCACGGACAGTAAGGTACAGGCGCAGGCGTTCAGCGTCCTTTGGCGAGTCCTTCGCCGATGAGGTAGGCCGCCGATTCCCGCACGGCCTCCATCATGTCGGTGTCGCAGGAGTCCAGTTCGACGATGAGCCATTCCACGCTGTCCACCTCGGCCGCCTTGACCACCGCGGGGATGTCCATCTTGCCCTGCCCCACCGCTTTCATGGCGGTATCCGGTTCCAGGGGCCCGTCCTTGATGTGCACGCTGCGGCAGCGGTTGGCCCATTTGCCCACGAACTCGGCCGGATCGTACTTGCCGTGGGCGGACGCCCAGTAGCTGTCGATCTGCGCGTGGAGGCTGGGGGCCTTCTCCAGCAGGATCTCAAAAGCGTGCGTCCCGTCGAGGGTCTGCATCTCGTGGGCGTGGTTATGATACGACAGCGTCAGCCCGTGGGGCTTGAGCAGCGCGGCCATTGCCTCCAACTGCCCGGCAAGCTGCCCGATCGCCTGGGGCGTGGCGAAGAAGTCGCCCGGCCGGAAGGGAATGACGATGTTGTCGTAGCCCAGCGCGTTGGCCGTCTCCACGATCTCGTTGATGTTGTCGGACGTCACGTCGCCTTGGTGGGTGGAAACGCCCTTGAGGCCGAGATCCTGGATGACCTTCTTGAGCGCGACCGGCTCGAATCCGTGCAACCCGGCGAACTCCACGCCGGCATATCCGAACGAGGCGATCTTCTCCAGGATGGCGGGAAAGTCGTCCTTGGCGTAGTCACGAACACTATACAACTGCAGTGCGATAGGCTTCATAGTGGTCCTCTGCTGGGTCCGGGTTTCTCGGCTACCCGCCGGGGGTCCGCCGGACGAATCTCTCGTAATCTTCGGGGGTATCGATCCCTGCCCCATCGTAGTCCACCACCGCTACGGCGATGGTGTACCCGTGCTCCAGCGCGCGGAGTTGTTCGAGCTTCTCGGCCGACTCGGCCGGCGTGGAAGGCAGGTTGGCGTAGGTGTGCAGGAAACTTACGTGATAGGCGTAGAGCCCCAGGTGCAGCAGACAGGGCACGTCGCCGGTGTTGTCGCGATCGTGTGGAATCCTCGCGCGGCTGAAGTACATCGCCCTGCCGCGGGCGTCCAGCACGACCTTCACGCGGTTGGGGTCGCCGGCCTGGTCTGCGGGCAACGGCGTGGCGAGCGTGGCCATGTCGGCGGACGCTTCGCCCATGAGGTCGATCAGGCGTTCGATGCACTGGGGGGGAATCTCCGGCTCGTCGCCCTGGACGTTGACCACCAGGTCGCCGTCCTGCAGTTCCAGCGTCTTGGCGGCCTGGGCAAGGCGGTCGGTCCCGGTGCGGCAGTCGGGGGAGGTCATCACCGCTTCAGCGCCGAAGCTGCGGACAGCATTGAGGATGCGTTCGTCGTCGGTGGCGGTGACGACGCGGTCCAGTCCCGGGGCGCGCGAGACGGCCTCGACCACGTGACGGATCAGCGGCTTTCCGGTATCCGCCAGCAACGGCTTGCCGGGCAGGCGGGTGGAGGCGTACCTCGCCGGGATGATGGCAATGGTCTGCATAGCGTGGTCAGTGTACGCCCCGGCGAGCGGAATGCAACGGTTTGTGCCGATGGCTGCCGACGGTTCAGGGCGGGTTTGCGGGCGGCGGCGGACAGCGGAAGTGGGCTGTTATCTGTTTCACAGCGAGCTCCAACGGAGGTCTTGCGTCGGGAGCTTTCTGCATAACGACCGGGGACTGGGGAATTTGTGGGGCAGAATTTCCCAACTTTCTGGTTTGCAATCGTCGACAGGAATGAATAAAAGACCGCTGCCGTAGGCAAAGTTTCGGCAAGGCGGCCGTCGCTTCGCCCGCACCAGGACCCGATCCGGGAAAAGGAGCTCGATATGCTCGCATTGCTAGGCATCGACGACGTATACGTCTGGCTGGCGTACGTGCTGTGCGTTGCCAGTGCACTTCTCTGTGTTGTGTACGGCGCGATCAACTGGAACAAGGGGGAAGAGCAGGTCGAGGAAGAGGACCTTTCCTGGGCCCAGCACGAACGCGAAGTGGAAGAGGATCTCTGATCCCCCTCCGTTTCGGCCAGAACGAATCGACGAACCATATCAACGGACCGGTGCTTCTGCGCTCTGCCCCTTCCTGAACCGCACTGTCCGGAACTTCGCTGCAGGTACATTGTAAAGGAGAACAGGCATGCTCGCAGCCGTGGGTGCCCTGGAAATCGTATTGGTCGTGCTCTATCTGCTGGTGGTCGGGTACCTCGGGGTTCTCGGCTTCCGGCGCACCAAGAACGCCTCCGATTACATGCTCGCCGGGCGGAAGGCTCACCCCTTCGTCATGGCGCTGAGCTACGGGGCGACGTTCATATCCACCAGCGCCATTGTGGGTTTCGGCGGCGTGGCGGGGTTGTTCGGCATGAGCCTGCTGTGGCTTACGTTCCTGAACATCTTCGTGGGCATCTTCATCGCCTTCGTGTTCCTGGGCGGTCCTACCCGCCGCATGGGACACCGCCTCGACGCCCACACCTTCCCCGAACTGATCGGCCGGCGGTACCGCAGCAAGTTCATCCAGGTATTCGCCGGGCTGCTGATCTTTGTGTTCATTCCGCTCTACGCCTCGGCGGTGCTCATCGGCGGGTGCGAGTTCATCGCCAAGCAGTTCTCCTTCACCGGGGACGTCCTGCAGGACTACCGCATCGCCCTGCTGGTCTTCAGCGTTCTGGTCGCGGGCTACGTGGTGGTCGGTGGGCTCAAGGGCGTGATGTACACCGACGCCCTGCAGGGAACCATCATGTTCCTGGGAATGCTAACGCTGCTGGTGTTCACCTACATGTCCGTGGGCGGCGTGGTGGAGGGGCACCAGAACCTGACCGACCTTTCCTCGCTGGTGCCGGGCACACTCAAGGGCATCGGACACGAAGGCTGGACGGCCATGCCCCCCTTCGGCTTCGGCGACAAACAGTACGACCTGTGGTGGATCGTGGTCAGCACGATCACCCTCGGCGTGGGCATCGGCGTGCTCGCCCAGCCGCAGCTTGCGGTGCGTTTCATGACCGTCAAGAGCAAGCGCGAACTCAACCGCGCGGTGCTGGTGGGCGGCGTGTTCATCCTGATCATGACCGGCGTGGCGTTCACCGTCGGGGCGCTTTCCAACGCTTACTTCGCCAAGAAGGGCCCGAAACTCAACGGCCGCGTCGTCAAGACCCTCGACGCCGAGAAGAACCACGCCGTCCTGCAGTTGATGCGGATGAAGGAAGACGGCACCTGGACCGACGTGGAAGGCAAGATGGCGCCGGTCGTACTCACCGGCGAGGCGCCCCAGGCGACGGCCGAGATGGACGGAAACGCCGTGAACGTCGTCCAGGGGCGGACGATCTCGATCGTGCTCGCCAAGGGCAACGCCGGGCAGATCATCCCCGCCTACATCAAGCTGGCGATGCCCAAGTGGTTCGGGCTGGTGTTCCTGCTGACGCTGCTGGCCGCGGCGATGAGCACGCTGTCCAGCCAGTTTCACGCGGCCGGCACGAGCATCGGGCGCGACGTCTACCGGCAGGTCACCCGCTCCAGCGGGACCGGCATCGGGGTGACGCGCCTGGGCATCGTGGTGGGCATCCTTGTGGCGGCGCTGATCAGCTACTACGGGCGCGAGAGCACGATGATCGCCCGTGCGACGGCGATCTTCTTCGGACTCTGCGCGTCGGCGTTCCTGCCGACGTTCGTGGGCGGGCTGTTCTTCCGGGGCGTCACCAAGGCCGGGGCGATCGCCTCGATGGTGGTCGGCTCGGGCGTCACGGCGTTCTGGCTTCTGTTCGTCAAGGCCAAGGAGGCCTCGGGGATCGGGCTGGTGCAACTGGTGACCGATGGCAAGCCCAGCATCCTGGCAGGCCATCCCAACTGGCCCGTGGTCGACCCGCTGGTCATTGCCCTTCCGCTGAGCCTTCTGACGTTCATCGTGGTAAGCCTGGTTACGAAATCGCCGGACGAGGATCACCTTGCAAAATGCTTCAAGCGCAGAAAGTAGCTGGCCGAAGTGATTTACTGGCAGAGAGAAACCCGGATTTTTTTGAGAAGTCCACCAGACAACCGCAAAAGGAGCAACACGCATGAGACAACGAGTATGGATACCAATGTTGGCGGCGGCCTTGGCCGTATGCCTGCTGGCCGCCACGCCACAACGGGCGGTTGGTCAGGCACACGATCATGCTGAAGTCGAGGGAGCAGGATGCTTTATCTGCGACTTCAAGCGGGACAGCACCAAGGCGACGCCGTGGTTGAAATGGGGCGCCGACTTCCGTGCCCGCGGCATCTGGGACAAGAACACCCTGGCGGTCGGCAACGACACCCTGCGTGACGACACGGTTGGGAACGAGCGATTCTGGCAGCGGTATCGCACGCGGGCCTGGGCGATTGTCACCCCTATCGAGAATCTGGACCTGGAAATGGGTGTCTCTTGGGAGTGGTACAATTTCTGCCGCCCCGAGGGTCACGGCGGCACCTACGACAACATCCGCGATACCAATCTGGATGAGATCATCATCGAGAAGCTGAACGTGAAGTGGTCCAAGGTCATGGGCCTTCCCATGACCGTTCAGGTGGGTCGCCAGTTCCCGGCCGGGGTCAATGACTGGCTGCTGATCGAAGGGACTCCCCTGGATGGCACGCGGACCGCGTTTTTCGATATGGCCCGCCTGACCTACGAGTTTGAGGAGAGCCATACCACGGTCGACGGGCTGTTCATCTGGCAGTGCAGCGACCAGGACAAGTGGCTGCGCCCCGTCAACGACCGTGACCGGGCGGTCATCGAGAACGATGAAGTCGCCGCCATGTTGAATATCCGCAACAAGTCGCTGGAACGGACCCAGTTGGACGGATACTACATCTGGCGGAAGACCAACCAGGAAACCGCCGGTGGCTGGGACTCGGACATCTCGACCCTGGGCGGTAGCATTCGGCATGACATCGACGATCACTGGAAGGTCTACGCCGAACTCGCAGGGCAGATGGGCCACAAGGAGGGCGTGAACGTCTGCGCCCTGGGCTTCAACTCCAAGGTCAGCTACCATTTCAACGACGCC
>JBKHHV010000227.1:0-6387 GCA_046539005.1 Phycisphaerae bacterium
GCAGGGGCGTTTGCAGCCGGCTGAACCGGAAAAGAGTTTTGTCACTCGCTCTAGACCAGCTTGTCCAGGAATTCCACTCCGACACCGACAAGCTGCCCGATCTCCTGAACCCGGGCGACCCGGGCCAGGTAGCTGACCACGCGCGACCCGCCCGGGGCGTGGGCAGGAAGCGTTACCTCAATGATCAGCTTCTTGCTGGGCAGCAGTTCCCGTCGCCAGCGGGTCACGATCATCACGCCCGTGGCAGAGATATTCGCCGTCCGCGCAGAGCAGATCTTCCGTCCGCGCCGGTCGCAGACCACGACCGGATGGGCCGCCGATGTCCTGCTTGAACTGCGCAGGTTCTTGATTTTCACATCTCCCATACTTCGCCTCGATTCCGTACTCCAATGGCAATGTAGGATTCGGAAACTACCCAAGGCAAAGTCAGGAAAAGTTTGCTGAATTCATCGCAGCAATCCCCGCCCGCCGACCTCCAAAGCGTCCTGTTCTTGCAAACCTTTGCGCTCGGGGCTACACTCAGCGGCAATTGCGAAAAACTACATGTCGAAACCGACAGGAGATTATTCACATGCCAAAGAAACTTCGCTACGGAGTAATCGGCCTGGGCAACATGGGTTCCCATCACGCCCGGCAGATCGCCGAAAGCAACTCCCGCACATACAGCCTCGGCGCGGTGTGCGACATTGTTGAGGACAAGGCCGTCAAGTTCGGGGAGGACCTGGACGTCCCGCATTACGTCGATGCCAAGGAGATGATGGACTCCGGTAACGTCGACGCGGTGATCATTGCCACCCCCCACTACTGGCACGCGCCGATGGCGATTTACGCCGCCCGGCTCGGCCTGCACGTGCTGACCGAAAAGCCCATGAGCAGCACCGTCGGACACGCACGGGCGATGATCGACGAATGCAAGAAGAACAAGGTCTCGCTGGGCGTGATCCTGCACCATCGCAGCCGCTCGGTGCTGATCAAGATGCGGCAGATGATCGACCAGGGCGTGATCGGCGAGGTGTTCCGCACGGAGCTGATCGCCAGCAACTGGTTCCGCACGCAGGGCTACTACGACAGCGGCGCGTGGCGCGGCACGTGGGACGGCGAAGGCGGTGGCGTGCTGATCAACCAGGCCCCGCACTCGCTGGACTTCTTCCAGTGGATGGCCGGCGGGCTGCCGGAGAAGGTCAGCGCGTTTATCGGCACCCGCGATCACAACATCGAGGTCGAGGACACCGCCAACATCATGCTCGACTACGGCGACGGGAAGGTCGGCTACATCTACGCCACCACGGCAGAGCAGCCGGGCAAGGAGCAGCTGACGGTCATCGGCACCAAGGGCACGCTCATTCTCGAAGGCGGGACGCTGACGCACCTGAAGCTGAAGGTCTCGATCGACGACATGATCTACGGCAAGGGCCAGGCCGACGTGATCAAGTCCGCCGGCGGGGCCAAAAACAAGGTCACCCGCAAGGAAGTGAAGCTGCCGAAGGACAAAGGCGGCAGGCACATTCAGATCATCGACGCGTTTGCCAAGCACGTGGTCAAAGGCAAGGAGATGTATATCGACGGCGAGGAAGGCATCAAGGAGCTGGAGCTTTCCAACGCCGCGTACATGAGCGGCTTCAACGACGGGAAGGTTGTCGAGCTGCCCGTCGACTCCACGAAGATGGAACGCCTGATCACGAAGCTGGAGAAGGACCGCGCCACCGGCAAGGGCGGCGGGATCCGCTCCGAAGCCAACAAGTGGTTCCGCCAGCTGATGAAGGCAGGCAAGAAGAAGACGAAAAAGTCGAAGAAGAAATCGGGCAAGAAGTCGGCCGGGAAGAAAAAGTCGACGAAGAAAAAGACCCGCAAGAAATCGAAGAAGAGCACCAAGCCGAAAAAGTAACTCCTGGACGCTGAGTCTTCCAGATGAAACACACGGGCCGGCCGATCCATCGCGATCGACCGGCCCATTTTGGTTCGGGGCGACTGCAATTTGCACATTTGTGAGCCCGCGACGGGAGTCGCGGGTTGATGAACTCCATTGGACACGGGTTGCACGCGAACCCCGTCGGCGTCCGGAACGTCAACCCCGAACTGCCGTTCGGTTACGTGTTTAGCAGAAGGTCAGCTGGGGCCGTTCACCCCGGCAGGGGTGGTCAGATCGTAGCCCCGGGTGGAGCGAAGCGCAACCCGGGGTTCGCGGACCTGCATTCTGGCCTCAGCCCCGGCAGGGGCGGCAGATGCGTTCACCGGGCGATGGGCCTCTTTCCCGGTTGGTGGGTCTCCTGCCTCCGGCAGGAGACCCACCACGCGAAACATGTGGCCGTCGCCCCGCTTTCCCCCGGGTTCCCTGCGGTCACCCGGGGCTACGATCTTTGCCCTCTGCCGGGGACACCCGCACCCGATGAGCCCGCGACGCACCATTACCGGGCCGGGTTGGTTGTCGCCTGCGGGGCCGGTTGCGTCGTCGGCTGGGTTGCCGGTTCCGGCTGGGGGAACTTCTCGCGGAACGGGGCGAACTTGTCGCTACGGACGATCGGCTGGCATGCTCAGCCGACTATGGTACACTGAGCGATCCGGACTCTATCCCCTGTTGCAATGGAAAGGCAGTGCTGACGATGTCGAGCATGAAATACAGTTTCACCGACGAAATTCCCGTAGTCGCCCAGGCCGATGTGGTTGTCGTGGGCGGTGGCCCCGGTGGGATCGGGGCGGCCGTGATGGCTGCCCGCAACGGGGCGAGGGTCATTCTCGTCGAACGCTACGGTTACCCCGGCGGGATGGCCGGCAGCGGCGAGGTGCACCCGTTCATGCGGAACCAGTTGGAGGGCGAATGCCTCGACAAGCCGGTCTACCTCGAATGGGTGGCTGCGATCCAGAAGTACAACCAGAACAACCCCACCCCCGGCGAGGAAGGCGTGCTCAAAGGCGGCCGGGCGACGATGATCTCCAAGGAAGCGGCTATGCTCGCTGCCGAAGACCTGCTGCTGGATGCGGGCGTGGACGTCATCTACCATCACGACCTGGTGGACGCGATTGTCGAAGACGGGAAGATCGACGCGGCCGTGTTCCACAGCAAGAGCGGGTTCGTGGCCATCAAGGGCAAGGCGTTTGTCGACTGCACCGGCGACGGCGACCTCGCTGCCGTCAGCGGATGCGAGTTCGAAATCGGCGGACCCACCGGACACTGCCAGCCCATGACCACCTGCTTCAAACTCGCCAATATCGATCCCGACCGCATGCCCAGCCGCCAGAAAATCACCGAGCTGTACTGGAAGGCCCGCGACAACGGCGAAATCAGCTGCCCCCGCGAAGATGTGCTGATGTTCGACTGGCTCGAGCCGACCGTCATGCACTTCAACACCACGCGGATCATCCACAGATCCGCCGTGGACGGGATCGAGATCTCCCAGGCCGAGATCGAAGGCCGCAAGCAGATCCGCGAGTTCCTGGCGTTCTTCCACAAGCACGTGCCCGGGTTCGAGAACGCCCGCATCCACTCCATGGCCCATCACGTCGGCGTGCGGGAGTCGCGGCGGGTCAAGGGCATCGCTTACGGGACGCGGGAGGATTTCGTCAACGGCAGGAAATTCCCCGACAGCATCGCCCGCCTGCGGTACATGATCGACATCCACAACCCCGACGGGTCCGGCACGGAAAAATTCCACCTGCCCCAGGGCGAGTGGTGCGAGCTGCGGTTCGGCGTGGTGGTGGCCAGGGACCTGACCAACCTGACCGTCGGCGGCAGGTGCGTCTCGGTCGATCACGCGATGCACAGCTCGATGCGCGTCATGCCCCCGGCATGCACCGTCGGACAGGCTGCCGGACTCGCCGCCGCCCTGGCAGCCCAATGCGACGTCAGCACCCACGACCTGGACGGCGTGGCAATCCACAACATGCTCAAAGACCAAGGCGCCAGCCTGACATGACCCGCTGCCGATGAAAAACTGGTGAAGCGTGGTGGGTCGGCCGGCCCACCACGCCAACGTCGTTCATAGAGACCGTCATCTTCTATCCCTCCGCGCCTCAGCATCTCTGCGGCAACAACCACAACGCGGGCGCATCAACCATACCGTCACTCCGCCTCATCCTCCGGGATCACGTCGAAAGAATGCGAGGCGATCTCGTCGCCGTCGATTTCGAGGCTCACGGTCCATTTGCCGACCTTGTCCTCCGCCGGCTCCCAGATGGTATCGCCCAGGAAAAAGTCGTAATCGGGGGCCGGCACGTAGGTTTCGCCGACGAACGGCGGGGTCACGTCGCCTTCCTCGTTCAGGAACGGCGGGTGCTCGATGCGGTAGATCATCTTCTCCCCGCGGGCCTTGCGGATGTTGACGATCATGCCGAACTCGATCCCGACCCGGGCGGGCACCCTGTGCGTGAATTCGAGAATCTTCGGCAACTCATCGGATTTGCGGTCGAACGGAGTGTAGATGCCGTAACTTCGTATTCTGACGTCCGGTTTCTTCTTGGCCATGGGTACCTGCGGGGTTGCTGGTTCGTTGGTTCGCTGTCGGTCGCTCGCACCGGCGGGCGCTACATGCTGCCGCTCATGGAGACCTTCGCCACCACGCGGAGGGCCCACTCCACGTCGTCTCGCGACACGCTCACCGGGGCAAACTGCTCGTTGATGCTGATCAGGTGCACCTCGTCGCCGTCTTCGCGATAGAGCTTGCACGTCACGCCGATCTGGCCGTGCAACTGCACGACCGCGGGGCGTACTGTCGCAGCCGGCTGGGACGGACTCAGCACCACCAGGTCTCCGTGGCGGATGTCCGGGGCCATCGATTCGCCGTCGATCCGCACCGCGAAGGCGTCGGGGTAGCGCTGCTTGAGGGCGGCACTGGCGAGGAACTCCGCCAGGTCGCTCTGGTCCGGGCTGCTCAGCGTGATCACCTGCACGGCTTCATCCGGGCAGTCCGGCCCGGTCGCCGCAGCCAGGTCCACGCGGGAGGCCGTCTGCTCGGCGTGCCGCTCGATCAGATCGCCGAGCCGCGTGATGCCGTCGTCCTCGTCGCCTTCCCAGAAATGCGGCACGCCTGCGGCGCTCCTGCCGAGGATGGGAATCCACGTGTCCCTGTCCGGCTGGGTGCCGGCCGCCATGGGCGTCGTGCCGCTCTCCGGTGCGGCAGGGTGCTGCCGGAGCGCCTCAGCCAGCTGCTGCTTCATCGCCCGGGCCACTTCCCTGCGGATGATATCCGCCGTCGGGGCGTCCGCGGGGCTTTGCGCGGGGGCTTGGCCGGCGGGCGGCCCCTCGGCCCGACCATCAGCGGCGGGGCCGTCCTCTGCCGGGAAGACCTCGTGCATTTCCGTCAGCAGATCGACAAACGCCCCCAAGGGCTTGGCCGCATCGGGATGATTCTCCAGCAGACGCCCCGCCCGCTGGAGCACAGGCCGGTCCAACTCGGGGGACTCCGCATCCTCCCCGGTGATCAACCACCGCAGGCTCACCCCGGCAAGGTCCGAAATGCCCAGCAGCACGTCTGCCGGGGGCACGCGGGAGGATTCATAGTAGTCGTAGGTGCTCGGAGAGAGCCCGAGCTGCCGGGCGAAGGCGCTCTTTCCGCGCGGACCGGCCACCTCCAGGCGGACCCGGGCGACCCGTGCACAGATTCCCTCGGCGTGAGAACTCATCCGAAATTACCCAGCAAGATCATGAAGAAGGCAAATTCTTTCGCACTTGCGAATTTTACAGTTGACTGCTTTCGCATCCGCGTATATCGTAACACCTATTCTACTGGAACGCATTGTAGACCAGCCGATTCTCCTGCAAAAGGGGAAAAGAGCGAATTCTCCACTGGCCCGGCCAGGGCGCGCGGGGGAAGTGCGCCCCAGCGGGATGAGGGATCCCGCCCCGGCCGGGCACAGTCGATCCCGACAGGCTACCGGCGTGAGGCTCCCGGTAGCGAGGGCGGCACAGGCGTTCCGGGCGTTTATCAGTTTGGCCAATCGTCATTCCAGGTCGGTGGAAGCTGCTGTGGCTTCGTGCCGCGGCGCGTTCGGGGTTGCCAAGTCCCCAGTGTGACCCCGCCCCGGCCTGGACGACGTTTTTATCCCAGCTTCCGCAACTCCCGATTTCTTCTCGACCTCGGCAACAACTCTCCGTAAATCCACAATATGGCCCCCCGCCTGCATCACGTCCGATCCCCCCTTCGGCAACTGCCGCAGACTGCGCAAAGCTACGTAAAACTACGAAAAAAACAACGAACCCTGCAGTACACAACGCAAGCCAAACGCGCTTATCTTCTTGCCGCCCTTGCTCTTGCGTCTTTTTCATTCGCTTTTGCACGGTGTTCCTTTCCACCGATTCCGACTCACAACCCCGCCGCGATGTATGGGCGCACACCTCACGCCCTCCACACTCTCCTCCGGCGGCAAGGTTCCAGCGCGCGCCCCTTGCCGCCG
>JBKHHV010000228.1:0-6385 GCA_046539005.1 Phycisphaerae bacterium
GTCGCCGGAAGCCTGCCCTCCTGCACCGGGGCGGCCACGGTCTCCAGGGGGGCGGCAAACTGCCCGCTGAGGCGCGTGAGGTCGGCGGGGGTCATGCTGCCGTCGTGGGGCACCAGCGCCAGCCGCATCTCGTGATCGCCCAGTTCCGGCAGCGGGTCGGGGTCGTAGCTGGACCGTAGCAGCGAGACGACCATGCTGCCGTCGTCCTCGACCAGGTGCCCGTGCTGCCCGTGGTTCAGCACCGCCAGGCCCGCCTTGTTGCCGTCGGGGGCTTTGCCGCGCAGTTCGGCCCAGCCCACCGCCGGTACCGTCTGCCCGGGACAGTCGCGATCGACGTGCCCGAACGGCACGTGGTAGCGGGCAGTGGCTCCGTCGATCGCGTGGGAAACCCGCAGCCGCAGGCCCGGTATGCCCGCCTCGGCGTTGCCGGCCTCCAGCCAGCGGACCTTCAGGTGGACCTGCAGCATGGTCGAGTTGGCCGCCAGGACGTAAGACACGTCCACCAACGATCGCTCGACCGGGATCGTCGCCTGCAGCACCGCCACGTGCGGGCCGGAGGCGGGGGTGTTCAGGAAGCGTCCGGGAACCGGCGCCGGTCCGAAGCGGGTCACTTCCAGCGAACGTTTCCGCGACCGCAGCGGGTGAACCGCCCAGCTCGTCATCCCGCCTGCCCGCTCCAGGACGTACTCGACCATGGCCGTCGGATCGGCGGGGTTGGCCAGCTCTCGTCCGCTGGGCTTGTGCAGCAGCCGTTTGACGCCGCCGGTGAGGGGGTCGAACTCGGCGCGGATCGTTTCGTTCTCCAGGAAGTCGGCGCCGGCCGTCACGCCGGGAACGAAGCCCTCGACCTCGGGCGTCATCGGCCGGGGAGGGTAGCCGTCGGGCAAGCCCACGTCGAACTCGCCGGCCGGCTCGATCGCCACGGCGGCGTGCCCCATCGCCGGCACGTCCACCGGGACGGCGACGGTCACGTAGCGGTGGGCGAGCCAGGTTCCGTTGCCCACGCGCTGGGCGGGCAGGACGGTGCCGTCCGGCAGCCTTGCGATGAAGCTCTGGGTTTCCATGTTGCGGATTTCCGGCCAGAATCCGCTTTCCCACATATCGACGATGGCCACCTCTTTACGGGGTGCGCCGGTGGTGTTGAACGCCACGGTGACGCGGGGCCAGTCCACGGCGTGCGGACCGGTGGAGACCCCCGCCGCCGACCGGGCGATGCCCGCCCCGGTACCTCCGCCGGTTGCGTTGCGGAACCACAGGTTCGCGTCGTGCTCGTGGCGGACAGGTCCGGCGAAGGTGGTGTCGATCTCGCCGGCAAGGGAGCGCAGGGCGGCCGTCCTCGCCGAGCCACAGGCCGCCTCGATGTGCTGGAACTCGCCGAGGTGGAAGTCGCGGGTTTCGGCGACGCCGGAGCCGGGGAGGATGTCGTGGAAGTGTCCGAAGATGGTCCGCACCCAGGCGTCGCGCAGCTCGGCGCGGGGGTAGGGCAGGTCGGATGAGGCCCACGCCAGTGCGGCCGCGGCTTCGGCCTGTCCGCAGAGCACCTCGGCGGTGCGGTTGGTGCGCTTGATCCGTGACTGGGAGGTGTAACAGCCGGGGAACTCGAAGTTCAGTTCGCCCTCCAGCGTCTCCCAGCGGTCGCCGTTGTCCTCCAGGATGCGGTAGTAGGGCTCGGTGGTGGAGAACCGGAAGTTCGGGTAGATCGGCCAAGTGTCCATTTCCCGGGCGCGGAGGATATCGCGTCGGGTGGGCCCGCCGCCGTGGTCTCCGATGCCGAAGACGAACATCCAGTCGTTGAGCCCGGTTTCGCGGCAGAACCGCACCAGCGCCCGGGCGGTGTTGAAGCCGATCTTGTCGTTGTACCAGGTGATCTCGCGGTTCACGAGCACGCGGGACCCGTCGGGGCCTTTCCACCAGAAGACAGCCGGCTTGGGGAACTTGCCGCCCCGGCAGAGGTAGTAGCGCCGGATGCCCCCGCGGGAGACGATCATCGGGACGGTGGCGGCGTGTCCGAAGGTGTCCGGCTCCCAGTCCAGCGGCACGTCGTCGGGGCAAAGGCCGAATTGCTCAGCCATGGCGCGGCGGCTGTAGAGCAGGTGGCGGGCGATCGCCTCGCCGGAGACGATGTTCTTGTCGCCCTCGACCCAGTGGGCGGCCGACACTTCCCACCGTCCTTCGGCGATGCGTCGGGTCATGCGCTGGTAGACCTGCGGGCAGAAGCGGCGGGCGATCTCGTAGACGGAGGCCTGGTCCTGCGTGAAGCACAGATCGTCGAACTCGTCCATCAGGTTCAGCATGGTGGAGAAGGTGTCGTTGGTGGTGGCGACGGTTTCGGCCCAGCCCCACTGCCAGTTCATGTCGATGTGGGCGTGGGCGACCAGATGGATGTTGTAGGTCTTGGCGACCTTGCCGATCGGGGCAAGGGTTTCCTCGGCGTTGCGGACCGCCCGGGCGAGCCGGTCGAGCTTGCCGGCGGAGGCGGATCTGGCGACGATGTCCCGCGCCTCGGCGATGCGCTTGGTCCAGCCGCGGGTTCGCCCGGGGCTTGCCAGGTCCTTGAGCGCCTCGGCGAAAGCCAGTTCCGCCTCGATGCGGTCCAGCCAGTGGCGTCGGTCGTGGAAAGCGGTAATGAAGTCTTCTCCGGCGGGCCGGGTGTCCTGTCGGGTCATGGGTCGGTGTCCTCGAAGTCCTGGGGCACGAATCGCTGCCCGGGCATCTTCGTCGCCGACGGCCTCGGGTTCAACGCTTCAGCGGGAATTTGGCGGCGTTACTGGCGCATCCCGGTCCGGTGGCCGATGAGACACGCGGAAGGAGTGTCTGCGGGGACCACTCCAGGACGACCGCGTGATTCGTAGATCCGGACACCCATGCCGCCGCACGTGCATGCACTCATCGTAGACCCCAACGCCGAGGACAGGGCCGGGCTTCGGGGCCTGCTGCAAGAGTCCCAGGTTGCGTCGTTTACCTTCACCGAGGCCGACGACGGCGCCCAGGCTCTGCAGAAGATCGACGTCAAGGACACCGACCTGGTGTTCGTGGAAAGCGTGATGCCCGGGGTCGACGGGTGCGAGCTGGTCCGGACGCTGCGGGCCAGGTGGAACTACTACGGGCCGACGGTGATGGTGACCTCCGAGCGGCGGGCCACCAAGGTCCGCGAGGCGATCGACGGGGTCGGCGTGGACGGGTACGTGCTCAAGCCGATCCGCCCGGACCGGTTCGTGGAAGGCATTCGCGGGCTGGTATCGCGGCTGGGCGATGAGAACGGGGGGGCGATCGAGCATGAAGGGGTCCTGCCCGCGGCGGCCGCCGAGGTGCTGGGCAGCGCCTGCTGCCTCCAGGTCGAGGACGCCGAGCCGGACGACGCCATCAAGAACGGGGACGTGATCTTCGGCCTGGTGTCGGTGCTGGGCAGCGTGAACTGGAGTTGCGTGCTGGGCTTCCGCCGCGAGACGGCCGAGGGGGTCTGCCGGGCGTTCGCCGGTTTCGACATCCCCTACGAGTCGGCCGACATGGGCGACGCCGTGGGCGAGTTGGCGAACATCTTCGCCGGGCAGGTCAAGCGCAGCCTCGTCGGGCGCGGCGAGAACGTGGAAATCTCGCTGCCGTCGGTGGTCCGCGCCAAGGGCCTGCAACTGCTGGTGCAAAGTCGCACCGCCAATGCCAGCCACTACTTCCACACGCCCTGCGGAGACCTGTGGACAGCGCTGACCGTGGGCAAAAACGTGGGGTTGGTGCTTTAGGAGTCCTTAGTTGTTAGTCCTTAGTTGCCAGGGTCACTTCTTCCTGTAGGTCATCTTCCCGCCGGCGATCTTCGCCTCGGCCGCCTTCCCGTTGATCGTCAGCTTCTTGACGCCGTCGGGGACCGTCAGCGTCATGGCCGACAGGTCGCCAGAGGCCTTGACGGTGTCTCCCTCAATGCGGATGAAGGCGTAGTCGGTGAATTGGAAGCTTTCCCCGTCGCCTTCCAGCGTCACAGGCTTGTCCATGTCGCCCTTCAGCGTCATGAGAATCCGGTCGTTGAGCTTCCCGCCGCTGATCTTCACCGCCAGGCCCCTGCTGGGATCTTCGGCGATGCGCTCCAGCCTGGTCGATGGCGCCTTGTCGGTGCCGCCCTCGAAGGGCTCGTGCAGTGCCACGAACGTCGCGTCTTCGGCTTTGCGCCGCACCAGCAGTGTTGCCCCGCCGGTCTCGGGGAAGGGCGACTTGCCCCGCTTGCCGCCAAACGGCGGCCGACCTGCGAACACCGCGGTGTCCGGGGCGCCCAGCATGGTCACCCGCACGCCGACGCCGCGGTCGTACCACGCCTTGCCCAGCTTGCTCTTGGAGACGTCGTCGAGATAGCAGTCCTGCAGGATCACCGTCGAGAAGGTCTTGTCACCGACGGTCGCCTTGCGGACGTCCCACAGGTCGTTACCGTGCTGCTCGACGCCCTCGGGCTGCTCGGCGTCCACGTCGCGATACAGCATCGAGCCGCGAAGCTCGGCGGTCTCTTTCCAGCCCAGCGACTTGTCCAGCCGGTGGGAGCCCATGCCCGTCACGTGCCAGTCGTACTGCCGCGGGAAGTTGGAGTCCAGCCAGTAGACATCCAGCATGTACTCGTCGGTCAAAAACAGCCCGCGCTCCAGGTCGACCTTCGGGTAGATGCCCCGGAAGCTCTTGACCTGGACGACGTCCATGTTGTCCTTCTCCTCGTTGAATTCCCAGTGGGTGTCCACCACCTCGCGCGGCTCGACCCGGGCGGCCACGAATTTCACCTCCGGGTGGAAGCCCTTGCGGATGCGGTGGCTCGGGATGCCTTCCTCGCCGGAGTCGATCGGCATGGCCTTGAGGTTGTCCACCACCACGCCTCCGGCGTGTCCGCGGACGGTATCGTGCCAAGGATGTTTGCCGATGTATCCGCGCGGGTGACGCTGGATGCTTTCGTTGGTCACGCCGCCGCGTCCGCCCCAGCCGCGAACGTAGATCGGCCGATTCTTGGCCCAGTAGCCCAGCAGTGAGAAGCAGTCGTGGGCGTAGTGCACGTAGTACATGCCGAACTGCAGCGAAACCGCCGGCTTCCCGGACTGCCAGTACTTGGGCGATTCCTCGGCCCGCAGCATCGCAAAGCCGCGCTCCATCGCCACGAAGCTCTCGACCTTCGGGGGCGAAACGTCGTTCTTTGCCAGCGGTTTGAGACCGAAGAACAGCGTGGGGTAGTACTTCTGCTCGCCGGGCTCGCGCATCTGGTAGAGGAAATAGTCGAACCCGCCGTCGGGCCAGCGTGTGGCGGCCATCTCGTACCAGGCGGGCAGGCGCAGCTTGGGCAGGGGTCCGTTCATGCGGGAGGCGCCGAAGTATCGCGTGCCGCCGCTGCCGTCGGGGAGGTAGCCGGCCACCTGGGTGTCGTCGCCCAGCCCGGCGATGCCGAAACGGCTGTTGGGGGTGTCACCCATGGAGACGATGGTGTAGATGTCGCGCCCGCCGGGGATCTTCGTGGCCGGGTAGCCGATGTCGATGTTCATGTGCAGGAACTTTTCCATCGTCGCCCCGCCCTTGCCGGTGTAGCCGTAGCCGTACCGGTCGAGCCCCAGCCGGGAGAGCCCGTTGCAGTACATCATCATCGTGCCGATGTTGGAGTAGTACTTGCCGAACTCTTCCATGTAGAAACGGCCGTCGCCGAGGTAGTCGTCGAAGAAATACTTGAACCCGCCGACCGAGTTGAACATCTTCGCGATCGCTTCCTCGTCGCGCAGCGCCACGGCCATCAGGTGCGTGCCGATGGTGCGGGGCCAGTGCATGTTCGGCAGCCAGGTCATGCGTCCGTAGCGGAAGTCCGGGTGCCAGGGGCGGTGTCCCTCGACGTGGAACTTGATGTACGCACGGAACGAGTCCTCGATCTCCTTCCGCTGGGCGTCAGTCAGCTCGTTGTAGAACACGTCGTACCGCAGGACGTTCAGCGTCTGCTCGTCTCGCATGTGGCGGTCGGAAAAGCTGGCGTTCCCGCGGACCCACTTCTTGCCCTTGGCTTTCTCCTGGAAGGCCTTGGTGAGCGGCTCGGGCACGCTCCCGGCGAACTTCAGCAACTGGGCCTTCTCGCGCTGCCCGGCCTCCTCGTCGCCCATCACCTGGTAGCGGAAGAGGTTCAGCAGCGTCGGGTGCCCGTGCTTGCCGTGCTTGGACCGCTCGATGGTCTTCTGGAGTCGAATCTTCGCCTCCGGGTCGTTCTCGATCCGGTCCCGGATGGCCTTGGCCTCGGCGGGCGTCCAGAGCAGGAAGGGGTGTTCAACGTCGGCGGTTCCAGCCTCGGCCGGCAAGTGGGGCCAAAGCACGGCAAGCAGCAAGACAGCTCCGGTCAGCACGCGCATCATGCACAATCTCCATCGAAAAGAGTTCATTCGGCCCGCAGTAA
>JBKHHV010000015.1:0-21210 GCA_046539005.1 Phycisphaerae bacterium
TGGTATGTGCGCTATCGCGACGCCGACGGGATCATGCGCCGAAAATCCACCGGCTGTCGGGATCGACAGGCCACAGAAAAAGTGCTCGCCGATATCCTCGCCAAGGTCGAGAAGGTCAAGGCGGGCGTGATGAGCAGCGACGAGATGGCCGCCGCGAACCATCTGGAAAAGCCGCTCGCCCAGCATACGAAGGACTATCTCGCCCAATTGGCGGTCAAGACCATTCGCGGCAAACGCGTCTCGCCGAAGCACGTCGAGCACGTGCGGGCGCAGTTGGCGCGGGTGATTCGAGAGTGTCGATTCGGGACGCTCAAGGACATCGACCGGACGCGCATGCAACGGTGGATCACCAAGACCCGTCAGATGCCGCGGGATGCAGAGAATCCGGATTTGCCGCCACTCTCGGCGCGAACGATCTACATGCACCGTGCAGCCGTGATGGCGTTCTGCAACTGGTGCGTTAACACCGGCCGACTTCCGGCGAACCCGCTGGCGGTTGTGCCGAAGCTGGACATTGACCGGGACCGTCGGCGCGTGCGGCGACCGCTGACAGACGAGGAACTTTCCCGCCTGCTTGACGTGGCGGCAGAGCGTGGCCGGGCCCTGTGGTATCTCTGCGCGGCACTGGCGGGACTTCGCAGGGGCGACATGACGCGGCTGCGGTGGCGGGACATCGACCTGCAGGCCGGGACGTTGACGGTCCGGGGCGGCAAGTCGCGACGGGTGGACGTTCTGCCCCTTCATCCGCAGCTATGGCAGGCGCTCGAGGAACGCCAGCGGACGAATCCGGCATTGCCCGAGGCGAAGGTATTCCCGACGGCGGTAACAGACCAGACCCGGCAGAAAGACTTCCTGCGGGCCGGGCTTGCCAAGCGGGAGCCTGTCCGCGACGACGACGGCAATATCGTCATGACCGGCAAGGGCAAGCGGCAACGCCCCAAGACCCGCATTGTTGCCGAGGACTCGCAAGGCCGGGTGATCGACCTGCACGCGCTGAGGACCACGCTAGGGACGCAGCTTGCCCGGGCGGGGGTCGCGCCCCAGGTGGCGCAGCGGATCATGCGGCACTCGGACTACAAGACGACCTTGAAGCACTACACCGTCCTGGGGTTGACTGACACGCGGCAAGCAGTGGACGACCTGCCGGGCATTGAACCGACGCAGAGAAACCGACAGGCCGCGACCGGGACAACCGACGCAACGCCGGGCGAAAATGACTGCAGCAAAACAGCAGCAAAACAGCAGCAAAAGAGGCGCAATCCAGCGCACACCGGCGCACAGCGGAGCAACGGACAAGAGAAGGGGACAGACAAGGCGAGGGGCACAAAGCCCAGTATTCATGCGGGTAAACGCGACGTGGCGCACCTTGGCGCACAGTCTTGCAACAAAGCGGGCGAAGGGACTCGAACCCTCAACAATCAGCTTGGAAGGCTGACGCTCTAGCCATTGAGCTACGCCCGCGGCCGGGGAGGTGGTGCCTCCGCCAAGTCAAGTATTGTCTACACAGCGGGGGTACGTGTCAATGCCCGCGGTGGCTTTTTGCGGCGTGCGTCTGCTTGCCTGGCTTCCTGCGGGCGTGCGTCTGCTTGCGAGGGGCATCCGGGGTTGGCTGCCAGGAGGTGAAGGTGGCGCGTCAGTCCCGGATTGCCCGGATGTGCAGGAAATTTGCGGCGGTGCGGTCGCTTTCCAGGCCTCGATGGCCGCGGGCTTCTTCGACGGTGGGTCGTGGTTCGCCCATCCAGTCCAGCCGGAAGCCGGCCGCCAGGAGCGTATTGACCCACTGGCTCATCGTGCGCATCACGCACACCGTCCGGAACTTCGGCACCTGCTGCCTGACCTCCGGAGGGGCGGCCCCGAAGGTCCATTCCTCCGCCCATGGGTCGTTGTTCCAGTACTCGCCGCACAGCACACCGACGCGGCGGCCGTCCTCGGTAATCCATCTTCGAAGGCGGGTGCAGAAGCACGGGTGCAGGATGGAAAACTGCAGGAAGCCGCCGGGTTTGAGCACCCGCCGGGCCTCGGCGAAGGTCTTGTCGGGGTCGGGGATGTCCATGAAACTCATGAACGCCACGGCGAAGTCGAAGGTGGCGTCGTCGAACGGCAGAGCGTGTGCCGAGGCGACGTGGTAGCGGATGCCCAGGGGCCGATCGGCCTCGGTCCGTGAAGCGTGGCGGATGAAGGTGGGCGAGACGTCCACGGCATCCATGTGGGGTCCGAGGGCGGCGACCGCTCGGGTATTGCAGCCCTCTCCGCAGCCGATGTCCAGCCCGCGGAGTGTGCTCACCGGCGGCAGGGCTTCGAGGAAGCGTGGGGTGTTGAAGGAGGTGCGGCAGGTGTCGTATCCGGCCCGGGTGAGTTGGGTCCAGGTTTCGGCGTTCTGTTCCCACAGACGGGCGGTGGCGTCGTGATCCACGGTGTCTCCCCGGAAAGATGCCCGAAGCCCGGCCGACCGGGCACAAAAGAGCCCGCCGTGAAGCGGGGGAGAATGGTAGCGGCTGGATTCGAACCAGCGTAGGGTTACCCCGACAGATTTACAGTCTGTTGCCTTTGTCCACTCGGCCACACTACCGTCGATCCGCTCGGCGGACCAGGGAACTACGTACTCTAGTCCTGGGTCCCGTTCCCGTCAAGGGGTCTCGACCAGAAAAAGGGGATTCCGGAGCATTTCGGGCAGCGGGATGGGCCAGGCGGCGAATGCAACGCAACTTCCTCCGCGCGGCCGCTTTTGGTACCATGGAGACATGCGATTTGTACAGGACATACCGGTTTGCTCCGGCGGCGGCCCGTTGTCCGGCTCGATGGCCCGCTTTGTGGCGATTGCGACAGCGGTGGTGCTTGCAGGCACGGCCGTCCGGGGCGAGGAGCCGTCCACCCGGCCCGCTCCCAGAACGTGGGCGGTCGTGTACGATTTTGCCTCTTCCGGCAAGGACGGGGCCAAACTCGCCGACAGCGTGCGGCTGAAGTTGCGGCGGGGCAGGCATTTCGAGGTCATCGACCGGCTGACCACCCAGGAATTCGGCAAGACGCCCGGCATCGACGCCGCCCGCAAGGCCGTGGCGAAGATGTCGCTGGAGAAGATGGGGGCGAATTTCGCGGTTTACGGCGAACTGGCTTCGCGGGCGAACGTGCGGCGCGCGACGATCATCCTGCTGGACCTTCGACACGAGAAACCGGTCGCCACCAGCAAGGTGTTCACCGACGACACGGAGCGGTGGCGGGCGGTGATCGCCAAGGGCATCGTGGAGGCCGTCACCGGACGGGCCCAGTGGAAACCGCCGGAGTACGGGGACGAGCCGGAGCCGACGGCCGAGCAGTTTGGCAAGCCGTTGAACGTCAACGGCAGCTTCGACGACGGCGCGAAGGGCTGGGACCTTCCCGACGGGGTGAGCACGTTTCTGGAGAAAGGTCCGAAAGGTCGCGGGACGGTGTTGCGTATGCGAACCGACCTGAAGCGGGGGCCTTGGCTGGCGTATCGCAAGGCGTTGCGGAAAGGGCAGGCCGATCCGAACGATCCGCCCAGGATCGGACGCGATACGTCTTACGCCTGCGTGGGTGCCCTGGAAGGCGTGCACTACCGTGGAGACTGGATCAAAGCCACGCCGGGCCGGCGGTACTGGATGCTTGCCGACTGCAAAGGACGCGGCGGGGCGAAGGTGTTCCTGAAGGGCTTCGGCGATGTGCCGGAGTCGGCCGACGGTTTGCCCGAGAGTTCGCTGGCGGAGTTTGGCTTGACGCCGCGGAAGTTCGCCGACCTGCCGGAGGCAAAGCGGAAGAAACTGATCGCCGAGGACCTCGAACGCAACCCGATGCGATATGTGCGGGAGGTCTATCGCTGGTATCTCAACTGCGGCGAGAGCAAGGGGGAGTGGATGCACTTTGCGGCCCCGGTGCCGCCGCGAGGCGGATTGCCGGCCAATGTCAAATGGCTGCAGGTACAGGTGTATTCCTACTGGCCTCCCGGCGAGTACCTGTGGGACAACGTGCATCTCTACAAGGACCCGACGCAGAAGACCCCGCTCAAGGAAGAGCCTGCCCGGACGGAGAATTTCTCGCGGGAGAAGGCCGACCCGGAGTGATTCCAGGCCTTGGCGCCGAGCCCGAACCGGGGGGTTCTCGCTGAATGGGTCGCGCTTGTGCATCTCCCCTTGACACATCCGCCTGATCCGGGCAGACTCGTCGGTTCGGAAGTTTTTCACGGACGATAACGCGACAGCGAGGATGTGCGACATGTGGACCAAGCCATACGGCAATACCGGCAAGGATATTTCGGTGGTGGGTTTCGGCGGGATGCGTTTTGAGAGCCCCGACGAGACCGACGCCATGGCCGAGATTGTCCTGCGGGCCTACGACCAGGGCGTCAACTACTTCGACACCGCCCCGGGCTACTGCGGGCAGAAGAGCGAGGTCATCTTCGGCCGGGCTTTTGAGCAGATGGATCGCTCGAAGTTCTACGTTTCCACGAAGAGCAACAGGCCCGATGACGACGAACTCCGCAAGGATCTCGATACGTCGCTGGAGCGGATGGGCGTGGACTGCGTCGACTTCTTCCACATCTGGTGGGTGCTCTCGAAGGAGGCATGGGAGGGCCGCAAGGCCGGCGGGGCGATTGACGCGGCGATGAAGGCCAAGGAAGAGGGACTCATCAAACACGTGGTGATGAGTTCGCATATGCACGGCCCGGAGTTGAAGGAAGTGCTCGCCGAGGGATTGGTAGAGGGCGTGACCCTGGGGTATTGCGCCATCAATTTCCCCTTCCGGCAGGAGGCCGTGGACGCGGCGGGCGAGATGGGACTGGGCGTGGTGACGATGAATCCGCTGGGTGGGGGCATCATCCCCCAGCACGCCGAGCGCTTCGCATTCCTGAAGGACGACGGCGACGAGTCGGTGGTGGAGGCGGCGATCCGCTTCAACGTCTCGCAGCCGAACGTTACGTGCGCCCTGGTGGGCTTCAGCAACGCACGCGAGGTAGACGAGGCCGTCGCCGCGGTCAGGGACTTCCGGGCGTACGATCCGCAGCACGTCAAGGCGATCGAGCAGAAGGTGCTCGAATCGTTCGACAATCTCTGCACGGGCTGCGGGTACTGCCTGCCATGCCCGGAGGGAGTGCCGATTCCGCAGTTGATGGATACCTACAACATGAAACTCTTGGGGCAGAAAGACAGCATGGCCGGACGCATGAAGTGGCACTGGGGCATTGAGCCGGCAGACGCCCGAGCCTGCTCGCTGTGTGGTGCCTGCGAGACCAAATGCACCCAGCACCTGCCCATCCGCGAGCGGGTCAAGGAGATCGCGGAGATGAAGACGGAGGAGTAGACCTCGGCGATGTCCTTCTAAGGGCGGCTCTGCTGAATGTCATTGATTCGTCGTTGTATTGTTTCCGCCTGCGACGGATACAGGAAGCACAGAACGGATTCCATTGTCTTCAGGAAGTGTCGAAAGGAGCGACACTTGCTTGCCTCCTGGAGTGACATGACGGCCGACAGTTTCTGCTGATCGACTGTCTCGGAGTAACTCTGATCTGGAGGGAAAAGCAATCTGGAGATCATCTGTTTTGCCCCCTGTTGTCCTTCAGGGCAATCAGGGACCGTGTGGGGCGCCAAGCCCCTGTGAGTTGCCAAGGAAGGAAGGGCTGCGAGAAACCAAGACTCGAACTCCATCTTCGGGAGGACGATCTCGCATCGTACGTCGTCCCGGATTCCTGACACCATCCTGCGTATACTCTCTGCGATCTTCTTTGGGCAGGACTCGTCTGCATCCAAGCTTACCAGCAACGCCCCTTCGTTCGGGTTCGGAAGAAGATTGACGGCGAGACGGATCACCCGGTCGAGGTGACGGACAACGTCAGTGTGTTCGGTCGCAAGCAGTTTCGACTTCGGACTGCGAATTGGCTTCGGAATATGGAGGTCGTAAACGCCGCACTCATGGGCGATTCTTCTGACCAATACCGGAAAGGCCGTCGTCTCCCCATGGCCTTCGACTATGCATGCCAGGACAGCCATCAAGTCAACTCCCTGGGGAAGAGTGGCAACTGCCTTCCGTTGTCCTCCCTGCATGGCATCAACTGCTCCATTCGCAGCAGTTCCCCGGCGGTAAAGAGACCTTGCCTTAAAGCTTTCCGAGACCCTTCGATAACTCGAGCAACCTGGGTTGTCCCATTTTCCGAGACGACCCCGAGGATGTTGTTTTCTCCGATCTCTGAAAGGTCGAGTAACTCCGGGCTATGGGACGTAACGATGACTTGTGTTCCCTTGGACGCTTCGATCGTCGCCTCCGCGAGCGTCGTTGCCGCCGCAGGATGCAGCGCGGATTCAGGCTCTTCAATGCCCACCAGCGGGGCTCGCCCATAGGCCCCCCCCTTTCCTTGGAAAACGGCAAGCAGAACCCCCAAAGCCCTCAATGTCCCATCCGACATACTGGAGGCATAGAACTTCCAGGGGTTCTTCGCCCCGACGTCCTGCCGGAACTCAACTGTTTCCTTGGGACCCAGCGATTTGGGGCTCACACCTTTGACACCGGGAACAACGGCTTCAAGGTACTCCTCTATCCTTGCACGTGCTTCCGGTGAGTTCTTGGACAGGAGTTTCAGGATGCTGGCGGCGTTGCTGCCATCCCGAAGAAGAATATCGGAGGGGTCGGGGTCCTGAAGCTCGCGAACCCGATTGGGGTTGATGTTATACACATTCATCCGCCGCAAGGAATCATAGACCCCCCGGAATTCGTGCGTTCCGGACACCGCACCGAGATAAAGACGATCGGGCTCAACTCTGGCCTGAAGATTCAGGTTCGACTCTGTCAGTTCTCCGTTGCGTACCTCAAACTTGCTCCATCTCTTTCCCGGAATGCCTACGATACATTGCTCATGTGTGACACCATATCCCCCGGCGGTCTCGCTGCCGATCTCGAAACTGTAGGTGGATCTCTCCCCGGACGGAAGACCAATGTCAACCCGAACGGCAAAGTGCCGAGGATGCCCGCTCGACCGGCGACGCACTTCGTCTATACCGCCACGGTCCCGAACCGCAAATTCCAGAGAGTTTCTCAGTGACTCAGCAATGAAGCGCAGTGAATCCAGGATATTGCTTTTGCCTGCCCCGTTGGGACCCACCAAGGCGGTAAAGGGTGCAAGTTCGATATCGCATGTCCCGATGCTTTTGTAGTCCTTAAGGACCAGTCGAGACAGGAAAGGTCGGCTGGAATGATCCGTCGGGCCCATGATTCTCTCTCTCCGTTGCCGGCGCACCAGTCAACTTGCCGAGGTTTTGCCTTCCCAGTCGAGCACCGCGCCGGTGTCGGCCGAGGTGGCATGCTGAGCGTATCGACCCAGCGCGCCGTAGGTGATGGGCGCGGGCTTGGGCTTCCAGTCCTTCTTGCGGCGGGCGAACTCGGCCCGGGAGACCTTGGCGTTGAGTTTCCCGCCGGGGATGTCGATCTCGATGATGTCCCCGTCCTGCAGCAGGGCGATTTCTCCGCCGGCGGCCGCCTCGGGACTGATGTGCCCGATGCACGCCCCGGCCGTGCCACCGCTGAAGCGTCCGTCGGTAATCAACGCGCACTTGTCGCCCAGCCCCATGCCCTTGATGTAGCTGGTGGGGGCAAGCATCTCCTGCATGCCGGGACCGCCCTTGGGGCCCTCGTTGCGGATCACCACCACGTCACCGGCCTTGACCTTCCCGCCAAGAATGCCGTCGCAGGCGGCCTCCTGCGACTCGAAGATCACCGCCGGGCCCGCGTGTTCGTACATGGCCGGTTCCACGCCCGCCAACTTCACCACCGAGCCTTTGCGCGCGATGTTGCCGTACAGCACCACCAGCCCGCCGGCCTCGGTGTAGGCCTTGTCGAACTTGCGGATCACGTCCTCCGGGTCGATCTTCGCCTTGTTGATCGTCGCCCGCTTCCTGGGTTTCTCACCGAGGTACATGCCACGCACCTCGTCCACGGTACGACCGGTGGCTTTCCAGCCCTCGCGGTACATCTTGCTGGCGGTGGTGCAGATGTCCTTGGAGCGGACGGAGTACTTCTCGAGGTTCTCCATCATCGTCTCACCGGTAACGGTCATGACGTCGGTGTGCACCAGCGACCGTTTGCCCCACCACACCTCGCCGAGGATCGTGTGCACGCCGCCGGCGCGATGGACATCCTGGATGTGATAGATGCGCCCCTCCGGCGTCGCCGAAGGCGCCACGCGACAGATATTCGGCGTCTTTCGGCCGATCTGGTTGATGTCTTCCAGCGTGAAGGGCACGCCCGCCTCGGTCGCCATCGCCAGCATGTGCAGAACCGTATTGGTCGAGCCGCCCATCGCCATGTCCAGCGCGAAGCCGTTCTGGAACGCCTTCTTGGTCAGGATGCGCTTCGGAAGCAGTCTGTAGGTTTTCTTGCAGCCGTCATCGATCCATTCCCGGGTCATCTCGACGATGCGTCGGGCCGCCCGCGTGAACAGCGAGACCCGCTCGGGACTGGTCGCCAGCACGGTCCCGTTGCCGGGCAGCGCCATGCCGATCGCCTCCGAGAGGCAGTTCATGCTGTTGGCGGTGAACATGCCGCTGCAGGAGCCGCACGTGGGGCAGGTGTTGTTCTCGTAGCTCTTCATCTTCCGGTCGCTCATGGCGCCGACCTTGTTCTTCGCCACCGCGTAGAACTGGTCGATCAGGTCCACGTCGCGCCCGTCCACATGGCCGGCCTCCATCGGCCCGCCCGAGCAGAAAATCGTCGGGATGTTCAGGCGGATCGACGCCAGGAACATTCCCGGGGTAATCTTGTCGCAGTTGGGAATGCAGATGAGTCCGTCGAAACAGTGGGCCCGGACCATCGACTCGACGGTGTCGGCGATCAACTCGCGGGACGGCAGCGAGTACTTCATGCCGGTGTGCCCCATGGCGATTCCGTCGCAGATGGCGATGGTGTTGAAAATGAACCCGGTCCCGCCGGCTTTGGAGACCTGGGCCTTCACGTGACGGGCGACGGCATCGAGGTGCACGTGCCCGGGCACGGTGTCGGAATGGCTGCAGACAATGCCGATGAACGGCTTGCGCAGGTCGCGGTCGGTCAGCCCGGTAGCTTTCAGCAGGCTGCGGTGGGGCCCGCGTTCGGGACCTTTCTTGACGGTATCACTTTTTGCCATCGTCGTTCTCCGTGGTTGCGTCGGTGCCGCGCTCAGGGCGTCTGCTGCTCCTGGACCGCGCGGGCTTCGAGATACTCGGCCGCGTGGTTGAGCGTCTCGAAGTCTTCGATGGTATTCAGAACGTAGTTGGTTGTCGAGTCGTCGCGCAGGGGGCGGATCGCCTGGAAATCCGGGTCGTGCGACAGGGCCTTGAGCTTGCCCAGTGACGGATAACCGATCAGCCCGCAGTATTCCTGCGTGCAGTTGCCCATGTGGATCGCCCGGGTGAGCCCATAGACCAGCACTTTCGCCCCGTAGCGGGCGAGGATCGGCTGGACCTTGCGAAGATACTCGGCGTACTGGGCTTCCCTGCCCGGGATAATGTCGAACAGATTCAGGACAACGATCACCCGTGTGTCTCCATGCTTGTCGGTTGCCCCCGGCGCTGCGTGCGCCGGTGGACTCACAAGGTACGCCCAGCGACTCCCGCTGACAATACAAAACGGCCCGACTGCCGCTGAGCCGGCCGGTTGGGCGGTGGCATCACTCCTTGAGCCCGTACTCCTTGATCTTCCGGTAGAGGGTCCGTTCGCCCATGCCCAGCAGGCGGGCGGCCTGCTCGCGGTTGCCGTCCACCATCTTCAGCGTCGCGCGGATGTGCTCCTTCTCCACCTCTTCCACGCTGAGCCCCGCCAGGGCGTCGAAGCCTTCCCCGCGCAGCCGTTCGGGCGGATTGTGGATCTCGCTGGGCAGGTCCTCCACGGTCAGGCGGTCGCCACCGGAGAGAACCACCATGTTTTCGATGACGTTCTTGAGCTGCCGTACGTTGCCCGGCCAGGGGTAGGACATCAACATCCTTCTCGCCTCGGCGGTGATACTCTTGACGCCGGTGTCGTGGGTCTTGTTTGCCTGGGCGATGAAGTGATCCACCAGGAGGGGGATATCGTCGCGCCGCTGCCGCAGGGGGGGCATCTCGATGGTCGCGCCCTTGATGCGAAAATACAGGTCCTCGCGGAACTCCTTGTTCTCGACGCGGTCGGCGAGGTCGGTATTGGTGGCGCTGAGAACCCGCACGTTGACCTTCACCGGTTCGTTGGCGCCCACGCGGACGACCTCGCCGTTCTCCAGAACGCGCAACAGCTTGGCCTGCATCGCCAGCGGCATGTCGCCCACTTCGTCGAGGAACATCGTGCCCCCGTCGGCATGTTCGAATCGGCCGGCCCGGTCGCCGCCGGCGCCGGTGAAGGCGCCCTTCACGTGCCCGAACAACTCGTCCTCCAGCAGCGTCTCGCTGAGCCCCGCGCAGTTGACCGGCACAAACCTCCCGTCACTGCGGCGCGAATTCTGGTGGATCGCATTGGCGATCAGGTCCTTGCCCGTGCCCGACTCGCCCAGGATGAGCACCGGCAGGTCCGACCGCGCCAGCCGCCGGACGGTATCGAGTATCTTCAGCATTGCCGGGCTTCGCCCGACGATGTTGTCGAAGCTGAACCTCTCGTCGAGCCGATGACGCAGTTCCCGGATGGTCCGTTTCAGCGCGGTGTCCTCGGCCGCCCGGGAAACCACGGTCCGGAGTTCGTTGAGGTCCAGGGGCTTCTCGATGTAGTCGAAGGCGCCCTGCTGCAGGGCGGCCCGGCAGGTATCCACCGACGAATGGGCCGTGACCAGGATGACCTTGGTCCCGGGGGCATGCTCGCGTGCGGCGTGCAGCACGCCCAGTCCGTCGATCTCCCCGCCGAGCATCAGGTCGGTGACCACGATGTCGAACGGCTGGCTCCGCAGCTTCGCCACGGCGTCCTCGCCGCTGTAGACGACGGTACAGGTGTGCCCCAAGCGCTTGAGCCCCTCGTCCATTGCTTCGGCGTGGGCCTCTTCGTCCTCGACGATCAGAATATCGGCAATCGCTTCGGTGTCCACGTTCATCATCATTTCATAGGTAGCGTAGCGGAGGATGGCTGTCAATTCATCCGCCGGTTCCCTGGGCTACTTCTGCTGTTCGGCCTTCATCTTGGCGATGTTTCGCTCCTGGAACGGGTTCAGCGGGTTCTCGTGCTCGGCGAACGCCCTGCGCAGCACCTCGACCGAAAGCTGCGAGACGTCCCCGAACGTCACGTCCGCTCCGTCGGCGGTATCGCCGATACCGACCGCCACCATGCCCGCGCGACGGATCGACTCGATGCCGGCCGCGGCGTCCTCGATGCCGAGGCAGTTCCACGGCAGCAGCCGTAGCCGTTGTGCAGCCACGGTGAACACCTGCGGGTCGGGCTTGGACTTCGTTACGCACGAGCCGTCCGAGACCGCGTCCATGTATTTGCCCAGCCCGGTGCGCTCCAGCACAAGCGGGGCGTTTCGCGACGCGCTGGCCAGCGCACAGGCAATGCCCGCCTCGCGCAGGCCTTCGAGCAATTCGATCGAGCCGGGCAGCACGTCCTCGGGCGTCATGCCCCTCACCAGCTTCTTGTACTGCTCGTTCTTGCGGGTGGTGAGATTCTCGAAGGTCTCCTTGTCGGGCAACTCGGCGTTGTTGTGACGATAGATGACGCGCAGGCTCTCCTGCCGCGATACACCGCGAAGCTGGTGGTTGACCTCCTCGTCGAATGCCAGCCCCAGTTCGTCGGCAAGCTCTTTCCACGCCAGGTAATGGAAGTGGTCGGTTTTCACCAGCACGCCGTCGAGGTCGAAAATGACGGCCTGCAACTCCCGGGGGCGCCATCGGGGCACCTGTCCGAACGTTCGGCTCTCTCCGGGCTTCAGGCTTACCCTCTCGCGGCCGACCATGATCCCGCGGGATTCCTGTTGCCCGAGGTTTTCCAGCGTGAAGTTCTGCGCGGTCACGGTGACCCCCAGGGGGCAGCCGTGGTAGCGGAAGCGATAGTGCAGATTCTTCCAGTCGGCCGGCAGATTGGGGGCGATGCGCAGCCTCGCGGGCTCGGTTTCGTGGGTGGGTTCGGTCACCAGCCCGCCGTATCCGGTGACGATCGCCATCCAGATGCCGCCCTGCCCGGCCCCGTGAATACCGTGGCAGGTGTTTCCGTAGGAGTCCTCCAGGTCGACGCCGGCGGCGGCTTCGAAGAAGCGTTTGGCGTCGGCCTGTCGTCCCAGGCGTGCGGCCAGCAGGGCGTGGGTGCACATCGACAGCGACGAGGTCTGCGTGCACAGCGGGGCGTAGGCGTCGTAATGGCGGTCCAGGTCGCCTTCCCAGAAGCTGTGGCCCAGCGTCTGGAACAGCAGCAGGGTGTCGGCCTGTTTGTTGGTCTTGTCGCTGCCGGACTGTTCGGCCCGGGCGGCGAAGCTGGGTTCTGCGTAGTTCTCGAAGCCCTCGAACTGTGCCAGCACCTTCTGTTCCGGCAGCGTGGGGAAATACAGGTGGTCGGCAATGTCGGCCCACGCCGCCAGATCCTCTTCGGCCACGTTCAGGGCCTGCAGCAGCGGGTCCAGTTCGGCCGGTCGGTCGGTCTTCAGGCGCGAGATGAGCGTGGGTGTGCGGCGCAGGACCTCCTTGACCATCCGGTTGGTGTAGGCGTTGTCGTCGACGTCCTTGTGGACCTCGTCGGGCCCGCAGACGTGCCGGATGTGGAACAGCCCGTCCTCGCCCCGCTCCACGCGAGACGCCCAGTAGCGGCACAGTTCCACCAGCATCTCGACGCCGGCTTCCAGCATCAGCCCCGCATCGCCGGTCATGTCCCAGTGGTGCAGCACCCCCCAGGCGACGGCGGCGTTGAGGTGAATCTGCTGGTACAGGAACCCGCCGATGCAGACCGGCTGCTCGTATCCGCTGAAGTAGGACTGCCACGGGAACCGCGCCCCGTCGTAACCGTCCTGTCTTGCCAGCATGCGCGCCGAGCCCAGCCGCCGGTGACGGTAGCGGATGTGGTTCGCGCTCAGTTCCGGCGCCACGGCCGCCAGCAGCGGAAGCTGGAACATCTCCATGTCCCAGAAGACCGCCCCGCGGTACCAGTCGCCGGTGAGGTTCTTGGCTCCCAGTGACGAGAGTCCCGCGTCCCGGGGTGCGGCGATGCGGGTTGCCCACAGGGCATAGCGTACCGCCCGCTGGGCCCGCTCGTCGCCGTCGATCTCGACGTCGGCTTCTTCCCAGAAGGCTTCCCAGGCGGCGGAGTGTGCGTCCAGCACGTCCCTGAACGCCAGCGATTTCAGTTCGGCCCGGGCGGCCGAGGGGTCGAAGGCATCGACCGTCCCGTCTTCCGCGTCGGCGGCGAACCGGCACAGCTTGTCGAAGGTGAAATCTTTTCCGCCCGACCCGGCCGACAGCGTGTAGACCGTGCGGGCAGCTCCGCCGACCACTTCCGCCGATGCCTCCGCAGCCGCGCCTTGCGACTGGCGGGTGGAATACGCCACGCAGACCTGTTTGCCGACCTGGGGAGAGACAATCGTCACTTGGCCGCCGTCGGTGTCCGCCTCGGCCGAGGCGACCTCCGAAAGCTTGAGCCCCTCGGGGGTGCAGTTGGGCAGTTGCCCGGCCTTGTAGTACTTGGCGGGGTGATTGCGGACGTCTCCGTCCACCCCGATCGCCAGGCTGACCTCGGCGTCGCCGTCGACCTGCAGCGTGAATCGCTGGGCCAGCAGCGTGGCATCGTGCAGGGCGGTCAGTCGCGTTTCGGTAAGCGTGACGGTGGTTCCCGCGCCGCGGAAGGTGGCTTCGCGCGTCAGCAGGCCGCGGCGGAGGTCCAGCGCGTAGGAGGCATCGGTGCATTCTGCGGGCTTCCCGCCTGTCCGCACCTGTCCGTGGAGCCAGTCGGGCCCGGAAAGGAAGTACACCAGCCCGTACCCGGCACGGGTATAGAGCCCGGATATGTACATCCCCCGGAAGGCGTCGAGACCTTCCTCGCTTCCGGTGCCGCGAGTGCAGGAAGCGCCGTTGCCCACGGCGAAGAGGGTGGACAGGAAGTCGGGGTTGTCGTAGGGCAGGTCGCCCTGGTGAATGGTCCAGGTCATGGTTCGGTTGTGGTCCTTCCTGCAGCAGGTAGTCCGGGGTGCCGCCCGGAGGCGGCGTGCGAAACGGGGAGTCTACCATCTGCCGTGGCGGGGGGCAATTCTTGAAGCCCGGCGGGCGTCACGGTACAGTCGGCCCGCCCGGCGCGTGGTCACGCCACCGGGATGCGAACTTCAGGCAAGGAGACCCTCGTGAGAATCGAGCACATCGCATGGCAGGTGAAAGACCCCGCGGCCGTTGCGGACTGGTACGTGCAGCAGCTTGGTTTCCAGATCAAACGGTCGGCCGACGAGCCGACGCCGGTGCGTTTCATCGCCGATGATTCCGGCAGCGTGATGCTGGAGATCTACAATAACCCCGCGGCTCCCATTCCCAATTATGCCCAGCAGGACCCGCTGGTGCTGCACCTGGCGCTGGTCAGCGACGACCCGGCGGCCGATTCCGACCGGCTGCAGGCGTACGGGGCGACCTTCGTGGAAGAGGTGGGCCCCAACGACAACGGCGATTACCTGATTATGCTGCGTGACCCGTGGGGGCTGCCGCTGCAACTGGCCAAACGCGGCACGCCCATGGTCTGAAACCGAGATCCGAGGGAACTTCTGCCCTCATGCCCCATCGCAAGAGCCTGTCCAGCGAGGTCCGAGATGCCGACGATGCCGTGGAACAACCTGGTCCGATTCGGAAAGAGCCTGCTTGTCGCCAAGGGCGTCGGCGAGGAGGACGCCGAGTGGCTGGCTGACCTGGCGGCGGTTTCGCACGTGTTCGGGGCGCCTACGCACGGGCTGGGGGTACTGGGCTACTACCACAAGGCCATCGGTTCGCGGGTAGACGCCTCGGCCGACCCGATCGTCGTGCGGGACAAGGGCGCCAGCGTGCTCATCGACGCCAACGGGGGGCTGGCGCAGTTCGCGATCCGCCTGGGCAAGCGGCACGCGGTGGAAGGGGCCCGCCGCTACGGCGTGTGCATGGCGGCCATCCGTAACGCCGGGTGGTGCGCGGCTTTGGGGCCATACCTGATCGACCTCGCCGAGCAGGGCTTCCTGGCCCAGGCGTGGGTGCAGCATTCCACCTGTGCCGACTGCCCTCCGCACGGCGGCATCGACGGCAAGTTCTCCACCAACCCCATCGGCTTTGCATTTCCCATCCCCGGCGGGGTGAGCGTGTCCGACTTCTCCACCTCCTCTTTCTCCATGGGCAAGGTGCGGATGATGAAGATGGCCGGGGAGAAGGCCCCCGAGCCGCTGTTTCTGAGCCCCCGGGGCGAGTGGTCCTGCGACCCTCACACCATGGACGAGGGGGGCACGATGTTCCACGCAGGCGGCCCGCATTACGGGTATAAGGGGTACGCCCTGAGCCTCTGGTGCGAGGCGATGAGCGTCCTGGCCGGCGGCAACGCCAACGATCCCGACCGCCCCGGCAAGCAGGCGATCAACCTGGTGGTGATCGACCCCGAGGCCTTCGCCGGCGAGCAGCACTTCCGGCGGGAGATGGAACGTTTCGTCCCCCACGTGAAGGACACCCGCCTGCGGGAGGGCTACGACGAGGTCCGCCTGCCCGGGGAGAATGGCTACCACAGGATCGCCCGCGCCCGTCGCGAGGGGCTGGAGGTCGAAGACTGGGTACTCGACGACCTGAGAAAAATCGCCGCCGAGGCCGAACTCGATGCCGGCCTGCTGGAGGCACGGTAACCGTGGATGCCCGCCTCGCCCGGCAGTTGGAGTTTCTGCGAGAGATCGACAAACTCAAGGGAATCGTGCGACGCACCTGGCGGCTGGACGATTCCCGCTACGAGACCGACGCCGAGCACAGTTGGCACCTGGCAATGATGGCGGTGGTGCTGGGTGAACACGCCTCGGAGCAGGTGGACCTCGCCCGGGTGATTCGGATGGTGCTGGTGCACGACCTGGTCGAGATCGACGCCGGCGATGCCTATCCCTACGACCCCGACTCCATGGACGCCAAGCCCGACGCCGAGCGGCAGGCGGCGCGGAGGGTTTTCGGGCTGCTCCCGGACGACCAGGCCGAGCCGTTGCGTCGGCTGTGGGAGGAGTTCGAGGTACACCAAACGCCCGAAGCTCGCTTCGCCAACGCGATCGACCGCCTGCAGCCGTTGTGGTTCAACTACCTCACGGAGGGGCGCGAATGGCGGCGGCACGGAGTGCGGGTCGGACAGGTGCGGGAGTACCTGGCCCGGCGGGACGTCGCGGCCGGCTCGGCTGGGCTGCACGCCTTCGCCGAGCAGATACTGGACGAATCGGTGCGGAAGGGCTACCTGCGTCCGTAGCGGCGCGGTATCCTTGATCCGGACAGTAGATAGCAACTCGCCGCCCCCGCGCGTCGGCGGGCGGATTCGTTCTTGCAGGAAAGGGCAACCATGAGGCTTCTGATCACCGGCGGGGCGGGGTTTATCGGCTCGCACCTGGCCGAGGCGCGCCTGGCAGCCGGCGACGAGGTCACCGTCGTCGACGACCTTTCGACCGGCTCGCGCGAGAATATCCGGCTCATGGAGCATCGCGAAGGCTTCCGCTTCGTGCTGGACTCGGTTCGCAACGAAACCACCATGACCGCCCTGGTCGACCGGTGCGACGCGGTGATCCACCTTGCCGCGGCGGTGGGTGTGCAGTTGATCGCCGACGACCCGGTGCGGACCATCGAGACCAACATCCACGGCTCGGAGGTGGTGCTGTCGCTGGCGAACCGCTTCCGCCGGCGGGTGCTGGTGGCCAGTACGTCCGAGGTCTACGGCAAGAGCGGGCGGACGCCGTTCCGGGAGGATGACGACGTGGTGTTCGGCTCCACCCGGTTCAGCCGCTGGTGCTACGGTTGCAGCAAGATGGTCGACGAATTCCTCGCCCTGGCCTACCACGAGCAGTTCGGTCTGGAGACGATCGTCTGCCGGTTTTTCAATATCGTCGGTCCCCGGCAGACCGGGAAGTACGGCATGGTCGTACCGCGGTTCGTCCGCCGTGCTCTGCGTGACGAGCCGCTGGAGATCTGCGGCGACGGCTCGCAGGTGCGGTGTTTCTGCAGCGTGCTGGATCTGGTAACCATGCTGGGAGAACTGCTGGACTGTCCCGAGGCGGTGGGGCGGGTGGTGAACGTCGGCAGCGACGAACCGGTCAGCATCGACCAACTCGCCGACCGCGTCATCAAACTGACCGACTCCCGAAGCGAGAAAGTCTACGTGGACTACGAGGACTTCTATGGCCGATCGATGGAAGACACGGCGGTGCGGATTCCCGAACTGTCGCGCCTGCGGGACATGGTGCCCGCCCGGCGGCAGTTCGACCTGACGGCCACGCTGCAGCAGGTCATCGAATACGAAAAGATCCGCCTTTAACAGGCCTTGCGGAACAGGATGCTGAAACGAGCCTTCGACATTGCGGTCAGTGCGGTGGCACTGGCGGTGCTGGCGGCGCCGATGATCGCCATCGCCGTGGCGATTCGCCTGGAAAGCCGCGGCCGCGCGATCTTCCGCCAGCGACGCGCCGGCTGGAAGGGCAGGTCGTTCGTCATGCTCAAATTCCGCACCATGCGGACCGACGCCGACCCCTACGGCCATTCGCCGCATTCCGGAGAGGACCCGCGTTTGACGAAGGTGGGGCGGTTCCTTCGCGAGAAGTCGCTGGACGAACTTCCGCAGCTCTGGAACGTGCTGGTCGGGGAGATGTCGCTGGTGGGCCCGCGCCCTCTCTACGAGCGCCAGGCGGACGAGTGGAACTCCGAGCAGCGCCGGCGCCTGGACGTACGCCCGGGCATCACCGGGTACGCCCAGGCGTGTGCGAGGGCGTCGATCCCCATCGAGGACAAGATCGAGATGGACCTGCATTACGTGGACCACCGCAGCTTCGCGTGGGACCTGCGCATTATCGGCCGAACCGTGCTGAATGCCCTGAGAGGTGCGGGCGAGGTCTACGAGAAGCAGTACAGCCGCCAAAGCCAATACGAGAAGACGCGGGAGGACCTGGCGGATGGCTCGTGAGCTTGCCGGAACGGCCGTGGTGATGGACCTGGACGATACACTCACGCTCGAGCGGGACTACGTCCGCAGCGGGTATTGCGTGGTGGGTGTCACGCTTCGCCAGCAGACCGGGCGGTCGGACCTGTTCGAGCAGTGGCTCTGGCAGCGGTTCCTGTCCGGCCAGGCCGGCGGGGCGTTCAACGCCCTCAGCGAGGAATTCGACCTGGGCCTGTCCGATGAGCGGATCCTGGAACTGGTGAAGGTGTACCGGGAGCATCGGCCCTTGATCGAACCGGTAAAGGGGGTCACCGGGCTGCTGAGAGAACTCCGCCAGGGTGGCGCGCGGCTTGGGTTGCTCAGCGACGGGTTCCTGCCTGCCCAGGAGTACAAGCTCGAAGCGGTGGGACTGGCTCATGCGTTCGACCGGGTGCTGTTTACCGAGTCGCTGGGGCGCGAGTGCTGGAAGCCCTCGCCGGCCGCCTTCGAGCGGATCGCCGCCGACCTGGAAACGCTGCACGAGCGTTGTATTTACGTGGGGGACAACCCGGCGAAGGATTTCGTGGCCCCCAACGCGCTGGGCTGGCGAACGGTTCAGGTTCGGCTGGAGGGGCAGATTCACGCCGAAAAACCTGTCGCTGACGGCGGCCGACCGGGCACGGTGGTGTGGGGCGTGGAAGAACTTCGCCGCGAACTGCTTGACTGAGAAAGACTTCGAATGCTGTGGAATGTTTTTCGTCGGGGTGCGTCTACCGAGGGGCCGGTCGTTTTGTTAAGATAAATGATTCGAGACGGTTTTCAGATTCCCCTGCCCGCCACGGGCGGGGGGCAGGTCGGAAGGCGTATCATGTTGTATATCTGTAGAAATGGTTTGTTGGCGCTGGCGGGTCTGCTTGCGCTGTGGGCAGCGGGCTGCACCCCCGACCAGTACGCCGACCAGGCGGACCGTGCGGCCGGTGCGACGTTGCGCATGGGCCACGAGATCGTGTTCGGGCAGCCCCGCGAATTTGAGTTGGAGTACGAGGCCCCCCGCACGCCGGCCGACTCCATCGTGCTGGACGGCGAGAAGCTTCCGCTCAACGGCAGCAGGCCGATCCGTCTGGACCTGTCCGAAGCCCTGACCATCGCGTTTCGGTCCAGCCGCCGGTTGCAGGACCGCAAGGAAGAACTGTATCGCCAGGCGCTGGCGGTGGCCAACGCACGCCGCGGCTGGGATTGGGCCTTGGTGGACGGGCAACTTACCGGCGATTTCGATCACGAGAAGGTCGCCAAGGGCGGCGACACCACGACCGGGGGCGCGGCCGTGGGGCCCACGCTGCGGCAGCGGTTCATCCATGGAGGGGTGCTGGCGCTGGGAGCGACGTTGGACCTGGCGACCGACTTCATGGGCGGCAGCGACAGCACCATCGGTTCGTTGCTGGGCGCGAATTTCACACAGCCGTTGCTGCAGGGAGCGTGGCGCGGGCTGGCGTACGAGCAGCAATACCGCCTGGAGCGGAATTTCGTGTTCTCTGTCTTCGAGTACGAGCGGTTCACGCAGGAATTCGGTACCCAGATCATCTCCGATTACTACAACGTCATCCGACGCCAGAACGAACTGGAGAACGAAAAAGCCACCATCGAGCGTCTGCGCACGGCGCTCAAGCTCACCAGCGTGCTGGTGGTCAATGGCGAGGCGACCGTCGTCGACCAGGATCAGGCCGTGCGGCGACTGCTGACCGCGGAACTCCGTTTCGAGTCCAGCCGTCAGGACTACCAGGACACGCTGGACCGCTTCAAGGTGACACTGGGGCTGCCCGCGCGGTCTCAGGTGGAACTGGAGTACAAGGACGAACTGACCAAACTGCTGGCAATCGAGCCCGAGAAGTTCGGGTTCGACGAAGGCTACGCCATCCACACTGCCCTGATGGCCCGCCCGGACGTGCTCGTCCAGCGGGCCCAGATACGCGACGCGAGGCGGAACGTGACCATTGCGGCCGACAAGTTCCTTCCCCAGCTTGACCTGGAGCTTGGCATCACTGCGCCGGGCACCGAGAAACGCGAGTTCTGGCGGATGCAATTCGACAGGCATACGCGAACCGCGAAGCTGCGGTTGGAGTATAACCTGGACCAGACCGACAACCGTGACGCGTATCGGCTGTCGCTGATCGCGATGGACAAGGCCCGGCGCGACCTGGCCCAGTTCACCGACCAAGTGCGTCTGGACGTGCGGCAGGAGTTCCGCACGCTCCGCCGGGCGGTGCGAAGTTACGAGGTGCAGGTGGAGCGTGTCCGCGTGGCGCGGCGATCGCGGAAACTGGCGTTGCTCAAGCAGCGGGAGGGACAGGCCTCCACCCGCGACGTGCTGGACGCCGAAGAGGAGCTGCGGTCGGCCCAGATCGGACTGACGGCCGAGATCGTTCGCTACGAGACCACGCGCCTGCGGTTCCTGGCGACGCTGGGATTGCTGGACGTGACCGAAGACGGCAGAATTCATGTGCGAGAGAACCCCAACCGATTCGACCGAATCGCGGAGCGATACCCCTATGTCGGAAGCTGACACCAGACAACCCGCTTCTACCAAGCCGCCCTCCCGTCCCGGGCGGAAGCGCCGTGGATGGGTGTGGGTCATCGTGCTGTTGCTGGTCGCCGCGGCTGCCACGGGGGCGACGTTCTACTTCGCCGACGACACCGGGGGCGCTCCGGAGTTGGGTCCGACCGCCAAGGTTACCCGCGGACCGCTGGTGGTGAAGATCGTGGAGTCCTGTGAGATCGAGGCCGAGAAGCGCAAGATCATCCGCAACGAACTGCCATGGACGGCCATCATCAAGGAGGTCGTGGAGGACGGGTCGTTCGTCGAGCCGAATGAAACGATCATCGCCTTCGACTGCCAGGAGCTGGATGAGGCCCGCAAGAAGCAGGAACTGGACGTGACCTCGTCGCGAAACCAGTACACCCAGGCGGTCAAGAACCTCGAACTGAAGCGCGAGGAGATGGACAACAGGGTTCGCAAGGCCCGGGACGAACTTGTAGACGCCAACGACGCCCTGCGGCGGTACATAAAGAGCGACTACGCCATCCAGCTTCGAGACCTGAAGACCGAGATCGACATGGCCAACCGCAACCTCGCCGTTGCCCGCGACCAGTTGGAGCTGAAGCTCAAGGTCAACCAGGACCCCGAGCTCAAGGGCCTCTACAGCGACAAGGTGATCGAGGCCGCCC
>JBKHHV010000229.1:0-6232 GCA_046539005.1 Phycisphaerae bacterium
TCGATTCGAGAAGTTGGCGGTCAACTTTCTGGCCATGGTCAAACTCGCGATGATCCTGCCAGCATCCATACCTTCGCTCCTTGTAGGCTGACAGAAATCTGCTCCACCCAGACTGCCAAGATGCCGATTACTACAACCTTCGGGCGTTGTCAAGCAGTCTTTGGCGAGGGGGCTTGGGGGGGGAAACTGGCTCAAACGAGCGGAAGACAAAATGTCCCCCGTGTTTTGCCGAGCAACGAAGAAGTTGATCGCTGCGCGGTTCGCGCAGCGGGCGGGTCAGGAGGACGTCATTGCCGTAGCGGCGCGGCGCCCTTCGCGGCGGCGCTGCCCTTCGGTGAGCAGACGCTTGCGCAGGCGGACCGAGGCCGGGGTGATCTCCACCAGTTCGTCGTCCTCGACGTACTCCAGCGCCTCCTCCAGCGACATCTCCCGCGGGGCCTTGAGCGTCACCGTCGCGTCCTTGTTCGAGGAGCGGATGTTGGTGAGTTTTTTGGCCCGCGAGACGTTCACCGGCAGGTCGTTGTCCTTGCAGTGCTCGCCGACGACCTGGCCTTCGTAGACCTGCTCGCCCGGCGAAACGAACATGATGCCCCGATCCGCCAGCGAGTCCAACGCGTAGCCCGTCACCTGCCCCGACTCGGAAGCGATCAGCACGCCCGCCCCGCGTCCGGGCAGCGCACCCCGCGCCGGGCCGTACGAGTGGAACCGGTGATGCATGATCGCCTCGCCCTTGGTGGCGGTGAGCATCTTGCTGCGGAGCCCCAGCAGCCCGCGGGCGGGGACCAGGAACTCCAGGATCGACCGCCCCGCGACGTTGTCCATGTGGAGCATCTCGGCGCGGCGGTCGCCCACCAGTTGCATCACCGCCCCGACGTATTCGCCGGGCACGTCGACCACCAGCAGTTCGATCGGCTCCATCCGCTGCCCGTCCACGATCTTGTCGATCACGTGCGGCTTGCCCACGCACAACTCGTAGCCCTCGCGACGCATGTTCTCCAGCAGGATGCCCAGGTGCAGCAGCCCGCGACCGGCCACTTCGTACTCCCCCTCGCCGCGGGTGAAGTCGACCCGCAGGGCGACGTTGGCGTTCAGTTCCCGTTCCAGGCGCTCGCGGAGGTTTCGGCTCGTGACGTACTTGCCTTCCTTGCCGGCGAAGGGTCCGTCGTTGACGCGGAAGGTCATCCGCAGGGTCGGCTCGTCGATCTCCACGCTGGGCAGTGCCGCCGGCTGCTCGGGGTCGGCGAGGGTATCGCCGATGTCCACCTGCTTGAGCCCCACCACCGCGCACAGGTCGCCGACGGTGATCTCCTGCACCTCGCGTCGGCCAAGCCCGTCGAACTGGTAGAGTTGCATCGCCTTCTGGGCCGTGCGGTTGCCGTGGCGGTCGATGGTGAGCACGTCCTGCCCGCTGCGGAGCGTACCGGCGAAGACGCGCCCCACGCCGATTCGGCCGACGTATTCGCTGTAGTCGATATTCGTCACCAGCATCTGCAGCGGAGCGTCGCCGTCCAGGTCGGGCACAGGTACGTGGTGGATGATCGCGTCGAACAGTTCGTGCATGTCGCCGTCCTGGCCGTCGGCGGGGGCGGAATCGAGGTCCGCTGCGGCCCAGCCGTCCTTGCCGGAGGCGAACAGCACCGGAAAGTCCTCGGCGTGGTCCTCGGCGTCCATCTCGATCAGCAGGCTGAAGACCTGGTCGACGATCACGTGAGGGCGCGCGTCGGGGCGATCGACCTTGTTGACCACCACGATCGGCTTGAGACCGGCCGCCAGCGCCTTGCCCAGCACGTACCGGGTCTGGGGCATGACGCCCTCGGCGGCGTCCACCAGCAGCAGCGCCCCGTCGGCCATCCGCAGCACGCGCTCCACCTCGCCGGAGAAGTCGGCGTGTCCGGGCGTATCGACGATGTTGATGTGGTAGTCGGTTCCGTCGCGATCGGTGTAGTGAATGGCACAGTTCTTGGCCAGGATGGTAATGCCCCGCTCGCGTTCGAGGGGGTTGGAGTCGAGAATGCACTCGCCCTTCAGCTCGCCCAAGCGAAACTGCCCGCACTGGCGCAGCAACTGGTCCACCAGCGTGGTCTTGCCGTGGTCCACGTGGGCGATGATCGCGACGTTACGGATTTCCTGGCGGTTCATGAACCGTCTCCGGTCTGTAGTCTCGCCGAGCGACCCTCGACGGATCGGGCGTCAAGCCGGATTCCGGGGGTCTGTTCGGTCAGGTGGGCCTGCCCGCTCGGCCGGGCGGCAACTGGCATACGCTTCTGAACCCCCGGCCGCGGGGGGAAACGATTATTCTACCCAATTGCCCCCGAATCGAGAAGGGAGATTCGCACCCCGCCCGAGAAGGTTTTCCCGGCCGTTCACCCCCTTCCCCGGCAGCTCAAGCGGAGTCAGTTGCCCTGGCGGATGAACTGGTCGCGCCGGGTGCGGGCGCGAGGATAGATCTTCTCCGAGCAATCGGGGCAGAGCCCGTGCGAGAAATCGATGTCGATGTGCTCGCGCAGGTAGTCCTGGATCGGCTGCCAGTCGGCCCCGCCTTCCACCCGGACCTGCCCGCAGCACATGCACACCGGCACCAGCGATGCGAGGTTGATCAGGTGGCTGACGTTCTCGATCATCAGCATCGCCAGCCCTTTGCTGTCCGGAAGCGGTGCGGCGGTGATCATCAGGTGTACGTCGCGCATGCCGACTTCTTCCTTGAGCTGCATGGTCACCTTGCGACGGTAGACCTTGCCGCCGTCCACTGCCTCGGCGACCGAAAGTCGCACCGGGCAATCGACGCACGCCCCGCCGTACCCGCAGCCGTCGGGATGCTCCCCGGCGTGGATGCACTGCAGCGCCTCGCCCCCGCGGCGGTAGTAGGCGGCCTCGGCGAGAAGCCCCATCTGTTCCTCGGCGGCGGGGTTCACCCACAGAACGCGGCGGTCGCGGTTGACCACCAGCACAGGGATCGGCATCGCTTCCAGCAACGTCGAAGGAAGGTCGTCCGGAAGCTCATCCGTCGGCAAGTTGCTCGTCGGCTTGGACATAGGACAGTCTCCTGTTGGGGCAGGGCTGTCCTTCTATTCGGAGGAACCGACGGCGCAAACCGGGGGAATCTGAAACGCTTACGGCCCGGCAGATCGGCCGTCGTCCAGCGGCTTGACGCGGACGCCGTGGAACGTCGCCTTGCCGGAATGCGAGCCGACCGCAAACGCGCCCTGGCGCCCGAGCTTCCACGCCCCACTGGGGTGTAGCTGCGACGGGTCGCCTTCCCACTCGATGTGCTTCTTGCCGTCCAGCGTAACCAGCACCGACGCCTTGCCTTCCGAGAGGATTGTCCGCACCGTCAGGCGGTGGCGCCCGGGGGTAAGCCCGCTGGGCTTGACGGTGGTGGGGTTGTTGTTGGCCTGGCGGCCGCCGATCCATTCCAGCCCGTCGATGGTGCCGCCCCACCCGCCGAGGTTCAGGTTGCCCGCCGACTCCCCGGCCGGGACGGCGATGTAGATTCCGTCGTCGCCGTTTCGGGTGAAGTCGACCTCCAAGACGTAGCTGCCTCGCGGCTCCATGGGGAAAGTGACCGTCACGAAATCGCCTACCCCAATGTGGAGGCGGCTCTTGATGAGCTTCCAGTTTCTGCCGTCCGCATCGTCAGCGAGCATCGCCAGCAGGTCCACCCAGCCGCCCCCGTCGCTGCGAAGCTGCGACACCTGCGCCCTGGCCGTGCGATACTGCTGCTGCAGCTCCCGCCGCCGGGGGGCGTCGATGTCCGCGGAGTCCAGCGCTGCACCCGTAAGGCGGGCAGACTTGCGGAGCAGGCGAAGCCGTCCCAGCGGGGTGTTGTTTTTGCCGGCCAACTCCAAGTACCACTTGCCCAGTTGGGCCTGCTGGTCGTGGGTCAACGCCTTGCCGGCGACGGCGTCGGCCGCCAGAGACACCTGCCTGCGCCAGGCGGGGTCGCTGTCGTCCAGGAAGCTTGCAGCCGCGTCCGGGCTGCCCAGCCAGACCATGGCCATCTCCGAGAGCATCCGGCGCGGCAGGGGTTTGCCGGACTGTTGCTTCTGCTTCAACCGGGCGATCATGTCCACCAACCCCAACACCCGTGCCGTCTCGTGGGAGATCTGCTCGGCGACCAGACCCCACCGTCTCGACCCACCGTCGAAGCGAAGGTACCGCTTCTGGGCGTCGAGGAGGGTCTTCCGGGCTCCGTCGAGGTCGCCGCGGGCAAGGCGGTCGGCCGCGCGGTCTATCGCCGCAAGACCCCGGCGCCTGGCTGCCCGCACGTACGCCTGGCGGGCAAGATGGAGCGTTTCGTGGTAGTTCCCGGCCTGGCAGAGATGGTGCAGCAGGTCCAGCGATCGGTCGGGTCCATACCAGTTCAGCAGTTCGATGGCCCGGGCGTGCAGCAGCCGCTGCGCGTCGGGAAGCGCGGCCGCCTCCAGCTTCGCCAGCACCTCCAGCAGACGGGCGCGGGCTTCCTCGTCTTCGGCAGCGTCGAGGCTTTCGGCCAGCGGGGCACGAATCGCCGGGCCCTTGGCGATCAGCGCACGGGTAGCTGCCTCGCGTTTGCGGAAGTCGGCGGCAGACAACTGCCCGACCAATTCCTGCAGTTTCGCGGCATCGGGCGTGGGGGCCAGCCGTGCTTTCAGGAATCCTGAGCCCTTCTGACCGGCGAGGACAAACCGCCCCATCGCCTGCATCGCGGTGGCGCTGTCGTCGCTGCCCAGTTGCTTCCACGCGGCGGCGAGCATTTTCTCGCTCGGGTCGGCCGAGCTTTCGAACGCCTCGACCACGACGCTTTGCAGCGCCCACGACGCTGCCCCGCCGGGGCCTTCCATCTCCAACCGCAGCGAGCCGCCCTCGTGGGGGAACACGAAGGACAGGTCGTAAGTGGTGCTTCCGCCGTCGGCATTGGGGTCTCCCAGCAGGTTCCGCCCCGCCCGGCCGGTGCCGGGGGCAAACCGCACCACCGAGAAGGAACTCGGGAACCCCTGCCCGAACGTCCGGACGGCCTTGGCGAGTTCGTCCGGGACATCCGGTGCCTCGGGAGGCAGGAAGTTACTGAAGTCGCTGTTGAGCAGAACCGGGCCGCCGGCGACGCGCAACTGCCACCGGTCGCTCCCGAAGCCGCTTCCCCACGCCCCCAGCAGGTGCAGCCGCATCTTCACGCGCAGGTACTTGTGCTTTGGGAGCTTATCGAGCGAAAGCGAGACGGCCTCATGATGAAACGGCCCCAGGACCCACAGATTCCGCACGGGGTCCTTCCGCACCGGGCGGTGCGACCACTCGGGTCGACCTTTGCGCCCGGAGAAGGTGGCGCGGTACACCTCGGAGCCGCCCGGCCAGGCGTCGTCGGCCGCGCGAACGCCAGAAACGACGGACAGAAGCAGCAGTGCGGTCCAGAACGGAAAGCTTGCAGGTCGCATAGGGGCCTCGATCGGGTCCATTTCGGTCCCCTTCCAGTATACCGGATGCCGCCGGCGAACGCACGGATCGACGTAACCTTATGAAGTGTTGCATTTTAGGGACGCCGCAGCCTCTGAGACGTTTGGAGGGTTTCCTTCGACATGCAGAAAATCTGTATTTTACGCTTCAGTTGCGGGCGGAAGTTACGATAGGGCGGTCCCGACCCCGTGCCCCAAGGCCGGGGAGGAGGTGGACCATGATTGACAGTATCTCAGGCGTCGGCGACACGTTCAGTGTCCAGAAAGTCGACTCGATGGAGCGGATCATCGAATCGATCCGCGAAGTCTCCCAGAGCGATGCCGAACGGCAGGCGGACCGGTACGACATGTCCAGATCCGTCTACAAGCAGTTCGTTAGCGAGATGAACGACAAACTGGTCGGACTGCGAAGCGAGACCTCGGACGTGGAACTCGCCCAGGGCGCCGTGGAGGAGATCAAGAGCGGTCTCAACCGCATGGAAGAGATCGTTACCGACCTGAACTCCGGCGTCCTGGACGAAGAGCGGCGTTCGGAGCTGACCGAGGAACTCGCGGCCCAGGCGGCCGGGATCGACAAGCTGGTGGACGAGACGTCCGTCGGCGATCGCAAGCTGCTGGACGGTGGCGAGGAGGCCCTGGCCGACCTGACCACGATGAAAGGTCTGAGCCTTACCGGCGACGCGGCCGGCAACATCAAGCGGGCTATGGACGATGCCGAACTAGCCCAGGACAGCCTCGATTCCCGCGAGGAACGGCTGCACAAGGACATCGCCCAGACCACCGACACGCTGGAACGCTACCAGGAG
>JBKHHV010000016.1:0-20901 GCA_046539005.1 Phycisphaerae bacterium
CCGGCATCCGCGGATCGAGCAGCTCATGGACCTGCCCACGCGGTGCGAGGTGCTGCCCGACGACGTCCAGGCCGTGCGGAAGCTCATACAGCAGACCGTCGAACCGGTAACCTGAAGCAGGCAATCGCGGCTCCAGCCGCCGGGCGGGGGAGCCTTTCCCCCCTGCAGGCGCCCGGGCAGTTTGCCCGCCCCGCGCGGCCGGACGTTTCTCAGACATAACCAGCAACGAAAGGAAGCATCATGATTCGCATAGCCATCACCGGCGCCTCGGGACGCATGGGACGCCGCATCGCTGCCCTGGCGATCGAGAGCGAACGGTTCGACGTGGTCGCCGCCATGGAAGCCGCCGGACACGAGGACCTCGGCAAGGACGTGGGCGACCTGGCGGGGGTCGGCCCCTTCGGTGTGAAGGTGACCGAAGACCTCGGCGACAGCGACCCGCAGGTAATCATCGACTTCTCCCTGCCCGAGGGCACCATGAAGTGGATCGACATCTGCCGCAAGAAGAAGATCGGCATGATCATCGGCACCACCGGGCTCACCGAGAGCCAGGAGGCCGCCGTGGTCGATGCCTCGCAGGAGATCCCCCTCGTCCATGCGGGCAACTACTCGGTGGGCATCAACCTCCTGGTGAAGCTCGTCGCCGAGGCGGCGCGGGTGCTGGGGGCCGACTACGACATCGAGATTTCCGAGACGCACCACCGCTTCAAGAAGGACGCGCCCTCGGGCACGGCGATCATGCTCGCCAAGAGCATCTGCAACGCCACGAACAAGAACTACGGCGAGGTCGCCACGTTCGGCCGCGGGGGCCAGCAGCCGCGGGTGCCCGGCGAGATCGGCATGCACGCCCTTCGCGTGGGCGACACGGTGGGCGAACACGAGGTGCACTTCGGCAACCTCGGCGAGACGGTGACGCTTTCCCACAGTGCCCACACGCGGGATACGTTCGTCCGCGGGGCGCTGCGGGCGGCCGGCTGGCTCAGCGACAAGAAGCCCGGCATGTACGACATCGGCGACGTGCTGGGGCTGTAAGCTCGCCGGAGGCCCCGGGCCCATGAACCAGCCACCCCGCAACCTGCCGATCTACGCCGATGGCGTGAGCGTCTACATCTGCCGGACCGTGCCCGACACCGGCCGGGCGGGTGAATACCTGGTGATGCGCCGGGCCGGGCACGAGTCGTTCGCCGGGCTCTGGCAGCAGGTCACCGGGGCGATCCATGAAAACGAAACCGCCGTCGAGGCGGCCGTGCGCGAACTCCACGAAGAGACCGGCCTCTCCCCGCGGGAACTGTACTCGGCGAACATGGTCCACCAGTACTATGCGCCGGACCGGGACGGGATCATGATCATGCCGGTGTTCCTGGCGTTCGTGACCCCGGACACCGAGGAAGTGACGCTCTCGGAAGAGCACGACGAATTCCGCTGGGTACCCGTCGGCCGCGCGGGAGAGGTGTTTACCTTCTCGCAGCAGCGCGACCGCCTGGTCGAGATCGAGGAGAACTTCGTCGCCCGCCCGCCCAGCGAGTACCTGCGACTGATCCCCTCGGCCGACGTTGCCAAACCCCGCGGCCGCGACCACGTGTAGCCAACCCCTCCGCCACACCCATGGGAGACACATCATGATCGACCTGCGAAGCGACACGGTAACCCGGCCGACCGAGGCAATGCGAAGCGCCATCGCCGCCGCCGAGGTGGGCGACGACGTGCTCGGGGCCGACCCCACCGTGGCCGCCCTGGAAGCCCGCACCGCCGAGCTGCTGGGCAAGCAGGCCGCCCTCTACATGCCCAGCGGCACGATGACCAACCAGGTCGCCCTTCGCTGCCACACCCAGAGCGGGCAGGAGGTGCTGCTGGCCGACAACGCCCACGTGTACTGGTACGAGGCCGGCGCCCCGGCCGCGGTCTCCGGGCTGATGTGCCGCTGGGTCCGGTCCGATCGGGGCATCTTCGGCGCCGAGCAGCTCAGGCCCATGGTTCGCCCGCGCAACGTGCACTTCGCGCCCACCGCCCTGCTGTGCGTCGAGAACACCAACAACCGCGGCGGGGGGAGCGTCTGGCCGAGGGAAACGCTCGCCGAGGTCGCCGACTTTGCCCACGTGCACGGCTGGGCCGCCCACATGGACGGCGCCCGCCTGTGGAACGCCGCCGTTGCCTGCGGGCGAAGCGAGGCCGAACTGGCCGCCCCGTTCGACACCGTGAGCGTCTGCTTCTCCAAGGGGCTCGGCGCGCCGGTGGGTTCGGCGTTGGCCGGCTCGCGCGAACTGATCGACCGGGCCAGGCACGTCCGCAAGATGCTCGGGGGCGGCATGCGGCAGGCCGGGGTCATCGCCGCCGGTGCCCTGCACGCACTGGAACACCACCGCGAGCGACTGACCGACGACCACGCCAACGCCCGCGCCCTCGCCGAGGGGCTCGCCAAGCTCGACGGGGTGAGCATCGACCCGGTAACGGTGGAAACGAACATCGTCATCTTCAACGTCTCGGCCATGCCGGCGGCGGAACTGGTGGACCGGCTCGCCGAGCGGGACGTGCACGTGCTGGCGACCGGCCCCCGCGAGATCCGCGCCGTGACGCACCTGCACGTCACGCACGACGATATCGACGGCGCGCTCTCGGCCCTCGCGGATGCCCTCGGCAGCGCCCGCTGAGCGGACCGACCTCAGAAACCCTGTCGGAGCAAGCCACGCCGCGGCGGCGTGCGTGGCTGTCCCCGTCGGGGCATCGGCACAGAACGTTTTGCGCCTCGGCTGCCAGACGCTATCCTGAGGAACATGCTTCCCCACGACTGGGACATCACGCCCAAGGCGGCCGTCGCCCTGCAGCGGGAGTTGGCCGGACGAGTACGGCAGGAGCCGATCGCCCACGAGGTCCGCACCGTCGCCGGCATCGACTGCGCCTTCGCCGACGGAGGCCGACGCATCCTCACCGCCGCGGTGCTTCTGGATGCCGACACCATGGAGGTCCTCGCCGCCTCGGGCACCGAGGAGCCCTGCCGTTTCCCCTACGTTTCAGGGCTGCTGAGCTTCCGGGAGGCGCCGGCGATTCTCGCGGCCGTCGATGCCCTGCCGAGCCGGCCCGACCTGGTGATGTGCGACGGACAGGGGTTGGCGCATCCGCGCGGGCTGGGGCTTGCCAGCCACGTGGGGCTGTGGCTGGGGGTACCGACCATCGGCGTCGCCAAGAGCCGCCTGTGCGGGGAGCACCGCGAGCCGGGCACCCGCCGGGGCTGCCGGACGCAACTGAAACTGCACGGGCAGGTGATAGGCGCGGTTCTGCGGACCCGGACCGGGGTTCGCCCGCTGTACGTTTCGGTGGGGCACCGGGTGACGCTGGATGAGGCGGTCTCGTGGACGCTGCGGTGCGGGCGGGGCGTGCGCCTGCCGGAACCCACCCGCCAGGCCCATCAACACGTCGCCGGCATGAAGCGATGCCGGTGATTTGACCAGTGCATTTGACCTTCGCCCGCGAAACGCTACAGTATACTGGCGTAACAGCACTTCGCGCCGCCGAGGTAGGCCGGCGCATCGAGGGCACGACATGAAGGCACGGACAGCCTGTCTGCTGGTGGGTATCGCCGTGGGGAACCTTTGCGGGTGCGACCTGGGAATCGGGCAACCGGCGGTTTCCGTCCAGCTCCAGAGCGAAGACCCCGACGAGCGGATCGCCGGCATCCACCGCGCCGCGCAGCACAAACGCAAGGATCTCCTGCCGCTGCTGGTCGAACGCCTCAGCGACAGCGAGACCGAGGTGCGCCTCTTCGCCGAGCAGGCGTTGCAGAGCATTACCGGGGTGACGCTGGGCTATCACCACTACGACCCGCCCCAGCAGCGGCGGGCCGCGATCAAGCGGTGGCGCAGATGGCTGCGGGTGCACGGCAAGGACGTTCCGGCCACCCAGCCGGCCGACAGGGACGAAGGGAGCAGTGTGTGACCGGCCCGGACAGCAAACCCAGGCCCGGCGAGTCGATCCGTATGCATCTGCTGTCGACCCCGTGGCAGTTGGGCGTGGTCCGCGCGGCAGTGGAGAAAATCTGCCAGCAGGTCGGGCTGGACGAGAAAGCCTCCGGAGAAGTCATGCTGGGGGTCGACGAAGCCCTGACCAACGTCGTCCGCCACGCTTACGAGGATGCCCCCGACCAGCCCATCGACCTGGAAATCGCCCTGCAGAGCGACCAGGCACAAGGCCAATCGCTGCGGATCGTCATTCGCGACCACGGCCGACAGGTCCCGCTGGAGGATATCCGCTCGCGCGACCTGGCGGACATCCGCCCCGGCGGGCTGGGCGTACACATCATGCAGACCTGTATGGACAGCGTGGAGTTCCACCCCGCCGAGGAAGGCGGAACCGTGCTCACCATGATCAAAAACATCCAGACGCAGCAGAAAGAGAGCCACCAGGAATGAGTCCCGAAGACCAGAACCCCGTTCGCGTTGTCCGATGGGTCGGCCAGACGGCCGTGGTGGAAGTGGAAGGCGACATCGACCTTCGCTCCAGCCCGGCTTTTCAGGAAGCGCTGACCGGCGTGTTGAACAAGAACCCCGACGCGGTGGTGGTGGACCTCTCGGGGGTTCCGTACATGGACTCCTCGGGCGTCGCTTCGCTGGTGAAGGTGCTCTCGCGGGTGAAGAAGCAGGACATCCCGCTGCGCCTGGCGGAAATGAGCGAGCGGGTCCGGAGCATCTTCGAGATCACCCATCTGGACACCGTGTTCGACATCCGCCCCAGCGTGGATGACGCCGTGGAGAAAGAATGAGCGAAAACCGGGGCAACCTGCTGTCGGCCGTGGGCGCGCGGACGCTGGATGCCATCCGCTACGCCGGCGGCATGACCGTCCTGCTGGGACGCACCCTGCGCTGGACGGGCAAGGGGCTCATCCAGCCGAAGGTGAAGTTCGGCTTCCGGGCGATGGTCGGGCAGATGGTCCGCGTGGGGCTGCGGAGCCTGGGGATCGTGATGCTGGTGCAGGGCTTCATCGGCGTGATCCTCGCCCTGCAGCTTGCCCCCACGCTGGAGCAGTACGGCCAGCTCGACAAGATCGCCAACGTCCTCGCCACCGGCGGTTTCCGCATGCTGGGCCCGATCATTACCGGGGTGGTGCTCAGCGGGTTTGCGGGGGCGTCCATCGCCGCGGAACTGGGCACCATGGTGGTCGCCGAGGAAATCGAGGCCCTGGAGGCGATGGCCCTGAACCCCGTGAAGTTCCTCGTGGTTCCGCGCGTGCTGGCGACGGTCGTCATGATGGTCCTGCTGACGATCATCGCCGACCTGATGATTGCCTTGGGAGGCTGGGTGACCGCCCGGGCGGTGCTGGGCCCGGCCGCCTACGTGGGCTTCGTGGAGAACATGCGGATCCAGTTGCGGTTCACCGACTTCTTCACCGGGCTGACCCAGGCGGCGGTGTTCGGGATGCTGATCAGCCTCATCGCCTGCCACCAGGGCTTGGGCGTCCGCGGCGGCGCCGAAGGCGTGGGCAAAGCCACCACCATGACCGTGGTGCACTCGATCGTCGCCATCGTGCTGGCGGCCGGGGTGTTCACCATGGTGTTCTACGTGTACGAACTGTAGCCCCCAGCACACGGCAGGGCGGCGGCCCCGGCGGCGACGTTTGCCAGAACGGCCAGATACAGACCATGAGCGAGCAGAACGAGAACACACAACCCTACTCGCAGGACACTCAGCCGGTGATCCGCGTGAAGAACCTGCTGAAACGGTTCGGCGACAACGTCGTGCTCGACGGGGTCAACCTGGACATCATGCCCGGGGAGACCATGGTCATCATGGGCGGCTCGGGCTGCGGCAAGAGCACGCTGCTGCGGCACCTGATCGGCTCGCTGCAGCCCAACGAGGGATGCGTGGAACTGTTCGGACAGAATCTCCAGGATCTTGAGGAGGCCGAATTGGACGAGGTCCGCAAGCGGTTCGGCATCCTCTTCCAGTCCGGGGCCCTGCTCAACAGCATGACCGTGGGCGAGAACGTCGCCCTGCCCCTCCGGGAGCACACCAACCTGGACGCCTCGACCATCGACATCATGGTACGGATGAAGTTGGAACTGGTCGGACTGCGGCACGCGCGAGACCGCATGCCCGCCGAGATTTCCGGGGGCATGAAGAAACGCGCCGGGCTCGCCCGGGCCATCGCCCTGGACCCGGCGGTTCTGTTCTACGACGAACCGTCGGCCGGTCTGGACCCCGTGACCAGCGCCGAGATCGACCAGTTGATGATCGACCTGTCCAAGAAGTTCGGCGTTACCAGCGTGGTGGTGACCCACGAGATGGACTCGGCGTTCCGCATTGCCGACCGGATGGCGATGCTGGACCGCGGGCGGATGGTGATGGTCGCCCCCCGCCGGGAGTTCGAGCAGTTGCGGGACGGGGAACCCACCGGCGACGAGATGAAGGACATGATCCGCCAGTTCCTGCGGGGCGACTCGGAAGGGCCGCTCGCACTGCGGGCACAGGTGGGCGAATACGAACGAGATATTCTCGGAGCGGCCGAGCAGTAAGTCGGCCGACGGAGACACCAGACATGCCGAAGAAGGCAGCCAGCGAAGTAGCGGTCGGACTGTTCGTAGTCATTGCCCTGGGGCTGGGCGTGGGCATCATCCTGTGGCTGGGGGTGGCGGAGGTCTTCGCCCCCGACGGGCAGGTGCTGACGCTCTATGCGCCCCAGGACACCGGCCCGATGGGGCTCAAGCCGGGCTACGACGTCAATTTCGGCGACGAGAAGATCGGCAAGGTCACCCGCATCTCGGTAGATCCCGAGAAACGCCGCACCCTCTACACCGTTCAGTTGCTCCGGACCGATCTGAAAGTCCGCGCCGACGGCCAGGCCGCCGTGGACAGCCCGCCGCTGGGCATGCCCAAGCTGGTGATCTACGACCTGGGCACATCGGACACCCTCGCCGACGAGCAGAACCCCATCCGCCTGCGCCCCGGGGGGCTCACCCAGGCAATGAGCGACCTGGCGTCGATTACCGCCCAGCTCAAACAGATTGCCTCCGGCGTGCAGAAGGAGTTGGACCCCAACCGCGCCGAGGCGTTGCTGGCGAAGATTCACAACGTCGTGGACGACCTGAAACTCGCCTCGACCGACGTGGCGACCATCGCCGGGAGTATCCAGCAGCAGACCGACGTCGACCAGGCCAACAGCCTCCTGGCGAAGATCCACAAGTCCGTGCAGGACGTCAACTACATCACCGGCAACCTTCGCAGGGAAGCCGACCCCAACGTCTCCGAGACCATGCTGGCGAAGCTGCACGCCTCGCTGGATCACGTCAACCAGGTAACCGGTGACGTTCGCGACGTGATCGCCGAGACCAGACCCAAAGTCTCGAAGATCATGGACAGCGTGGTCAAGACCACCGACAAGATCGAGACCTACGTCAGCAAGGACGTCGCGGAGATTCTCGCCAAGGTCCGCCAGGCGAACACCAAGATCCTCGAGATCGCCGGCGACTTCGCCGACGTGTCCAAGGAGACCAAGCAGATCATCGTTCTCAACCGGGACAACATCGACCGGATCATCGACGACATGGCCCAGGTGGCCGACAATCTCAAAGCCACCAGCAAGGAAATCCGCCGTAACCCCTGGCGACTGATCCACAAGCCCGACCGCAAGGAAATCCAGACCCAGGACATCTACGACGCCGCGCGGGCGTTCTCGGAAGGGGCCTCCAGCCTCACCCGGGCGATGAGCAAACTCCAGAACCTCCACGAGGAATACCCCAAGGGCATCGACCCCGACAACCCCGAGCTTCCCAAGATCCGCAAGGAACTCAACCAGTCCTTCGACCGCTTCCAGAAGGTCGAACAGGCCCTGTGGAAAGAACTGGGCAAGCAGAAGTAGACGCCGGAGGCAGACGGGCGACGTCCTTACGGCTGGGCTTCGGAAAGCTCCTGCCGCAGGCGGTCGATGAGGGTCCCGAACTCGCGGCGGTTCTCCTCGCTCAGGCTTGCCAGCGCCTCGTGTGCATTGAGAATCCGCAACTCGCTGTCCAGCAGTTCCTCCCCGCTGGGCTCGGGAACCGCCAGCGGTTCCATCTGATCCGGCAGCGGTCGCGAGTCCGGCTGCAGGTGTGAAAGCACGCCCTCCATGCCCAGTTCCTCGAAGAGGTGGCGCACCTCGCTGCGCACGCCCTGCAGGCGGATGGACACGTCCTGGCGGTCTGCCCGTTCGACCAGTTCCTGGATCGTCCCCAGAAACGTGCTGTCCAGGTAGGAGCAGACCGTCAGGTCCAGCGTCAGCGGGTGCTGCAGGCGGATCTCCGCCAGGCACACGTCGTGAAACGCCGGACACGACGTCCAGTTCGCTCGGCCAATGAGGCTCACGAATGTGCCGTCGTCGTCGGAGCCCATCAGTAACGCGCTGTTGGCGCGCGGCCGTGGGATGGGCCTCTTGCTGCGGCTCTCGGCGACCGGCTCGCCGTTATCGATGGCCGATGGTTCGCCGGTGGTCGCCAGCAGCACCATGGTGATATCGTCTTCCTGCACGTCACCGCGGTGGCTGCGGGAGGCCTCCATGACCGCGTGCAGCACGTCCATGCCACGTCGCGAGCGGTCGCTCAGCACGCCGGCCAGTTCCCGCAGGTCCATGGGCGAATCGCCGGTGCTGCTCTCCACCAGACCGTCGGTGTACAGCAGGAGACGATCGTCGGGACGCATTTCCACTTCTCGCTGGTCGAAGCTCGCCGATCGCGAAAGCCCCAGCGCCGGACCGGTGTGCTCCAGGCGAATCACCTCCCCGTCCCCGTGTACCAGCAGCGGAGCGGGGTGACCGGCCGAGGCAAACCTCAACTCGCCCGTCTCGGTATTCAGCAGGCAGTAGGCGGCCGTCACGAACAACCCCGGCCCGCGGCACTCGTCCACGAGGCAGCGGTTGACGCTCTCCAACACCACCGACGGATCGGTCGGCGCGGGCGGTTGGCCGCACGTCAGCGGGATGCGATGCTTGAACAGCACCGCCAGCATCGCCGCGGCCACGCCGTGACCGGCCGCGTCCGCCACGTAGACCACCACGTGGTGCTCGCCGAGCCGTACGATGTCGTACAGGTCGCCGCCGACGTTCTGGCTGGGGCGGTAGATGGTTTCGAGGCTGAGTTCTTCGATCTCCGGCACCTGGCGCGGCAGCAGCGCCCGCTGGATGAGTTCGGCCCGTCGCATGTCCTCGTGGATGACCTTCGCCTGCTTGCGCAGCAGCCCGCAGGCCTGCTTGAGCTGGGTGACCTGCTGGGCCAGCCGGACGTTGCGTTCCTCGATGTCCCGCAGCAGGCGTTCGCGCTCCCGGACGAGCTGCTTCTGCTGCAGGGCGTTGCGGACGGTGACCAGGAACGAATCCATCGAGACGATCGGCTTGGTGACGAAGTCGAAGGCGCCCAGGTGCACGGCGCGGACGGCGTCCTTGAAAGTCCCCTGCCCCGACAGGATCAACCAGACCGGCCCGGGACATTGCTCATGAGCCCACTGCATCAGCGCCAACCCGTCCAGCTCGGGCATCGCCAGGTCGGTGATGACCAGGTCGACCTCGTTGCTGCGTAGGACCTTCTGGGCTTCCTGCCCGTCGGCCGCCTCGAGCAGCCGGTAAGAGTCGAGCATCTGCAGGGCGTGGCAGAGAAGGGTGCGAATCGCTTCTTCGTCATCGACGATGAGGATGGTCGGTGCGGGTCTGTCGCCGGCTTCCTGTGGGTCCATTGGGCTGTCCTCCCTGGGCAGCGTTGGACGCAATCCTGTTCCGTTCTGCGGCGATGTGGTCAGCGCAACGCCAAAACGGGTGCTGTGGGCTTCGTTCCCCGCGATCAGTGCCCGACACCTGTCTCATCGGATTGGGATCATGTAACTGTGATTATTAACTGAAAGTTCCCGATTTGCCCCACGTCGGCGCTTCAGCCGCCGCCGGAACGTGAAGCTCCACCGTATCATAGTAGGCTTGCCGGGGGATTCCCGACCACTGCGGCTTGACGCAAAAACGCACCCCTGCACCATAAAAGCGGCCCGGGCTCCCCGGCGCCGCGCCTAAGCACCCCGGACAGAAGATGCACCTGCCCGGGATTTACGCTATTCTGGAGACAATGAAGGTCTGCCACATCATCACGAGACTGATCTTGGGCGGGGCCCAGGAAAATACCCTCCTGACCTGCGAAGGGCTCCACCGGCGCGGGCACGAGGTGACGCTCGTCACCGGCCCGGCGATCGGGCCCGAGGGCGAGTTGATGCGGCGCGCCCAGCGCGGCGGGTACCGCCTGGAAGTGATCGACGAGATGCGCCGCGAGATCCATCCCGCCCGCGACCGCGCCACGCTACGTCGCCTGCGACAACGGCTGGAAGAACTTCGACCCGACGTGGTCCACACCCACTCCTCCAAGGCCGGCATCCTCGGGCGGGCGGCCGCGGCGAAGACCGGCGGTTGCAAGGTCGTCCACACCATCCACGGGCTGCCCTTTCATCCCTACCAACGGTGGTGGCGGAACCGGCTGTACATCGCCCTGGAGAAATGGGCCGCCCGGCGGACCGACCGAATCCTCTGTGTCGCCGACGCCATGACCCGCCAGGCACTCGCGGCCGGCGTGGGCACGCCCGAACAGTACGTCACCGTTCACAGCGGCATGGAAGTGGACCGCTTCCTTTCTCGCCCGCCCCAGGCCGACGCGCTGCGGGCCTCGCTGAAGCTGCCCTCCGATGCGGTTCTTTTCACGCAGGTTTCCCGCATCGCCGAACTGAAGGGACATCCGGATATCCTCGCCGCCGCCCCGCTGGAAGACCCCCGCATCCACCTGTGCTTCGTGGGTGATGGGCACGAGAGGTTGGCCGTCGAGAAACTCATCGAGACGGGGGGACTTACCGGGCGGGTCCACCTGACCGGGCTGCTGCCGCCCGAGCAGATACCGGCCGTCATGCACGCCACCGACGTGCTGATCCATGCCAGCTACCGCGAGGGGCTCGCCCGCACGCTTCCCCAGGCCATGCTCGCCGCAAAGCCGGTCATCAGCTACGACGTGGACGGTGCCCCGGAGGTGGTCACGCCCGAAACCGGGGTTCTGGTGCCGACCGGCAACTACGCCGCGCTGGGCAAGGCAATGTCTACCCTCGCCGACGACGCCGACCTGCGCCGGCGGCTGGGGTCGGCCGGTCGGGAACTGTGCCGCCGGCGGTTCGACCACGAGCGGATGGTGGAGCGGATCGAGTCGATCTGCCGGAAACTACTGAACGAGTGATTCCAGATCGCCGAGCCCCACGGCCGTGAGGCGATCGAGGATTCTGTCGGCCTGCTCAAGGTCGGCCGGGTCGTAGGAGGTCGCCACGGCGAGCACCTTCATTCCGGCGGCCTTCCCGGCGGCGATCCCTGCCGGGGAATCCTCGATGACCACGCACCGCTGCCGCGCAAGCGTCCTGCCGCTGGTTTCCTCCGCCGCCGCCTTCGCCAGCACGTACCCCTCGGGGGCGGGCTTTCCTTCGCGGACGTCCTCGGCGGCGATGACGCGCGGAAAACACTCCAACACCCCCACTTTTCGAGCGGCGACGATAATCTCCTGGCGCAGCGCCCCGGAACAGATGGCCGTGGGAACGCCGGCCTCGGTGACCTGCCGGATGAGTTCGACCGCTCCGGGCAGGGGTTCGATCTGCTCGGCGAGGGCCTTCTGCATCCACTGGGTCTTCGCCTCGATGAGCTGCCGCAACTGGTCGGGAGAAATCCGTCGCCCCTGGTCGGCAACCACGGTCGTGAAGCAGTCGTGGTCGTCATACCCGAGGTAATCGCTGTAGTAGGCTTTCCGGGTGAGTTCAACGCCGATTGTTTTTAGAATGCGGCGGAACCCCTCGAAATGCAGCGGTTCTGAATCTACGATTACTCCGTCAAAATCGAAGAATACTGCGTGCAAAGTCATGGCGTTTCCACAAATGCGAACTTACAATACAGATTATCCGCAAAAGCCGATGTTGAGTGCAGGCCACGCGGAGCCTCTGACTGCAAGACTATCGTAAGGGATGGGTTAAGTCGCACCAAATCCCGCTGGTTTTTCGTTCACTGGGCACATTCAGTGAGATACGGGTGAACAACTGAGGCGACAACTGCTTCCACGACAGAAAGGGGACAACCATCGATGGGACAGGAGATCAAGGTCTTTCTCGCGGATGATCATGTAATGGTTCGCGAGGGTCTGGCGGCACTGGTGTCGGAGGATCCCAGTATCCGGGTGATCGGACAGGCCGGCGATGGTCTGAAGGTCGTTGACGAGGTCAAACGCCTATCGCCCGACGTGGTGATGCTGGACGTCACCATGCCCGGGCTCAACGGCCTGGACGTCTGCCGCGAAATCAGTCGTAAATGCAAGAACAGCGCCGTGCTGATCCTGACCATGCACGACGACGAACAGTTCATCGCAACCGCCCTGGAAAACGGTGCGTCGGGCTACCTTCTCAAGGAGGCCGCGACCGACGAACTCTGCCAGGCCGTCCGGCGGGTCGCCGAGGGCGAGTTGTACCTGGGTTCGGGTATTCCCAAATCGGCCGTCATGCGGGCCGTACGGGGCAACGAGGATCCCTACGACCGCCTGACCACCCGCGAGCGGCAGGTGCTGCAACTGATCGCCGAGGGCAAGACCAATCGTGCCATCGCCGAGGAACTGAACCTCGCAGTCAAGACGGTGGACACCCATCGCAGCCGTCTGATGCGGAAACTCAACATCCACGACCAGACGTCACTGGTGAAGTTCGCTTTGCGTAAAGGCATTATATCTCTGGACTAACGCACGACTGACCTGCCGGAACCCCACCCCCGGGCCTGCGCAGACGCTCCCGGTGGGTTACTTGCTTGGCGGTCAAGGGGTAACCGATATTATCTGGATTCGCAGCGAAGGGAGACCCTTTTGCGACCGATAGAATAGGACAGGACAGACTGCCCCTATCGTGTACCCGGAGGCCTGAGGAAGGCAAGAAACGGGGTCGTACGTGCGGACCATCAAGATGACATCACCCGGACTGCTGCTGATTCTGGCAACAGCGGCCGCCGGTAGCATTTTCCTGCTGGACCTGTTCTATCTCCAGCCCCAAAGCGATGCCCGGAAACTCGCGGCGCTGCGCGATCGCGCCACCCGGGCCGAACAGGCTTCCAAGCAGGCAATCACCGCCGAAACGCGCGTGCTTTCCCGCTATTGTCAGGCCTGGTCGCAGAACCCCGCCCTGGGCAACCTGCTTGCCCAGCCCCGCCCGGACGGCTCGGCCGATCACTTCCTCACCCGCTCCCTGGAAGTCTCCAACGTCGAATACGCCTGGCTCACCGGCCCGGAAGGGCAGTTGATCCGCGGATGGCGACGCCGGCACGACGGGGGAATCGAAACACTCGACCGCCAGGACGCCGGGTCCTTTGTCGGCACCCCGGCCACCCAGCTTCCGCCCGGCGAAGGCAAACCCCAGGGAATGGTGAAGGTTCCCGCCGGTTCGCTGGTGGTCGCCCATCGCCCGGTGGTTCCGTCCGGCAGTGAAAGCGACCGGCCGCTCGGGTCGCTCTGGGTCGGCCGACGGGTTACCGGGTCGCTGCTGGACTGGCTCACCCCCTCGGTGGGCGGCAAGGTGACCTTCGAGGCCGATGCCGACCTGCCCCGTCAGACGGAAATGACCATCGGGCCCACCCACGTGTTCTGGCAGGATGACGAAGACCACCTCTCGGTCGCGTGGATCGCCAAGGACATCACCGACAAGCCCATCGGCTTCTTCCAGGCCGACGTCGGGGCGTCGTTCATCACCCGCCAGGCCTCCAGCGGCCGACGGATGGTGCTGATCGTCCTGTCCCTCTCGATGGGGCTGGCGCTGCTGGTCATCGTGGGAACGCACATCCTGGTGACCGGACCGGTGGTCAGGCTGCTGAAGCGTCTCCAGAGGATCGAACTCGGCGAGGCCGAAAGCGGTGAGTTGGTCCGCAACCTGCACGGCGAGCCGCTGATGATCGCCCGTCGTCTCGAAGAGGCGTTCGACAAACTCGCCCACATGTCCAAGACCGACCAGTTGACCGGGTTGGCCAACCGCCGCCACTTCGAGCAGGTGCTCGACGCCTTCTACTACCAGGCGCGGCGGTACAACCGCCCGCTGTCGCTCATTACGCTGGACATCGACTTCTTCAAGACCGTAAACGATACCATCGGACACGCCGCGGGCGATGAACTGCTGAAGATCGTTGCCGAGGAACTCGAGAAGGCCTGCCGAAAGGCCGACCTGCCGGCACGCCTCGGCGGCGACGAATTCGCCGTACTGCTTCCGGAAACCCCCTCCAGCGCGGCCGCGGCCGTCGCCGAACGCTTCCGGACCGCCCTGCACGACCGCCCCATGATCGCCGGCGGCGTGGAAATCAAGGCGACCTCGTCGATCGGGATCGCCGACCTCAACGCCGGGCAGATGGATGGACCCAGTGCCCTGATGGCGCTGGCGGACAAGGCCCTCTATGCCGCCAAGGAACTGGGGCGCGACCAGACCGTCCTGGCCCACGACCTTACCGGGCTGAGCCTCCAGCGCGGGCCCAACGCCCCCAATGAGGCCGGGCACATCCACAAGAAGCTCGCCGGGCTCGACGAGGAGTTCAAGGACCTGCTGATCCGGGCGATGGAGGAGATCGTCAACATCCTCGGCGAGCGGGACCCGAACATGGCCAACCACGCCCGCAACGTGCAGCATTACGCCACGCTGATCGCCCAGGAAATGGAACTGCCCGCGCGGGTCGTCCAGCGGGTCAACTCCGCGGCGATGCTGCACGACATCGGCATGCTCGCCATGCCCGACCAGATCCTCCTCTGCGAGGGCAAGCTCGACCTCAAACGCCTCGAGACCATGCACCAGCACCCGCTGATGAGCGTGCGGATCATGGAAGGCATGGAGTTCCTCGAGCAGGAGATCCCGGCCGTCCGCTACCACCACGAGCGGTGGGACGGCAAGGGATACCCCGAGGGGATCAAGGGCTCGGAGATCCCTCTCTCGGCGCGGATCATCGCCGTGGCCGACGCCTTCGACGCCATCACCTCCAACCGCGTCTACCGCGGGGCCCGCGACCGCCAGGCCGCCGTCCAGGAGCTTCGCCACTCGGGCGGCACGCAGTTCGACCCGGTGGTGGTCGAAGCGCTGGCAAGCGTATCGGAGCGAATGGGCGAGGAGATGATGCCCGCCGCCCAGCGCAAACAGGCCGGCGAGTACGCCCTCAACTCCACCCCCGCCGAAACGCAGGAATAGCCGCGACGCACTCCTGCGAATCTGATCCGCTCTGAGTCTCCCCCGGGAGCCCCCCACCATCTCAGGTTCAGCGTGGCTTGTGATTCACGAAGGGTCGTCGAACCACGTGCGCCAGTTGTCGCTGAAGCCGGCCGAACGAACGGCCTTGGCGCTGGGGGCGGTGCAGTCGCACTCGGTGGGAGCATGGTCGGCCGCGGCGCTGCAGACGGCCGCCATCACGTCGCCGACGGACCGCAGCGCCAGCACGAGCCGTCGGGAGGCGGCCGAATCTTCCGGCGTGTTGAACAGCGTCGCCCGGAACGGGCGGTGGTGGCTGCCCGTCTCGGCGTAGTTCACGATGTAGCAGACCGCCGCGTAGCACATCTGAAGCTCACGGGCGAGGAACATCTCCGGAATGAACGTGTGAGTGACCACCTGGGCACCGAGAGCGTTCAGCACGCGGACCTCGGCCGGCGTTTCCAGGCGCGGGCCTTCGGTGACGGCCGCGACGCAGTCCCAGTGCCGGGGCACCTCCAGCTCTCCCAGCGCCTCGATGCAGGCGTTCCGCAGCGTGGGGCAGAAGACCGGGAACTGCCGCAGATACCCCAGCGGCGAGTTCTCGAAGAAGGTCTTGTCCCGCAGGTAGGTGCGGTCCATGACGTCGGCGAGCACGCACACGTCGCCCACGGCCATGCTGTGGGTAATCGCCCCGCCGGCGCCCCATCCGATGATCTCGCTGACGCCGAGGTCTTTGAGGGCGTAGATATTCGCGCGGCTGGCGACCTTGCGGGGGGCGATTTTGCCGGCTCCCTCGCCGTAGCGGGCGAGCAGGTAGTAGGCGGCGCCGTCGCACTCCACGCGGAACAGCTCGCCGCTGGTGCCGAACGGGGTGTCCCGTCGACCGATGGGCTCGGCAGGAAGGTTGTGGGAACGGATCTGGCGATAGACTTCCTCGCCGGCGATGCACGCGAGCGTGGTGGTCATGCGGCAGACTTTCTGTCGGAGCGGTCGAGGGGTGCGGTCAGGCCCGGGCGAGGGTGGAGGCGTTCGAGGCGTCGAACTGCCCCGCCACCAGCTTGATCCGCTGCAACGTCCCGCTGAACCGCGACTGGATCTGTCGCTGCAGTCCGCCCTGCAGCAGTGTCTGGAGCATGAAACGATGAGAGGCCGAGTCGACCGCCACGGTCAGCACGCCGCGCTGGAAGCTCTCCAGGCTGGTGCGCTGCAGCAGTTCCTCCGGGAGCAATTCCTGCCATATCTCGGCGATCTTGCCCACCTGACGAACGCGCCTGGACAGGTCCCGCTTCAGGAACGAACCCAGCGGCGCCGAAAGATGGGTGACCCGGTCATACACCTGCCGCTGCTGCCAGACTGTCTGGAGTTGCCTGTCGTCCATGACGGTTCTCAGAACTGGATTCATCCGGGGAAAAGCCGACGGCCTCCTCGCCGCCTCATGCGGGGACCCATCATACACCACTGACCCCGCCGCCTGTCAAGCGCATCGCCCGGATGAGCACCAAAACATGAGCCCAATCGCCCCCCGCGCAGAAAAGACGCCCGCCGGTCGGGGCTGCCGGCTCGCGGGCGTCGCAAGGTCAGACAAGGCAACAGGCCGATCAGTCTCCGAGCATCTTCCTGGCCTTCTTGCCGTACTTGGTGTCGGGATAGTCGCGGGCGAGCTTCTGCAGTTGCTTGCGGGCAAGCCTGGTCATGCCGCTGCTGACGTAGTTGCGGGCGATCTTCCACATCGCCTCGGCCTTCTCCTCGTCGGTCCGCTCACCGGTGGAGGCCGACTTGCTGGGCTCGCGGCCGCCCGTATCGTCGGAGGCGTCGGCCGAGCTGTCCGAGCCGGTGTCGGAGCCGTCGGGTTTGCGGGTATTGGCCGAGGTGGCTCCGGTGTCGGCGTCCCCGGACTTGCTGGCGACTTCGGGAACCTCCGGCTTTGTCCCGCTCAATTCCCGGATGGTCACCGCCGGGACGTCCTTGCGCGGGTCCTCGCGCGGTGTCTTGTCGATAATCTCCTCGAAGCTCTTCACGCCGACCACGGTGCCGAGATTCGGCAACTCGCAGGTCATCACTACGCGGCCGTTCGATTTGCTCATTCCTTTCGGTACTCTCCTTGAGTACGCACAGAGTGAGCCACCTCACGTATAGCCCATGCGGTCGCTCTTGACCTTGGTGCGTCCCTCGAAGAGTTGAATCCGCGGGGCCTTGATGCCGGTGCTGGCGTTCCAGCCGTTGGGGTAGTGCTCGCCGCCGTCGCCGACCGCGACAATCGGCCCGCCCACCGAGAGGTACCCGTTGCTGTAACCGGTGGAGAAGCTCATGTGCAGCGGGGTCCCGAGGCGCAGGATGTTCAGCTTTCCGGGCTGAATCTCGTACTTTATCGACTTCTTGGACGGCACGATCGGCGTCAGGTCGTCGCCCGAGACCAGCACGCCGATCTCGAGTTTGTACGTCCCGGCCGGTACGCCGGTGTTGGCGCTGGTGACCAGGTCGTAGCACTTGCCGTCCGGCGTGCTGAGGACAAGCATCTTCAGGGCACTGCTTCTGATGGCATGCTTGACCAGCCCCAACTCCAGGTCGGTGGCCTGCTCGAAGTCGATGCTGCTGCCGTCCTCGGCGACGCGGAGGCGGTAATGGCCTTTGCCGATCTGGTGGACCTTCCGCAACGGGATGCCCACCGACGAGGTCCCCACCGCGATGACGTCCTTGCCGTCCTGGGTGTACTTGCCGTCCAGGTTGCAGTCGACCAGCCGGACGATCGTGCCGTTGATGCGGCCGGTCATCGCCCAGCCCGGGGCATAGCGGCCGTAGACGCTGGTAACCTTGCCGCGCTTGGTGTAGACGGCGATCCAGGAGAGGTTCAGCGCCCGCTCCTCGCCGTCGACCTTGATCTTCACGCGGGCCCGCCGCTTGTTGACGGTCGTGACCTCGTCGGCCGAGAGCTTGTCGTCGCCGTTGACGTCTACAGCCACGAACTCGACCCCGCGGCGCTTGCTGAACCGCAGCAGGATCGACTCGCCGGCGACTTTCACTTCGGCGGCGTCGGTCGTGCCGGAGAAACGCTCCTCGTCGTCGCGGATCATCACGGGGGTGACGATACCGGCCGCTGCCGAGGAGGTGTCGCAGGTGAGTTTGGCGGTTTCGCCGGCGAGGGCCCTGTCGGGCGGCGCAAAGGCGGCCGCCAGAAGACACAGCGCGGCGGTCAGTGAGAAACGCAGATTCCTGAACATGATGTGCTCCCCGTCGTTCCCAGACCCAAGGGTCATCTTCGGGTTCGTACCCAGTTTATAACGCCCGATCCGCAACGGGCATAGTGAATTCTCTATTTTGCCCCAACGGCAACCTTCCCCGAACGCCAATCCGGCAGAATACCAAAACCCGGAATAACCCTTTCTTTTTCCGTGTTTTGGGTGCTTTCCCCGACTTTGCCATTGATAGCCCACGCAAGGTGAAGTAGAATCCCGGCTCTCGCAGGGTGAGTAATTCGACCCAAGGGGCAGGCATTTCATAGCCCCAGGCAGTGGCGGAGCCACCGGGGTCACAGCGGCGGGCCGTTTTTCTGGTCCTGCCGGATTGGAAGGATTCCTCCTGACCCGACGCAGTTGTGTTTCGTGTTGTTTCCCTGTCTTGGACGTTCGCCGTAAGCCATTTGTTCTTCGGGTTCGGTGTCTTCTGTTGCGCGGTTTTGGTTTCCGTGATGCGGAGTGGCCGACAGCCCCGTTGCGGCAAGTGGTTTTCCAACCGAATCACTTTCTGCTCGAATCCGATAGAACCTTTGCAGTGCCGATGCGGGAAATGCCTAGAATGACTCGGCATCGCACTCTATCGGGGAGATGCACGGCCTGGGTAACACCGGCGGATTGACACAGAATCCTCCGGGTCGTGAACCGATCATTCCCGAAATCGGCCGAGGAGTACCAGGATTTCTGCAGCTTCACTGCGAGTTTCGGGCCTGTTCGGCAACTGAATGCAAGAGATCGATGTTCTGAAACGCGTTACGGCATGGGGGATTGGCCCCGTGGTGGCGAACGCAAATGGGGATCCGGGAAAGGCACCATGGCAACGGAGCGAGGAACAACGGCGAGAGGCAGTTGCGCACGGGGGGCCGAAGATCGCAGGCGATTCAACCGCCTGGCAGTGAGTCTTCCGTTTGCCGAACTGAAGACGGGCGAGCAGGAGTTGCCCGAGGGCGTGTGCACGACGGACATCTCGCCCAGCGGGATGATGTTCGTGACCGAGGGCGCCCACGTTCCCCGGCAGGGCGCGGACGTGCAATTCGAGCTTGTCGTCCCGGCCGGCGAGGGATACTCGACCTGCGAGGGACGTATACGAGGCAGCGGCAAGGTGGTTCGCACGCAGCAACTCGCCGAGGTTGGCGTGGGAGTCGGCGTGCAGTTCACACAGCCGCTGTCGCTGAAGTTTTAGAGCAGGAAGGTTGCCGGAAAACGCGGGGCTTTAGGCCCGCAGACGCACGGGGCTTGAACCGCCCGGATGGAAAGTGTAATGTTTTCCCTTACTTCGGTACGATACATACTTTGCGTACGCCCCACCGGGCAGACGGAAGAAAGAGACCGCCCGGTCTGGCCCGCCGCCTGTCGGCAACCGCAAAGCACATCGGCCGATGTACCGTGATGTGGCTGAGGCATGGATGCCGGCAAGGACGGAACCGCCATGGGATGGCGACGTGAAGGCCCTGACGACAGACGGGAGCATCCATGTCTGATACACGCAGTATCACTGAGAGTGTCCAGCAGAACCAGTCCCAGTCGCCCGACTACCAGCAGACCATCCGCCTGTGTCTGGTGGGCGGGAAGCGGATCCTCCGCAACGCCATGCAGCAATTCTTCCGCTCCAGCGGGTTCGACGTCTCCCAGGTGGTCGAAGACGACGGGCAACTCGGTCATCGCCTCCAGAACGGCCTGGCCGACGAAACCGACGTGATGCTCCTGATCGTCTCCGGCGGGCCTTTTACCACGTTCCACCGCATCAACGACACCCTCAGCCGGACCAACCGCGCTCTGCCGATGGTCGTCCTCAGCGAACAGGCCTCCCGCGGGCAGGTGTATGCCGCCCTGCGGATCGGCGCCAAGGCCTACGTGAATCTCGACGCCGACCCGGCCGAGCTTGTCAAGGCCATCGAGATGGCCTCCAAAGACAAGGTCTACCTGGCACCCGACGCGGCGGAACTGCTGGTCAACGACATCTCCTCGGCGATCGAGCCCTCCAGCAGCTCGCGCCTCCCCAGCGTCGAGCTCTCGCGCCGCGAGATCGAGATCGTCCAGTTGCTCTGCGAAGGGCTCTCCAGCAAGGAGATCGCCCGACGGCTGCATATCTCGGCCAAGACCGTCGAGAACCACCGCTACAACATCTATCGCAAATGCGAGGTGGACAGCATCGCCGGGCTCATGCGCCACGCGATCCAGCACGGCATGATCTCCATCTAGCCAGACGGTTGACAGGAAAGCTGCACCGCTTCACCGTGGGTCTGGACGTATTCGAGCGGTACGAGTATCTCCTCGCGCCTGTTCCAGAACACGGCAGCAGGGGCGTGCGGCGACCCCCGTAGCACCGGCGGCCCCAAATCGCGCGCCAATTCCAGCCTCGTTGCGGATTCCGCCGAACGCCCCCGGGTTGCCTTGGCGTTCAGCGCTGTTCGATTTGTCCCGCCCCGGAGGGGCGGTGGCGAATAGCCGGGCGGCGTAAGCCCCCGGA
>JBKHHV010000230.1:0-6185 GCA_046539005.1 Phycisphaerae bacterium
TCCAGGTCGAAAACCACCGCGTTGGGCCTCTTGGGCGCCATCGCCCGCGAGAGCAGCACGTGCAGTTCCAGCGAAGCCATGTTGGCGGTCCACATCAGCGAGGGCAGGTCCACCACCGAGCAATACCTCACCTGCTTGCCGTCCCTGTGTTCGACCGTCGCGGTGGCCATCCAGTCGGGTCGGTGCGAGGGGCAGCGCTTCTCGTAGAACGGTTTCTTCTCGACGCCGTCGGGGTAGCGTTTCAGCGTGAGCGGGCGGGCCCGCAGATGCGGCAACAGCCACGGGCTCACGGTGCGATAGTAATCCAGCACGTGGGCCTTGGTGAAACCCGCCTGCGGATAGAGCACCTTGTCCAGGTTGCTCAACTCCAGCGTCCGCCCCAGCACGTTCACCTTCCGTCTGGCCATCAACCCTTCCCCTTCTCGCGGGCGAGGCTTTCCTCCAGGGCAGCCACGAGGTCCATGTCCTCGGCCTTCTCGCCCGCGCCGCCGGCCGGGGCGCCTTTGGTCTCCTCTTCCTCGACCTGCGCCCCCTCCACGATGCCCTCGCTGTACTTCTTGCGATGGATCAACTCGTCGATACGTTTCTGGTACTCATCTTGCAGCTTTCCGGGTTCGAAGTCCTTGCCGGCGTCGTCGATGGCGGCCTTCATCTCCTTGACGTACTGACCGGCGGCGTCGGCCTTGGGCGTCACCTCGTCGGCCGATCGGAGCTGCCGCGGGTAGCGCAGGATCAGCAGGCACAGCACGCCCTCGATGCTCTGCACCGCCACCAGGTGTTCCCGCGCGTGCATGACCAGTTCGGCGATCCCGGTGCGGCCGGTCTCGGCAAGCACTTCCACCAGCAGGGTGTAAGGCTTTTCGGCACCGGTGGGCACGATGTAATAGGGGCGCTCGTAGCGGGCGGGGTCTATCTCTCCGCTGTCGACGAACTCCTGGATCTCGATGGTGCTGCTGCGCTTGGGCGCGACCGACTCGATCTCGGAATCCCGCACGATGACGAACTTGCCCTCCTCGATCTCGTAGCCGCGCACGATGTGCTCCGGATGCACGAAGACCTTCTCCTCCGGACAATACATTCGCCGCTCCAGGCGCGAGACGTCCGGACGGTGCAGCTTGTGGAACGCACTGCGCCTCGACCGGACGGCCGTCACAACCGCCACCGGCACCGACACGAGCCCGAAGCTCAGCGTCCCCGACCACAACGCGTGTGCACCGGCCGGCATGGTCAGTCCTCCCTTTCGATCAGCACATCGTGAGCCGACACGTCCGCCCGCAGCCCCTGGAACGACGCCTGCTGCAGGTTGCCACCCGCCGGCCAGCGGCGGTAATCGACGGCCGCGACGAAAATCGGCTCGACGAAGCGCGCGCTGCGCCCGCCCACGCGCCCCTCGAAGGGGCTCTCTTCCCGCGGGTGCTGCTCCAGCAGCGAAGCCAGCCGTTGGTGCGTTTCGGCGTCGAAGCCGGTTCCCACGCGGCCGGCGTATTGCAGGCCGAGCCGGTCGGGGTGGTAGTAGCCCAGCAGCAGCGAGCCGACCTGGCGGCTGTTCTTCTCGCGGGGCTCCCAGCCGCCGACCACGAACTCGCCGCGCCGGACGATCTTGATTTTCTGCCAGTCTCCGCTGCGCTGCCCGGCGCGGTACGGCCCGTCCGGCCGCTTGGCGACCAGCCCTTCCAGCCCCCATTGCCGGGCGACTCGCAGCATCGCCTTGCCTTCGCCCACGTGAGAGGCCGGCACCTGCCAGCGCGGATGGGGCAGGTGGAGCTTCTGCAGCGCCTCGCGCCGCTGGAGATAGGGTTGATCCATCACCGACCGACCGTTGTACCACAGCAGGTCGAACACGTAGTAATGAACGGCCGTGCGCTCCACCGCCCCGGGCACCTTCCGGGGTGAGGCGTGCATGCGTCGCTGCAGGCGTTTGAAGCTGGGGCGTCCCTCCTGGTCGAGGGCGATGATCTCCCCGTCCACGATCGCCTCCATCTCCGGCAGTGCCGCCTCTTCGACGAGGTCGGGGTACAGGAAGGTCACGTCGCGGAGCTTGCGGCTCTCGAATCGCAGGCATCCACCCTGGATGTAGCACAGCGCCCGCATGCCGTCCCACTTGTACTCGAACGCCCATCGCGACGGGTCGCGCGGCATCTTGCCGTTGACCGCGAGCATCGGCTCCACGTGCGCCGGCAGCGGGCCGAAGCGGCACTCGGCGCACAGCGGCTCCGGGCCATCCTCGGGCATGCAGTGGGGACAGGCGGCGCCGTCGCACTGCCAGCACCTCCGGTCGGGGTCGTACTCGTAGGTCATCCCGCACTGGGGACAGACGATCTGCTCGGCCGCGTTGCTCACCTGCTGCCGCCTTTCCTGCTTTCGCTCTTCTTGCCGCTGCTTTTCTTGCCGCCGCCTTTCTTCTTGCCCTTGCGGGCCTCCTTGAGGCTGGCTTCCAGAATGTCGGCCAGTTCCTGCGACTCGGTCGGCTCGGGCGCGGGTACCTTTTTCTTCTTCACCTTGCCGCCCTTGGCCTTGGTGCGGATGAGGTCCATCAGGTCCTTCTGGAAATCGTTGGTGTACCGCGAGGGGTCCCACTGGTCGGAGAGTTCCTCGATGAGATACCTGGCGGTCTTGCGCTCCTTGTCGGAAAGCTTCGCCTCGGGCAGGTCCAGTTCGCCGGGGTCGCCGATCTCCTCCTTCAGCCGCAACGTAACGATTTCCAGCGATCGGCCGTCACTTCGCAGCGAGCCGTTGTAGGACCGCTTGCGGAACGTCCAGTGGCAGATCCCCTCCCTGCCGGCGTCGGCGAGCGCCTTGGCGAGCGAGGCGTACTTCTTCTGCTCTCCGTCGGGGCCCAGGTGGTAAGGGCGATCGTAGTAGCGCGGGTCGACCTGCCCGGGCTGCACAAAGCCGCGCACGTCGATGGTGCGGTCGCTCTGGGGTTCCAGTTCGGCCAGGTCCTCCGGCTCGACCAGCACATACTCGTTTTCGTCGACCTCCAGCCCCTTGACGATCTCATCGTCGGGAACCGGCTTGTCCTCCAGCGCGCAGACCATCTGCTGACGCAGCGGCACTTCGTCCTGGTCGTGCAGCATGCGGAACGACACGCGGTCGCTCTCCACGGCCGAGTACAGCTTTACCGGCACGCGGATGTCACCGAACGACACGACGCCTTTCCATATGGCTCGTCTGGGCATGGTGCTGGAGGGGATCCGTCGGCCGAGGGATCGGCCGGGTTCAGTCGCTGTCGCGGTGCCACTTGCCGTCGTCGCCCTTGTGATATTCCTTCTTCACGGCCGACCAGGCAACCTTGTGCGCCGCCTCTTCCTGGGAGTCCTTCCCCCTGATCTTGCTGGGGTCTTCGAAACGCTCGTAGGCGTTGTTGTAGGCCTCCACGTAGATGTCCTGGGCGTGCTTGGGGAGCTTGTCCCGCAGAGACTCACGGAGTTGCTCTCGGTTTGCATAAGGCATGGCGACCTCCTCTCTGGGTTCCTGGAGAATCATAGACCCCATCGATGTGCATACCCACTGGGACGCTGGGTTACCCGCCTCTGGTCTCGGGCGGCCGATACAATGCCCTGAGCGATGCAGAACAATTCTGGACCAGGCACACCTCCAGCGGGAGCAGCGATGAAGCTGACGTTTCTTGGGACACGCGGAGAGATCGACGCCCGGACGCCACGACACCGGCGGCATACCTCGCTGCTGGTTGAGTACCGTCGCAAACGGGTGATGATCGACTGCGGCGAGGACTGGCGGGGACACATCGACCAGGTCAGGCCGCAGGCGATCGTGCTGACTCACGGGCATCCCGACCACGCCTGGGGGCTCAGCGAGGGTGCGCCCTGCCCCGTCTACGCCACGGAGGCGACCTGGGAAGATATCGACGACTACCCGATCGACGATCGCCACACCGTCGAACCCGGCAAACCGCTGGCGATCCGCGGGATCGGCTTCCTCGCCCACACGGTGGAACACTCGACGCGATGCCCCGCCGTGGGCTACCGCGTGGAGGCCGGGCGGGCGGCCTTCTGGTATGCCCCGGACGTGGTCTACATTCACCAACGGGGCGAGGCGCTGCAGGGCGTGGCCCTCTACGTCGGCGACGGGGCGACGCTCGCCAGGTCGATGGTCCGCAAACAGGGCGACCGGCTGATCGGCCATACGCCGGTGCGAACGCAACTGACCTGGTGCCGCAAGGAGGGCGTGCCGGAGGCGATCATCACCCACTGCGGCAGCGGGATCGTCGAAGGCGACGAACGGAAGCTGATCCCGCAGGTGCAACGGTGGGCTTGCCGGCGCGGCCTTGCGGCGACCATCGCCCACGACGGAATGGAGAAAGTCCTGCGATAACCACGGAGTCGACCCATGCCTGAATTGCCCGACGTTGTCGGATTTCACGAAGCTGTCGCTGCACTTCGCCGGGGGCAGACGCCTGGCGGTCATCTCCAAACGGATCCTTGGGCAGGCCCATCGATCGCATGAATGAGGATACGCTGCGGGCGATGTATGACACAATGCGACACATTCTGAAGGTCGAATCCAGAAAGGGCGGCAACGGTCGCAAGGCTCCGAAGCACTGGCTGCTGGGCGGACGAGGCAAAGACACCCCCTGCCCCCGCTGCGGCGGGGAGTTGGAAAGCACCACCGTGGGCGGACGAACCGCGTGGTTCTGCCCGGCCTGCCAACCGAGGGACTGGCGGTGAGCCCCCGCGATCGTTCTGAGAGACTGGCGAGCCTGCACCGGGGTATCTGCCGCTGCCGGAAGTGCCCGCTGCACGAAAGCCGCACCCACGCCGTGCCCGGAGAAGGCGATACCCGCGCGGTGGCGATGATGATCGGCGAGGCCCCGGGCGAGAAGGAAGACCTGCAGGCAAGGCCGTTCTGCGGGCGGTCGGGCAACTTCCTGGACAAGGTCTTCGTCGACCTCGACATGCGGCGGGAGGACTTCTACATCACCTCGACGGTCAAGTGTCGCCCGCCGAACAACCGCACCCCCGCCGAACGCGAGGCCGCTACCTGCCGGGAGGCATGGCTGAGCCGGCAGATCGAGTGCATTCGGCCACGGGTGATCGTGCTGCTGGGGCTGACGGCCATCCGGTGTGTGCTCGGAGAGAAGGTGAAACTCGCGGACGTCCACGGCGAGTTGCGAGAGGTCGATGGGACGACCTGCCTGCTGACGTACCACCCGACCTCGGCGATGCGCTTCCCCACCAGCGAGAAGCGTTTCCGCGGAGATCTGCGCAAACTCTCCGACCTGCTGTAGAAGCTGTTTCTCTGCGACGGAGTGCCCCTCGGAGCCGATGGACCGGCGGCGGGGGCGTCTTGGGCGCCTGTGCCGTCTTACCGGCGATGGAAGGTTTCGGCAGGGCGCCAGCTTTGCTCGTCGTCGACAGAATCGCAGTCATCCTGCCTGCTACCTGCCCGGAGCGGCGGCCGGGGTAATAAGCCGGGCCAGTTGCCCCACGATCACCGGCAGAAGGCTGGCGACCAGCACCACCAGCCACTCGGCGACCCCCAGCGGACGGGTCTTCAGCACCGCGCTGAGCCCAGGGGCATAGACGGCCGCCACCAGCAGTGCAGCACAGAACGCCACCGACGCCCAGATCCAGCGGTTCTGCAGGATCGGGTTGCGAAGCCAGTGCGTGCCGCGATCCCGCAGATTGTAGACGAACCACAGTTTCGCGAAACCGAGCGTAACGAACGAGACCGTCACGGCTGTCCTTTCATCGGCGCCGAGCCACCACAGGGCGACCCCCAGGGCACCAAGCACACTCACCGCGATGCTGATGCCCCACCCGCCGAGTCGCATCCAGTGCCGGCGGGTCATGATGGATTCCTCGCTGCTGCGGGGGCTCCGCTCCATGATGCCCTCGCCCCCCTTCGTGACTCCCAGCGCCAGCGCCGGCAGCGCGTCGGTGAGCATGTTGAGGTACAGAATCTGCAGCGGCAACAGCGGCAGCGGCGCCCCGGTGACCGAAGCAGCCGTCACGGCCAGGACCTCGGCGATGTTCGTGCACAACACGAACATGACCGACTTGCGGATGTTGCCGAAGATCACCCGCCCCTGGCGGATCGCGCTGACGATGCTGCTGAACGCGTCGTCCAGCAGCACCATGTCCGAGACTTCCTTCGCCGCGGCCGTTCCGCGCCGGCCCATCGCGACGCCGATGTCGGCCTTCTTCAGAGCCGGTGCGTCGTTG
>JBKHHV010000231.1:0-6135 GCA_046539005.1 Phycisphaerae bacterium
CCAGCAGGTACTTGTGCTCCATGTGCAGGAAGACGTTCTCGTTCTCGAACCACCCCGCCGGCCAGGCCCAGATGCGCCCGGTCTCGGAGCTTTCCTCCTGCACGCTGTCGCCGACAATGTACATCCGGAGTTTCTCATCGAACAGCGGGCCGTTGCGCATCGCCAGCCACATGGCCCGGGCGGTTTCGACCTCCCGCTCGATGCGCATCGCGTGCGACGGCGCCTCCAGGAACAGCGGGTAGACGCGGGGCTCGAAGCGGTCCACCCGCACGCACGGGAATCCGCGCGGCGTGCGCTTCGGCTCGTCGCCGTCCATCAGGGGGGTTACCTCGGCGGCCTCGTGCGCCACGTAGGTGGCCGGCAGCTTCGTCTGCGGGTCGTAGGCCTTGAGCACCGCCGCCTCCACTCGCGCCTCGACGGCCGAGAGGAACCGCTCGATCTGCTCCCACCCCAGCGTCGTCGTAAGCCCCTTGAAGCCCATGCGGACCTCGCGACGGTAGGCCTCCTTCGCCGCAGCGGTGGTGTCCCAGTACTCGTAATCGCGCGCTGCGGCGTCGGCGGTCGGGTAGGCCTCGGCGGCCTGTCGGACCGAGTCCATCAGTTCGGCGATCTCGATGGGCACTTCCTGGGCGTAGTCGCTCGCCGGCCCGGCTTCGCGTGCGAGCGCGCGAGTGAGCCTGAGCCCCCGCAGCAGGTGGAAGGTCTCGGAGGTGCTGGCCCCGAACAGTCCGGGCAGTCCGTTGATCGAGTCGTGCCAGCCGGGGCGTCCGCCGTCCATCTCCACGCCGATCCCGGAGGGGGAGATGCTCGCGGCCTTGTTGGCAACCAGGCAGAGAATCTTCTCCAGCAGGTTCGTGCGGTAGACCTTCCCCTTGCCGTCCTGGGTGCGGACGCAACGCGGCAGTTTCTGGCGCGAGGCGATCAGCCGGGCCTTGTCCTCGTCCATGGTCAGCGAGTCGATGTGCCGGATCCCGCCGTGGGTGTAGCGGACCGTCTTCTCGTCGCGCGGCAGCACGCGCACGTCCGGGTCCCAGTAGGTCAGCGAGCGGTCGTTGATCAGCAGGTCGGCCGCCCGATCGGGGAAGATCGCCACGAACTGTTCGAGTTGATCGAAGTTGTAGTACCAGTGGTCGCACCAGTAACCGTTTTCGAACTCGGCCTCGGCGAGCTTCTCGGTGATACCCAGCAGGTCGCGGAGCAGGTGCATCGGGTCGCCGGCAGGGATAATGCCCTCGGCCTGGAGGAACTCGAACAACTCCCCTGGCGACCACGGCATGGTGAGAAAGTCGGCCACCGCGTCGACGCAGGCGTCGGGCAGGTGTCGGCCGAGCAGGTCCGGCAGTTCCCCGCCGTCGGTGACGTGGAACCGGGCGCCCTTGACCAGCAGGGGGTTGAAGCCGTCCGGCTGGAGGAGGTCGAAGAAGAACTTCACGTTCTCGCCGGCCACGTCCGGGTTGAACCAGACGTCAGAGCGTCGGTTCTGGTTGACGTCGCGAAACGCCCCGTTGCCCTGCGAGAAGAACGTGGGCGTCAGCAGGAAGTTGTTGTAGTCACGTTCGAGGTCGCCGTGGCGGCGGGAGTAGACGTGGAACACGAACTGCCCGTCCTCCCCGGCCGGGAGGGTAATGGGCAGCCCGCCGCGGAGGGCGTTGTCCAGGAACGTCTGGGGGCCGTAGTGGTTGAGTTGGCGGCTGGAGGTGTTCAGGAAGAACCGGTGGCGGATCTTCTGCACTTCGCGTCGGCTCTGGTCGGCCCGCCCGGGCAGGTAGTCGGGGTCGGCAAACTTCTCCGGCAGATCGCGTGCCTGGTCGAGGTCCCTGGCCTTGCCGATCGCCAGGTGCAGCGTGGCGTTTCGGCCGCCGGGGATCGTGCCGGTCCAATGCACCAGCGCCGAGGGCGTCAGGCAGTTGACTTCCTGGTCGGCCGACGGGTCCCAGGCATCGGAGATGTAACGGTGCGGGCGGATGAGGTCCAGCATGTCCCCGAACACCAGCGAGGGGTCCACAATCGCCTTGAGTCGCCCGTTTTGCCCCTCCTCCCAACCGAAGAAGAAATGCCCCGCCTGGACGAACTCGGTCTCCGGCGTGTCCGACGGCAGCGCCTTCTCGTTGAGGAACGGGGCATTCGCCTCCAGGTCCTGCACCTTGATGTACGCCTCGGTGATGAACGGCAGCCGCTGGAGGTGCTCGGCGCGGATGAAATAGGGCTGGATTCTCGGCGCCCCGTCCACCAGTTCCACCTCGACGGGGGCCCCGGACAGCTCGGTAAGCGTCACGCTGCGCGACAGCGCCGCGAACGGCTCGTTGGGAATCGGCAGGTACTCCACGCGCACCTTCAGCCCGAGCGTCTCGTTGACCTCCTCCAACGCCAGCGAGTCGAAACGGGTCTCCAGGCGGTTGTGAACCCGGTAGTGCGGCTGTTCGGAGCGGAAGGGCTCATAGAACCGCACGTCGCCGTCGCGCGCAACCTTCAGCAAGGTGCGGAAGCCCTCGGTCGACACCCGCCGGTGATGCAGGTTGGCCGACTGGAACTCCATGATCGCGTGGTCCTTGTCCTGCGTGCCGAAGCAGGCGACCGCCTGGCCGCGATTGACGTAATACAGCCACAGCGGAATGCCCCACAGCCCGGCCATCCCGGGCAGGAAGCTGCTGAAGGGCTTGGACGCGTGGTAGTTCTCGATGACGAACGTGCCGTCATCCTCGAAGCGGTATCGGTGCTGCACGATGCAACCTTTCGATTCTGAACGCCGGACTCCGGCCCCCGGACCTCAGGGCATGGCCTGTGTTCTCAGAAATCTCCATACCCGGCGATGACGTCCCGGTAGAAGTAGAAGCTGTCCTTGGGAACCCGCCGCTGATCCACGTAGTCGCAGTAGACGATCCCGAACCGTTTGGTGTACCCGAAGGCCCATTCGAAGTTGTCGATGAAGCTCCACAGGAAATACCCCCGCAGGTCCACCCCGGCGTCGATGGCATCCCGGCAGGCCGAGAGGTGCCCCCGCAGGTAGTCGATGCGGTCGCGGTCGTGGCAGCGGGTGCCGTCCTCGCTGAGATGATCGTCCGCGGCACAGCCGTTCTCGGTCACGTACAGCGGCAGAGGTCCGTATTCCTCGGTAATGTCGGTCAGCAGGCGTCTCAGACCGGCCGGGACGATCGGCCAACCCATCGCCGACTCCTTCTGCCAGTGGGGCGCCTCGCGCCACTTCTCCGGCTGCGACTCGTCCCAGGCAACCGGATACTCGTGGTACATGTTCACGCCGACGAAATCGACGGGCGTGGCCATCACCTCCGCGTCGCCGTCCTCGACCGGCATGGTCAGCCCGTAGGCGTCCAGGTGCCGCTGGGGGTAGGCCCGCCCCACCAGCGGGTTCATGAACATGCGAGTCTTGCGGTCTTTGGCCCGGTCGGCGGCCTCGACATCCTCCGGCCGATCGGTGGCCGGCCGCCAGGTGCCCAGGTCCAGCGTCGTGCCGATGACCCCGTCGAGCCCGCCCTGTCGGAATGCCTGCACCGCCAGCCCGTGCCCGAGGTTCAGGTGATGGATCGCGTTGTAGCCGTCCTGGAGTTCCTGTCGGCCGGGTGCGTGCCAGCCCTGGCCGTACCCGCCGATGGACGAACAGTGCGGCTCGTTGAGCGTGATCCACATGTTGACCTTGTCGCCCAGTTCGTCGAAGCAGACCTTCGCGTAGTCGGCGAACCGCAGGGCGGTATCGCGCACCGGCCAGCCGCCCTTGTCTTCCAGCCGCTGGGGCAGGTCCCAGTGATACAGCGTAATGGCCGGGGCAATGCCGTTGTCCAGAAGCTCGTCGATCAGGCGGTGGTAGTAGTCGAAGCCCTTGGGGTTCTGTTCGCCGTAGCCCTGCGGGAACACCCGCGGCCAGGCCAGCGAGAACCGATACGCCCCGATGCCCAGCCGCTTCATCAACTGGACGTCTTCCTTGTAGCGGTGGTATTGGTCGGGCCCGATGTCGCCGTTGTGTCCATGCTGCACCTTGCCCGGCGTACGCGCGAAGGTGTCCCAGATGCAGGGCCCGCGGCCGTCCTCCCAGGCGGCGCCTTCCACCTGGTAGCTTGCGGTCGCGGTCCCCCACAGAAAATCTTTCGGAAATGTCGGTTTCGGCACGGGAATCTCCTCGTTAAGTCCTCGGTGTGTCCGCGGGGAGGATGCCCTGTGGCACCGACAAAGTCAAGGCGGTATAAAGTGAACGAACCGACGGGCGCAGGCGTCTGAACTGTCGGTACCAGCCACGAGGAAACGCCATGTGCAGATTCACCCGAACCATGCTGGCGGCGATGCTGCTTTGCTTCCCACCCGCCGGCGCCGAAGAACCCAACGCCGCCTCCCTCGAGCCCATCAAGCTCGCCGACGACGTCACCCACTGGCAGGTGATGGCCGGGGGAGACATCGTCATCATGCTCCGCGAGGACGGGCTGTATGCCCGGTCGCTGTCGGTGGGCAAGGAATGGAAACTCGCGGCAATGGATGAGAAGCACCCCGTTCGGCCGCGGGCACTCTCGCATTTCGTGCGCCAGGTCGGCCCGACCAGCCTGGGCTTCCGGTCGCTCCGGGGCAGAATGGGCCTCTCGCCGTCGGAATACACCCTCGTTGATCTCCGCAACGGCCGACAGAGCGTGGTGCTGCAAGGCGGCGGGGTCGTCGTGCCCGTGCCGGTCGACGCCAACACCGTTGCCCTGCTGCAGAACGTCGGCGCCACCGCCGACGGGAACGACGCATTCCTCCGCGCCGTCAAGGTGAACCTGGGCAGCCACGAGGTCTCCAAGCTGTTCACGCTCAAGGGCAGCTACCGGCTGCACGCCACGAAACGACTGGACAAGACCCAGGCCGTGCGATTCTGGCTCGGGCCGGCCGGGCAGCAGCCCGACTCGGTCGCCGACCCCAACAGCACCTACACCCAGGTAACGCTTCACCTCGACGGCAAGAAGCCCAACACCGTCAAAACAGTGACCCCCGACCAGATCGAGGGCGCGCCCCCGGCCGCGCCGATGTTCGGCAGGCGCCCCCGCACCCGGCGGAAGTTCATCTCGGCGGACGGGAAATCGAGCGTGCGGTGGGAAACCAACGGCCGCGTGCTGCTGGTGCGGGGAACCTTCGAGGCCGACCTGTTCGGCAAGGAGGAGTACAACGCCACCGTGATGCCCAACCGCCGCGAGGCTCCCACCTGGCTGGCGATCATCCAACGCATCGACGGCGAGCGCCAACTCTACGTCCTCAGCCTCAAGACGATGGGGAAATCCCGCCTGGCGACCCTCGGGGAGATGGACACGGTCAAGGGCTGGGCCTGCAACGGGCGTTACCTCATCGTCGAGGAGTTCGCCCGCGACCGCAAAGACGATCACGGCCACCTGGTCATTCACGAACCGGCGAAGTTCCGCAAGACCACGCTCACCCCACCGGAGGGCAGGAAGTACATCAACCTTCTGGGATCGGCAGGCGACCGGTTCCTCGTGCTCGGCGCCGACCTGTACTACGAGGAAGCGATCCGCGGCAGCCGTTTGTATCTCTGTGACGTCGAGGACGGCCGCCGGATGTATCGTGTGTACGAGGGCAAGCTGTTCAAGATCGCCGAGGTGGGCGGCAAGCTGCTGTTTTCCGACTTCGACGGCGAGTCGCAGACGTTCACGCTCTACCGTTGCCCCCTGCCGCGGAAGAAGAAGCCGGCAGACACGGACCAGGAAGGATAGACTCCCGAACCCATTATGCCTGCCCCATTGACAACAGGATCACGCTGGAGCCCGTCACGGGCGACAATTGGCGCCGCGTCGCCGACCTGGAGGTTACCGACACCCAGAAGCAGTTCGTCGCCGAGCCGACGTATTACCTGGCACTCTGCGCATACGGCCGCCTGGGCGGCAGCGGGTAACGAGTAAACGGCATGCATTTCTCGGATTGCCCGCTTTTCGGCATTTCCTGCGGTTGACAGCTATCCTGCCCCGGAATACTATGGCGTATTCCCTTTGCGGGGTTCCCCCGCGCATGAGTCCAGGAGTATCAGACCATGGCTGACGAATTGGCAGGCAAGACGATCCTGCTGGTAGATGACGATCGTGACATTCTCACCGCGATGCAGGCCGCCCTGGGCGACCTGGGTTGCGAAATCCTTACGGCCGCCAACGG
>JBKHHV010000232.1:0-6123 GCA_046539005.1 Phycisphaerae bacterium
ACGAGACGATCCTCCGCCAACTCACCGAAGACCTGCTGCTGGACCTGGGCTACCCTGACGCCGCGGTGGAGGTGGACATCCTGCGGTCGCACTCCCGCGCCCACCCGCTGGAGAAACTCGACACCGTGCTTACCCAGGACGAGGTCCACAGCCTCCAGCAGCGGGTGGTGGAGGTGCAGGTGGACGAGAGCATCTCCCAGTACATCGTGCTGCTGGTGCAGGCCACCCGCAACGACCCGCGGCTGAAACTGGGCGTGAGCCCCCGTGGTTCGCTGATGCTTTGCCGGGCGGCCCAGGCGGCGGCGTTCTCCGACGGGCGGGACTTCGTGCTGCCCGACGACATCCAGCGGCTGGCGCCCTACGTGCTGGGACACCGCATCATCATGACGCCCAAGAGCCGCTACGACGGAACCACCAAGACGCAGGTCATTCGTGACGTCCTGAAGCAGGTGAAGGTGCCCACATGAGCAAGCGGCGAAAGCGCTCCCCACGCGGAAGCGGGCGGGAGTTCCTTCGCTTCCGGATGACCGACGCCGGCAAGCTGCTGGCGATCGGGACGATGATGGCGGTCGCCATCGGCGCCGTCAGCCTCGAAGTCCCCATCTACACGCTTTTCGTGACGCTCCTGGTACTGTTCGTCATCGCCGCCGCGGTCGGCACGGTGTACTGGCCCCGCCTGCTGCTGGGCGGCGGGTTCGAAGGCAAGGCCGTCGCCAACCACGTGGTTCGCGGGCACTACACTCTTACCAACCGCACCCGCCTTGCCGCCTACGACGTCTCGGTGGGGCATTTCGACCTGCCGGAGGTCGTCGAGCGGGTGCAAGACGCCGACAGCGTGGGGCGACTCGCCCCGGGAGAGACGGTCGAACTGAGCGTGGCGATACGCCCGCTGCGCCGCGGGCTGCACACGCTGGCGGGGCTGCGCTACTTCACGACCTTCCCGTTCAATCTCTTCCGCACCGGGCCGCGAACCGGGCGAGAGGAGAAACTGCTGGTGCTCCCGGAGTTTCGCCCGCTTTCGCAGGTGGACATCCCCATCGGCACGCGGTACCAGCCGGGCGGCATCGCCCTGACCAGTCACGTCGGCGAAAGACCCGAGTACATCGGCAACCGCAACTATCGCCCCGGTGATCCCTTCCGCCGGGTGGACCCCCGCGCCTGGGCGCGTTTGGGAACCCCGGTGGTCAAGGAGTACCAGGAAGAGTACTACTGCCGCATCGCCCTGGTGCTGGACACCTACGTGCCGCGAAGGCGAGGCAAACGCGGAAAACGCGGGTTCGACGATCTCGAAGCCGGGGTGAGCATGACGGCCGCCGTGGCCGACGCGCTGAGCAAGGGGGAGCACATCATCGACCTTTTCGCGGCCGGTCCGGACCTGTACGTGTTCCGCTCGGGTCGGCACACGGCCCATCTGGACAACGTGCTGGAGATCCTTGCCTGCGTGGAGGACTGCCGCACCAACCCGTTCGAGAAGATCACCCCCGCGCTGTCGGACGAGCTGAGCAACATCTCGGCGGTGGTCTTCGTGATGCTGGACTGGGACGAGTCGCGCCGGCGGCTGGTGCGGATGGCCGTCGAGGCCGGGTGTGCCACCCGGGTGGTCATCGTGCGGGAGGGCGAGCCGCGTCCCGAGGCGTCCATGGACGAAGGCTGGGCCGGGCACATCATGCAGGTGACGCCCCAGCAGGTGCGCAAAGGGGGGATCGACCGCATATGAACCGGCGACAACTGATGGGACTGATGCTGGTAACCGTGTCGGCGACCGCCTTTGCGCTGACCTCCGACGGATGGTTGTTCTCTGTGGCGATGGTGCTCATGGCGGTCGTCGGGGCGGGGGGGCGCCGCCAGATGGACCTCCGCCCGATCCGGCGGGCGATCCTGTTTCTGCTGGTGGGGGTCATTTTCTCACTGAAGTGGCGGTTTGCGCCCTTCGAGCACACCCAGGGCTTCGTGATGTACTCGCTCGCCCACGCCCTGGGGCAGTTCCTGCTGGCGTGCATGGTGGTGATGTTCTTCCTGAAGCACAGGGGCGACCTGCCGACCTCGATGATCCTGCTGGGTCTTGGGGTCATGCTGTGCGCGGGCGATGTGCTGGTCGGCGCGCGCGACGCCGAGCTGTACCATCTGCTGGCGATGGCATTCGTGGGTTCGTCGGTGTTCTACGCCATGGCCGGGCGAAGATGGAAACGCAGTGCCGCCAGCCGATCGGGCATTCGGCGGGCGGTGGCGGCCGGCGTGCTGGGGGGGGTGTTGGGGTTGAGCTATTACGCCAGCGTAGCCCTGGACCGCTACCAGCGCGAGGCGTCGATCTGGCTGGGGAACCTGACGCTGCCGAATCTGACCAACAGCATCGGCTTCTCGCGCAAGGCCAGGCTCAGCAGCGTGATGAACATCCAGACCAACGACCCGGACAAGATCGCCCTGCGCGTCCGCAGCGACTCCACACCGGGCTACCTGCGGGCTGCGGCGTATCACGACTATGACGACTCCCAGTGGGCCCCCATCGAAGAGCCTCCCCGTCTGGGACCGGCCAAGGACCTCCCCCCGTATGCTCCCGGGGGGAACGGGAAGCTGTTCCGCATTCGCCACGCCGATCCGCGGAGGACGCGGGAGCTGGACGTCTGGCCGTCAATGGACATCGAGTCGGGCGTGTTCACCCCGCAGGATACGCTGGCGGTGCGGGCACCGGTGGACGCGCTGACCCGCGACCTTCACGGAATCATCGACGCTCCGCGGATCCCGGCCGGGGTCAACTATCGCGTGGTCTCCTCGGCCGAGCCGCTGGAAGACCCGCTCCCCCCGGGCCTGGAGGCCAAGTGCACCCAAGTGCCGCTGGGGCTGGACCCACGGGTGCATCTGCTGGCGGCCCGGTTGACCACAGGACAGCCGACCACCGCCGAGAAGATCCGCGCCGTGACCGCCTACTTCCACACGAATTACAGCTACCGCCTGGGGATCGACATCCGATCGGACGAGGACCCCCTGACCTACTTCCTGCTGGAGAAGCCGTCCGCCCACTGCGAGTACTTCGCCAGCGGGGCGGCGCTGCTGCTGCGCCTCGGCGGGGTGCCCACGCGGTACGTCACCGGCTTTGTCGCACAGGAGCAGAGCCCGTATGGTGATTACTGGATCGCCCGCAACAAGGATGCTCACGCCTGGGTCGAGGCCTACGATCGCGAGCAAAGACGCTGGGTCCTGGTGGAGGCCACCCCCGCCGGCGGCCAGCCCCAGCCCTCCTCGCCGCATTGGGCCAGTTCGCTGTACGACTACTCGTCCTTCGTCTGGCGGCAGGTGCAGGCAGCCGTCAGCGAGGAAGGCTTCGTCGGCCTTGTCGGCTTGGTCGTTCTGGGGGTCGAGTGGTTCTGGGATCGCCTTGTCAACACTGTTCCGGGCTGGTGCCTGATCGCCCTGGTGGGGCTGCTGGTGCTGCGCCGCCTGCTCCGCTGGATGTACCGCCGGCGGAAGCAACACCCCAGCGACGCGGTTATCGCCGGCATGCAACGGCTGCTTGCGAGGATGGATGCTGCCGTGCGGCGAAGGTCGAAGGGCCAGTGGGTCCGCCACGAAGGGGAAACGCTGCACCAGTTCGCCCGGCGCATCCGACAGGAGAAGGGGCAAAACCCCGCTGCCGACCGCATGGCCGAGTGGTACGAGGCGTACGCTCGCCTGCGGTACCACCCCACGCGCGACCCGTCGCAACTGCAGGCGCTGCGGCAACAACTCACCACCGCCACGGCCGTGGGAAAGCAGGCGTCGTAGAACGCGCGATGGAGCCGACACCCCTTTCACCTGGGAAAAATGCCCGCCCCAGCAGGCGAGCGGGAGATGCCTGGAACTGACGGTTCCTCACCCCAAGGCACAGGGCTCGGGGTGCCAAGGCTGTTTCCCGAGTCCCGTGCTGCTTAGAAGCTTCCGTCGGTCGCTCGCACTGCAGGTCTTACCCGCTGGCTGATCGGATTCGTCATGCAGCCGACGGGCGTCCGGGCGGAAGGCTCTGGAACGGCGGCGGCGGGTTGACTAGACTGCGGGCATGAATACCCGAACTTTCGACATCCGGACGCCGCGGCGGGACGCCATGCTGGACATTACCTCGCAGGTGCACGACGCCATCTCCGAGGCGGGCATCCGCCAGGGCAGTGCCCTCGTCTACGTGCCCCACACCACGGCCGGGGTGACCATCAACGAGAACGCCGACCCGGACGTGATCCGTGACGTGCTGGCGATGCTCGACCGTGCCGTGCCGTGGGAGACCGACTTCTACCGCCACAGCGAAGGCAACAGCGCCGCCCACGTGAAGAGTTCGCTGGTCGGCTGCAGCATCGAGGTGCCGGTGAAGGACGGCCGCATGACGCTGGGGACGTGGCAGTCGGTGTTCTTCTGCGAGTTCGACGGCCCGCGGTCGCGGCGGTTTCTCGTGCAGGTCCGCGGGGAGAAGTAGCCGGGGCGGCAGCGCAAAGCCCGCTTCCCGGTCCGCTGCGTGTGGAGGTCAGTCGCCGGAGACCGCGTCGGCCAGGTCGTCCAGGTCGGTCCGCGAGGAGGGCGGCTGCACGTTGCCGTCCGGCCGGATGCTGCCGGACACCTTTCCGTCGGGCTCTCCGTCCAGGCAATCCACCTCCTCGACCAGCCGCTGGAGTTCCTCCGGGGTGGTGATCTTCCGGTTCAGCAGCATTCGCGTCAGTGCCAGTAGATACAGCTTCATCTGGGCGTTGTCGGCCTCGACGGTCGCCAGGCGTTCTCGGTATCGAGGTTGCGGTTCCGCTGGGCGGCGTTCCGCATCTCCTGGGTCCGCTGGAGCGTCCGGAGCGTCTGGCGGTTGGTGTAAGGGTTGGTGTAGAACGAAATGTGATCCTTCAGGGACACGGGCATTCTCCTTCCTACTGCTTTGACGCCGACGGGCGGGGGTTTCTTCGCGCTGGCTACTCTTCGTGCTGGTCGGCCAAGAGAATGCGGACCTCGTCCATGGTGGGCATGGCGGCCTGGGCACCGAGACGGGTGCAGGCCAGGGCGCCGGCGGCATTGGCGAGCTTCGCCGCCTGCGGGAGGGAGCGCCCCTGGGCAATACCCACCGCCAGGGCGGCCGTGAAGGCGTCGCCGGCGGCGGTGGTGTCTACCACGTCCACCTTGCAGGCGGGGATCGTGGCGAACTGTTCGTCGGCCGTCACCACCAGGCACCCGCGCGAGCCGAGTTTCAGCACCGCGGCTTTGGCGCCCCGGGCGATCAGGTCCATCGCCACGTGCTTCTCCACGCGGTCTTCGGGAGACCGTTTGCCGGTGATGCGTTCGGTTTCGGAGGCATTCGGGCTCAGCACGTCCACCTCGCAGAGGGTGTCGCACAGGTGCCGGGGGGCCGGCGCCGGGTCCAGGACGATCTTCGCCCCGCACCGCTTGGCGACCTGGCAGGCGGCCCGCACGGTCGGCAGCGGCAGTTCGAGCTGCAGCAGCACCACGTCGGCCGCGGCGAACTGGTCCTCGCGACTGAAGACATCGTCGGGCGTGACGCGCCAGTTGGCGTTGCTCGCTACGACGATGGAGTTCTCACCGTTTCCGTCCACGATAATCATCGCCACCGCCGAGGGAACGCCCTGGGTAATCATCACGCTCTCGCAGTTGACCCCCTCATCGTGGAGGTTCTGCATCAACTGCCTGCCGAAGGCGTCGTCTCCGACTCGGCCGACCATGGCGACGTTGGCTCCCAGGCGGGCCGCGGCGACCGCCTGGTTGGCGCCCTTTCCGCCGGGGTTGGTTACGAACCCATCGCCCAGGACGGTCTCGCCCGGTTCGGGCAGGGAGGGGGTGCGGACCACCAGGTCCATGTTGATCGATCCGACAACCAGTACGTTCGGCTTCTTGGGCATGCAGAACTCCGTTATGCGTAGTGCTGGTCGGGCCAGCCGCGGTCGTTGTCGGCCGCCCGGAACCTGCCGCGGTAGAGCCATATCTGCCGCACGTGGGCGTGCGTGTGGCAGATGGTTCGCCAGTAGGCACCCCCCGCAGTTCGATTATGCTCGCGACACCACTCCCGTTTGCCTCTTGTGGTTCGCAGGTCGGCCACGGCGGTGGCGTCCAGCCGGGCCTCGATGGCCTCGCGGACGGCATGCAGCCGGTCACGCACCTCGGCAACGC
>JBKHHV010000233.1:0-6118 GCA_046539005.1 Phycisphaerae bacterium
TACTGGCGCAGCATGGGGGTCAGCTTGCCTGTCCTGGCGAAGCTCTCGGCGGTGGTCGCCGGGCTGTGTGGACGCGAACAGACGCAGCAGGCGAATCCCGCCATGCTCCCGCTGGCGACGGTAGGCCCGGTAGAGCCGGCGTTGAACTCGCTGGTGGTCCGGACGTGCAGCGCTGCGGCGCGTGGCGTGGCTGTGCCCGGTCGGGCGGGCGAACGCATCGCCGCAGGAAACGGCGGAGCGTCCCTGCGATCGTCCGACGGACGCGCACCGGCTTACATCCCGCAGAAGGAGACGGACCATGCAGACCGTCACGCCGAGACAGTTGGAGATACTCCGCTACATCAGGGATTTTCGCAATCGGCACGGCTATTCCCCGACCATGCAGGAGATGGGGGACCATCTGGGTCTCACAAAAGTCACCGTGTTCGAGCACGTAAAAGCCCTCGAAAGAAAAGGGCTGCTCATTCGGGAGGCGAAACACAAGGCTCGCTGTTTGCGTGTCTCTCCGCAGGCTGAGTTTGCCGACGAAAAGCCCACGCGGCTGCCCATCGCCGGGCGAATCGCCGCCGGGTCGCCCATCGAGGCGATCGAAGATCGGCAGGTCCTGGACCTCGAGGAGGTCTTTGCCGGCCGCAGCGACCTGTTCGTGCTCGAAGTCACCGGCGACAGCATGATTGAGGACCACATCTGCGACGGCGACCAGGTGGTCTGCCAGAAACGCAACACCGCCCGCAACGGCGAGACCGTGGTGGCGTTGCTGGAGGATGAGGCGACGCTGAAGCGTTTCTACCGCGAGAAGGGACGCATCCGGCTTCAGCCGGCCAATGCCAACTACGAGCCGATCTACACCGACAACGTGCAGATCCAGGGCGTCGTCATCGGCCTGATCCGACGGATGTGATGGCCGGCAGCTCTGGCGGGGGGCTTGCAGGGGATTCCAGCGGCGTCAGTCTTCCCAGGGCACCTGCACCTCCACGCGCAGGTTCGCCAGGAACGGCCAGGTCTGGTGCATGGGGGTTGCGCCGAAGACGTCCGACACCCAGGGCCGTCCGCCCAGCCCGACCCAGTTCTTCCCTTCTGCGAATTTCCGGGAGTACATCGCGGTCTGTCCTCTGTGCCACGCGTTGCCCACGAAGACCCGCTCGTGATGCGTGCGGAACGACCAGTTCGTCCACCCGCCGGCCTTGGCTGCACGGGCGGCCGGGGAGTGCGCGATCAGGCGATCCGGTCGGCCATCGTCGTCTTCGTCAACGTAGGCGACGTAGTAGAACTCTCCCAGCCGCCCGGGTTGGGGGTGAGCCATCGAGACCTTGTACCCCAGCTTCTGACCCTGCCGGGGTTTGCGTTTCTGTGTTACCTCCCACACCTGGACCCGGTGAGGCAGGATGTGCTCCGACTCCACCGGTTCGGCAACCCCGCCTCCGGTCTTCCGGTCCAGCTTCGGGGCCCCGTCGGGCGTCTCCACCTTGCCGGTGGGGTTCCCCAGGCGGGTCTGGCGGCCGGTCAGGCTGGCGAGCATCTGCGTGTTGAGCTTCAGCATCCGCACGGCCTGGTCGCGCCGGCGCATTGCCGCGTTCAGTGCGGTGGAGGCTTCCGACCGCTGGTCATCGCTTCTTGCCTCCGCGAGGCGATCTTCGGCGGCAGCGACGGCCTCTTCGCGCAACTGTACCTGTTTGCGGTAATGGGCGATGCGTTTGCGAAGTTCGGCGGCCTCTTCTGCGAGGATATCTTCCAGCGTCGGCGTTTTTCCGGTTGCGGCGTTCGGGTCGGCCTTCTTTGTCGCTTCCTTGAGGACGTCGTGCAGCACCCAGCCCTCTCCGTTCCAGGTCATCTCGTGGCGATAGGTTCGCCCTCCGGTGGAAACGAAGGTGGGTGTTTCGGTCGATATCGCCCGCACACCGCGGTCGCCGTCGTTGACCCGCGTAATGCGGACCACGCGGCGGATGTCCTCGTTGGTCTTGGGAAGCGTGGCGATATCGCGGACTTTGCCGTTCTCGTAGGTGACCTGGTAGTAGATGGTCCCGGCCACCTGTGCCAAAGCCGGTGCCCAGGTGCCCAGCAGCATCGCCACCAGCAGGACCGAGGCGATCGGCTCGCGGGGCTTCCGTCGGTTCTTTGTGCGCATAGCGATTCTCCGGTGCTGTCCACTCATCCTATCGGAAGGTGGCCGGTCGGGAAGCGGCGCAAAAAGCCGGCAAACTGCGGGCTGATTCGGCGGATCTGCGGGAGGTCGACGGGCGGTACCGCGTCGGGGGTCCTCAGGGTTGGTCTTCCCAGGGGTTGTTGCCCAGTCTTGCCGGCACGCGGACGCGGTCACGGGCGAGCTGCTCGGAGTGTTCTGCGCGGGTGTGCCTGCGGTGGGCCAGCAGCAGTCCGGCATGCACCGCCACGCCGCCCAGGGCCACCAAGGCACACAGTACCAGGATGCCGCGGGTGTGGGTGCGTCGTCCCTCCGGTCCGCCCAGCCAGCTCAGCAGGCTGACCGCCCCGACGTACACCGGGTAGATCACGAACAGCGCCCAGCCCAGTCCCATCAGAACCCCGACGGCCGCGATGGCCACGGTGCCCATCCACAATGCCAGCGCGACCCCGCCCCGACCGAGGTAGAGGTGCCCCGCCCCGGGCAGAACCCTCGCCAGGAAGGCGGCCAGGTAGGGGTCTTTGGCGCTGCGGCGTTTCTGCTCCATGTTCTTGGTGTTGAGTTGTTTTGCCAAGCGATGGGCGTTGGAGAGCGAGTACGCCCACACCCCGGCCGCGGCACCGAGAACACCGGCGGCCGCGTACCAGGGCAGCAGTTCGCTCGCCGTCAGCCAGGCGCCGGTCGCCAGGCATGCCAGCCAACTCACCAGCAGCACGGCCCCGCGAATCCACGACCCGGAATAGAACTGCCCCGCCCCGGGCAGCAGCAGCGAAAGGTTCACCGCCAGCCAGGGCTCCTTGAAGAGGTCTTCGTTGCTCGACATCGCCATCTGTTCTCTCCTCCTGCGCAGAGAGGGACCGGGGCAGTTCTCCAAGGGTTTCATCGGCAGGTGGGGGGTGCGGCTTTGGGAGCTTGCGGGATTCATCAGCCCCGCCGATGAGATCGGCAACACATCCGGCGCCCGGGCCCGGAAGCAGAGCGAGGGTGCAGGTCTCGCCGGTTGGCATGGCGGCGCCCCGTGCGGGCGGGGCGCGTTCGCGACAAGGGCGTTCCTAGCGTGCCGGGCCGGCGGTTTCTCCGGCGTCTCCGGGCATGGAGGGCAGCGAGACGGTGAACGTCGTGCCTTCCCCGACGGTGGAATCGACGTCGATGGTCCCACGGTGTTCCTGGGTCACCTTGCGGGCGACCGCCAGTCCCAGCCCGGTGCCTTTGTGCCCCTTGGCCGAGTAGAAGGGGGTGAAGATCTGGTCCAGCTTGTCCGGCTCGATGCCGCTGCCGTTGTCGATCACCTGCACGATGACCTGGCGGTTCATGGAGTCGTACTTGCTGCGGACGGTGATGACGCCGGTTTCGTCTTCCACGGCGTCCAGGGCGTTGCTCATGAGGTTCAGGAACGCCTGGGACAGGCCGGCCGCGTCGGCGGGAATCGCCGGCAGGTCGTCCAGGTCGCTGAGGACCGCCACGTTTCGCTCGTCGGCGCGGGGGGTCATCAGTTCCAGGCAGTCATCCAGCACGCGGTTGATGTTGACGTTCTCCAGCAGGGGCTGACGGTTCTTGGAGAACGCCAGCATGTTGAGGATCAGGTCGTTGATGCGCCCCAGGTTCCGCTGGACGATCGGCCAGGCGTCCTTCGCCTTGCCGAGTTGTTCCTTCTGCAGGCCCATTTCGACCAGGTCGATGCCGGCCGAGAGCCCCTGCAGGATGTTTTTGATATGGTGGGAGAGGAACGCCACCGTCTCGCCGACGGCTGCGAGTCGTTCGGACTGGACGGCCGATTCGTAGAGACGCACGTTCTCCACCGCCAGCCCGGTGTGGAAGCCGATGGCGGTCAGCAGGCGGAGTTGTTCGGTGGAGTAGGTGTGGTCGGAGACGCTGCAGTCGACGTGCATGACCCCAAGGATGCGCTCCCGCCCCTTCAGCGGGACGCAGACAGCCGACCGGATGCCGAGGTCGTGCACGCTCTTGCCGGCGGCGAAGCGCTTGTCGCTCATGGCGTTGGAGCTGAGGATCCCCACCTGCTTGGAGGCGACCTCGTTGATGATCGTCCGGGAGATGGGGGCTTTCTGCTCGCGGCACTCGTCGATCACGCGGGAGGCCTTGAGCTTGAGTTCCTCGTTCTCGTCGATGAGCATGATGAACCCGCGGTCGGCCCGGAGAACCTCGAAGACCTTGTCCAGCGTGCGTTGCAGGAGCTGGTCGATGTTGAAGATGGAGCTGACCTCGCTGATGAGGTCGTAGATGATCCGCAGGTTGTCGATGGCTTCGCGCCCGGCCTCGGGCGTGGGGATGATGACCGAGTCTTCGTTGGAGGGGATCGTCGCGACGATGGCGGCGTCGACCAGTTGGCCGGACTCGTCGACGTCGACCGACGACTGGATCGTGGAAGACTGCCCGCCGAAGACCAGCAGCGTCTGCCCGCAGCGGATCTGGTCGCCTCGGTGCAGCACGGCCGGTCGGCGCAGACGCACGCCGTTGAGGTAGGTTCCGTTGGCCGAGCCGAGGTCTTCGAGGATCCATTGCCCGTTGCGCGGGGTAATGGTCGCGTGTCGCCTGGAGACAGTATTCTCGGTCAGCTCGACGGGGACTCCCAGTCGGCCGATGCTGTTCTCGCCCTCGATGAGGTCGAACGTTCTGCCCTTGTCAGGGCCCTGGATCACCTGTACCGATGCCACCGACTTCCCTCGGAAATGAGCACGGAGTGCACGAAGTCACAATAGACCGCTCGCCGGGCGCATGGGCCTGCAGCGATGCATGCGGCGTCTGTTTCCCATCGGCCGTCCGATTTACGACGGCGTATACTGCCGAGTCCGCCTGACTTGCGAAGAATGAATGGATGAATGCGGTATAAGTCGCAACCAGGCAGATGCTTCCAGTATGGTAATTCGTCCCGGTGACGGTGTCAAACCCGCAAAGAGGACTCGTTGCGGCGTTTTTCGGGGCATCAGCCCAGGAACGGGTTGCCGCTGCGTTCGGCGCCGATGGTGGTTTGGGGTCCGTGTCCGGGCAGCACGCGAGTGTCGTCGGGCAGGTTCAGCAGGTTCGCGCGGATGTTCGCCAGCAGCGTCGGCCCGTCGGCGCGGGGCAGGTCGGTACGCCCGATACTTCGCTGGAACAGGGCATCGCCCACGATCGCCACCTCCTCGTCGGCGGCGTAGTAGCTTACCCCCCCGGGGGTGTGTCCGGAGGTGTCCAGGACCTCCCATTCCACCCCGGCCGCCGATACGCGGTCGCCCGGGTTCACCAGCAGCCCGGCCGCCGGAGAGACGATGCGCAGCCCGAACAGCAGCGACATGTTCCTCTGCGGGTCTTGCAGCATGTCGGCGTCGGCGGCGGGGCAGACGATCTGTGCCGAGCGGTGCGCTTGGACCACCTCGCCCACGCCGGCGATGTGGTCGGCATGCCCGTGGGTTACGAGGACCGCCTCGGGCGAGAGGTCGTGCTCGTTCAGGAACGCCAGCAGCGGAGCCGGCTCCAGGCCGGGGTCCACCACGGCGCATCGTCCCTGGTCGTCGCGGAGAACATAGCTGTTGGTCTGCGTGGGGCCGCAGGGGATAACGTCGATCGAAAGAGCCACGCGCCCGCCTACCCTTCCAGGTACTCGTTGATGATCCGTCCGACGTCGCAGCTTTCCTTCTCGGTCTCCATCAGCCCGACGATCTTCCGCTCGCGGAGGGCGTTCTCGGGCGAGTCGGAGGCGTGGGCCCCGTTTCGCATCAGGTCGCGCCCGAAGTCGCTGCGGACGGTGCCGGGCTCGGCCTTGCTGGGGTCGGTAGAGCCCAGGACGGCGCGGATCTTCTCGATGGCGTTGGGTCCCTCGTAGAGCATCGCCAGGCACTTGGCCTGGGAGGCGGTTTCCTTCTCGGAGGGGGCAACGTCGTCGGGATGGACGCCGGTCATGTACTCGACGATCTTGTGGAACTCGCACATGGCGTTCCGCTCGGCGAGATGCTCGGCGAGAACCTCCGCGTCGCTTTCCAG
>JBKHHV010000234.1:0-6118 GCA_046539005.1 Phycisphaerae bacterium
CCCTTCGTTCTCCTGCGGCGGGCACTCGGCTTCCAGCAGCTTCGCATAGGCATCCATGAGCTTGCGGGTCAGCGGGCCCACCTCTCCGTCGCCGACCGTGTGGGCCTCGATGCGCGTCACCGGCACGATGCCCTTGACCGACCCGGTCATGAACACCTCGCCGGCGTCGAGCATTTCGCGCACGGTCAAAGGCCGATCGTCGCGGACTTCGATTCCCTCGGCTTCGCACAGTTCCAGCACGGTTTGGCGAACGATCCCCGGAAGCACCGGCGTGTCCCGTGGCGGGGTGTACAGCACCCCCTCCAACGCCAGGAACACGTTGGAGGTGCAGCCCTCGGCGAGCTGGTTTTCCAACGTGAACCACAGGGCTTCCTGGGCACCCTTGGCGGCCGCCTCCTGCATCGCCAGACTGCGGACGAGGTAGTTGCCCGTCTTGTATCCGAAGGTCGGATGCCCGGTGACCTGCTTGAACGTCGAGACCACCACCGAGATTCCCTCGGTGTACCATTCGCGGGGGTGGTCGGGCTTCGGCACCGCGGTGATGAGGGTCGTCTGGCTTTCCCCCAGCGTCGAGCCCGGCGTGAGGGTGATGCGACACCGGGCGTCGGCCAATTCGTTGATCCGTAGCAGTTCGTGCGTCTCCCGGCTCAGGAGGTCCGCGTCGACCTCGACCGCCAGCCCCAGCAACGCCACCGTCTCCCGCAGCCGCCGGATGTGGCGGTCTATTCGGAAAACAGAGCCGTTGCGGGCGAGCATGGTCGTGAAGGTCGACGCCCCCAGCAGGAAGCCGGCGTCGTAGACGCTGACCGACGCGGAGCGGGCGGGGAGGATCTTTCCGTTGAGGTATACGTTGTCGTTCGGCATGGGGATAGTGTAGCGCCCCCGGCGGGCGGTGGTCAATGCACGACCGTGAGGGCCTGCATCGGCCGATCGGGGGTTGGGTTTGGGCAGGGCAAAAGTGTACACTGCAGCGAACGCCCCCTGGCCCGAAGGTGAGGAACATAATCTCCACTCCCCGCCACAAGCTGAGGCTCATCAACCCGCGGAGCCCGCTGTCCACCATTACCATGCCGGGCGTTATCCAGCGGATGACCTTCACGCGCAAGGCGCTGTTCATGCCGCTGAACCTGGCGGTGTGCGCGGCCGTGGTGCCGGAAGGCTGGGACGTGGAGATCGTCGACGAGAACACCCACGACGAGCCCCACCGCCCCGACGCGACCGGGATCGACGCGGTGGGCATCGGCGCGATGACCAGCCAGGCGACGCGGGCCTACGAACTGGCCGACGCTTACCGCCGCCTGGGGGTGAAGGTGATCCTGGGGGGCATACACCCGTCCGCCCTGCCGCAGGAAGCGATGCAGCATGCGGACATCGTCTGCCGGGGCGACGCCGAGGGAACGCTGCCCCGGGCCCTGGAGGACCTGGCGGCCGGCACGCCGAAGCCGCTCTACGACTGGAGTGAACAGCCCGATGCCCCCATCGCCACGCCGCGGAAAGACCTGCTGAACCCGGCCGACTATCTGGTGTTCAACCCCATCCAGACCACCCGGGGCTGTCCGCACGGGTGCACGTTCTGCACCACCCCGGCGATCTTCGGCCGACGCTACCGCCAGCGGCCGGTGGAAGACATCGTCCAGGAGATCCGCACCGCCAAGGAAGCATTCGGCACGAGCGTTTTCATCTTCAGTGACGACAACGTCGCCGGAAGCCCCCGGTGGGCGATGCGCCTGTTCGAAGCGCTCCGTGAGCTGGATATCCGCTGGGCGAGCCAGTGCGACATCCTGATCGCCCGGCGGCCGGAGCTGCTCAAGGCGATGCGCGACAGCGGATGCATCGGGCTGATTCTCGGGCTGGAGAGCCCCCGGGCGGGGACACTGCGCGAGGCCGGCAAGCGGTTCATCTCGGCCGACGCGTACGAACAGCACATCCGGACCATTCAGTCCCACGGCATCAGCCTGTGGGGGAGCTTCATCTTCGGCTTCGATACCGACGACTGGCGGGACTGCATGGCCAGCGTGCGCTTCGCCCAGCGGACCGGGCTGGTGATGAGCTGCTACATTATCCTGACGCCCTACCCGGGCACGGCGATCTTCGAGCAGTATCGCAGCGAAGGACGTCTGTTGACCGAGGACTGGACGCAGTACAACGGCTCGACGGTCTGCTTTGAACCGCGGAGAATGACGGTGGAGCAACTGCGACACGCCCAGATGGCAGGCTTCCACGAGTTCTTCATGCCCTCCAGCGCCCTGCGACGCCTGAAGCTCTGGCCGTTCAAGAAGCACAGTTGGCTGGCGAACCTGGCGGCGTATCATGGCCTGAGGTACTACTACAATCGCAACGCCCGCACATTGCCTCGCTTCGCCGACTTCGTCGCCCCCGACGCCGACCGCCGCATCGCCCGCAGCCTTGGTATCCGCTGAACCGACAGGGGCCGCTCTTTCGTGCCGTCCTGCTTCTCCACAGCGCCTCCCCTGCTCCACCGACTCACGGTAGGGCGGGCAGCTTGTCTGCCCGCCGGGCTCATCCGAGTTTATCCGGCGTTCTTGGAGTCTGAAACGTTGCTTACTGCAAGCTATGCACTAACATTTCATCTATGCCGAACTACCGCAGAAACTACCATGGGAGAACGGTGTGGGTCTAACGGCGGGCAGGCAAGCTGCCCGCCCTACCTTGCGTCTTGCCCGCTTTCGATGTTGTCCAATTCTTCGCCCCTTCCCCGCTTTTGGGTATTCTCCCGCCCGCGGGGCCAGGTTTACATCAACCCGTGTTTCTTCATCTTCTTGTAAAGGGTCACGCGGTTGATGCCCAACTGCTCGGCCGTCTGTTGGCGCTGGCCGCGGTTGGATTCCAGCGCCTGGGTGATGACCGCCCGCTCCGACTCGCTGAGCACCTCTTCCAGCGTTCTCCCGTCCAGGTCCAGGTCGGTCGCGGGCTTACGACGGTCGGGCTTGGAGGGACCGCGGGTCTCCAGCAGGGTGGGGGGCAGGTCGTCGGGGCCGATCAGCGCCTGTCGACACAGCACCACCGCCCGTTCGACGCAGTTCTCCAACTCCCGGACGTTGCCCGGCCAATCGTACCGCTGCAGCAGGCCCATCGCCTCGGCGGTGAACCCGGCAATCTGCTTGCCGTTTCGTCCCGCCAGCCGATGCAGGAAATGCTCGGCCAGCAGCGGCACGTCCCCGTCCCGGTCGCGCAGCGGCGGCAGCTCGACACTTACCACATGGATGCGGTAGTACAGATCCTCGCGAAAGCGGCCTGCTTCCACGTCGGCCCGCAGATCGGCGTTGGTCGCCAGCACCACGCGGCAGTCGACCTGACGGGTCGTGTTGGAACCCACCGGCTCGAACTGCTGGTCCTGCAGAACCCGCAGCAGCTTGATCTGCAACGCAGGCGAGGCGTTGCCGATCTCGTCCAGGAAAATCGTTCCCCCGTCGGCCGCGGCGAACTTCCCCTCCTTGTCGGAGACCGCGTCGGTGAACGCGCCCTTGACGTGCCCGAACAACTCGCTTTCCAGGATGGTTTCGGGCATCGCCCCGCAGGCGACCTCCACGAAGGGTCCCTCCCGCATGGGCGACTGGGCGTGGATCGCCCGGGCGATGAGGCTCTTGCCGGTGCCCGACTCGCCGGTAATCAGCACGGTCGCACGGCTGTCGGCGGCGGCCGAGAGCACCTCGAACACCCGCGCCATGCGGTGATCGCGCCCCAGGACATTCTCGAAGCTGTACTGCTGGGTCAACTCGCGCTTGAGTTGGCGATTCTCGGCGATCAGTTCCTGTTGGGCCAGCGCCCGGCGAACCGCAATGCGAACGTCGTCGTCGATGATCGGCTTGGTGAGGTACTCGAACGCCCCCTGCTTCATCGCCTCGACGGCCGACTCGATAGTGCCGTAGCCGGTGATGATGATGACCACCACGTCCGGGTGTCGCCGGCGACAGTGCCGAAGCAGTTCCATGCCGTCGGAGGCCGGCATCTGTACGTCGGTAATCACGAGATTGAAGGGGTGTTCATCCAGTTGGCTGCAGGCATCGGAAACGGTCTCGGACTGGGCGACCTGGTAGCCCTCCATCTCCAGAAACGAGCCGAGGCTCTCCAAGACGATCGGGTCGTCATCCACCAGCAGGATGCGAACGCTTTGGGGTGTCGATGCGGGATGGAAATCGTTCATGCGTTTCTCCCAGCCAGAACTTCCAGATCATGCGTCGCCGGCACGCGGACGATGAAGCGGCTGCCCTGCCCGGCCCCGCTTTCCACGTCGATCCGGCCGCCGAGCTTGTCCACGATGTCCCTGCAGACCGCCAGCCCAAGCCCGCTGCCTTTCCCGGGCTCCTTGGTGGTGAAAAAGGGCAGGAAGATGTCGTCCTGTTGCGACGCGGGAATGCCCCAGCCCTCGTCGGCGAAGGTGAGCACCAGCGAGCCAAGCTCGGCCGAGAGACCCACCTCCAGCGTGCCGCCCTCGGGCATCGCGTCCAGGCCGTTCTTGATCAGGTTGCACGCCACCTGGAAGAGTCGGCCGTCCACGGGTACCTCGTCGGTGCCGGGCTCGGCCTGCAGCCGGATCCGCACGTTCTGCTTGTGCGCCCGCGGGGCCATCGCGTCGATCGCTTGGCGCAGCAGGTCGGCGGCCGGCTCGCTCGGGCTGCCCCCTCGCCCGGTGGCGCTTCGCGAATAGCTGCCCAGCACCTCGGCCATTCGCAGCAGTCCGTCGCGGGCGGCCTGGAGGTGCTCCTGCCCTTTCTTGTCAGCCGACCGCATCGCCAGCCCGACGTATCGCAGCACGCCGTCCAGGGGGTTGTTGAGTTCGTGGGCGATCTTCGCGGCGGTGGAACCCTCGCCGGCAAGTCGCTCGGCCGTCTCCAAGCGGCGTTCGATCGAGACCTGCTCGGTCACGTCGTCCACGAGCACCACCAGGCAATCGTCGGCCTCCTCGACGACATTCTCCGGGTGCAGCATGCTCACGTCGGCGATGATGCTGCGGTGCCCCGCCAGCGAGATGGGGATCCGCCGGGCGAGCGTGAAGTCTCCACGGCCGGGGGGCGCCGCCCACAGCGAATCCAGCGCCGTCCTTCCCTCTGGGCTTGCGGGGCGGAGAACCTCCGAGACATCTCGGCCGGGCGGAAGGAAACGGTCGGCAGCGATATTGCGGTAGAGCACCTGCCCCCGCGGCGAAACCACCAGGACCGCCTGAGGCAGGACATCCGCCACCATCGCTGCGAGCTGAACCGGATTCGGGTGCATTGGACCTGTATCGACAAGTTTACGCCCGGATGTTTCCGAAAATCAACACGCGTTGCCGATTTGCATCGGCTCCCCGCCCTGAATGCTCAGTCCTGTCGCTCCAACACCATGATCCAGCGGAAGGCGTACCGCCGGTGCAGCCGCAGGCACCGCAGCAACCCGGTGGTCAGGGTATCCAGGGCGGTCACGACACAAGCCGGAAGTAAGCCTATTATCGGCAAGGGCTTCCGCTGAAAACCACCCGTTGCGGGCAGCAGGAACGTGTTGCGATACTGCAACTTCGTGACCTCGAAGCCTCCCTCGCCGAAGGCCTTGGCGATCTCCTGCGGGGTGCGGGCGTGGGCCTCCTCGTGTCCGCTGGCGGCGCGATGCCTCTGAAGCAGCGGGTTCTCCTCGTTGCTGTCGTATATCACCGCCTGCCGCACGCCCAGCCGCTTCAGTTCGGCCACAACCCGCGGCAACTCCAGGTGCTGGATGGAGTCGAAGAAGACAGCCGACTCGCGATCGCCGTCGGGGAGCGAGGTCTCGTAGACGCTCTCGCGGCGGACCGGCAGGTCGAAGACCTGCTCGGCGATGCGTATGGACTCCTCATCGATGTCCAGCGACGCGACGTCGCGCCCCTCCTGCCGGGCGACGTGGGAGAACTGCCCGAACCCACAGCCGACGTCCAGGATCCGTCGGCCTTCAATGACGCCGCGAAGCAGTTGGCGGTACCGCCGCCGCATCGCACGGCCGTAGGGTCCGCGCAGGTTGCGCACCGCCAGTTCGGCATCGAACTCGTGAATCACGTGCTCGTCGATCAGCTCCCGGCGAGACGGCCGGGAGGCGTCGGCATCCTTGTGGGTCATGCGGCGAATCCTTTCGGCACGTCAGCTTACCGCCC
>JBKHHV010000235.1:0-6113 GCA_046539005.1 Phycisphaerae bacterium
GGTCTGCTCGTCGCGCGGTTCGGGGTCTTGGTCCGGCGGGTCGGGGTTCAGTTCCAGGCAGATGTCCCCGAAATTGCGGTCCTGGCGGACGTGGACGAGTTTCTGCCGGACCAGCTCCAGTGTCGCCATGAACAGCCCCACCAGTTCCGAGCGGTTCCGCTTGCCCTCGAAGACCTTCCGGAACGACAGCGTTCCTTCGCGGTGGAGGCGGTCGAGGATGTCCTCGGCGTGCATTTCCACCGGTGTGTCGTCGTAGATGACCTCGCGGCGGTCGGGTTCCTGCCCGATGGACTCCAGCAGGTGGCTGAACGCCTCGACAAGGTCCCAGATGCCCACGTCTTCGATATCGACGGCCGGCGGTTCGTCCATTTCCGGCTCGACAGGGTGGTGGGGGAACCGTTTCGCCTGGCGATCGGCGAGGTCGGCCAGGTCGGCTGCGGCGTCTTTGAACGCCTTGTATTCCAGAAGTTGACGCACCAACTCGGCCCGCGGATCGAGGGTGACCTCCTCGCCGGTCTCTTCGTCGACTTCCGGGGCGGGCAGGAGCATCCGCGTCTTGATTTCCATCAGCGTCGCCGCCATCACAAGGAAATCGCCGGCCAGGTTCGGGTCGATCGACTGGATCATCTCGCAGTACTTGATGTACTGGGAGGTAATGCGGGAGATGGGGATGTCGCAGATGTCCACCTCCTCGCGGCGGATCAGCCACAGCAGCAGGTCCACCGGCCCGGCGTAGATGTCCAGATTGACGCGGTAGTCTTCGCTCATGGGCTCATGGTACATCGGCCGGGCGAAAAATGCATCCCATTGCCCGCGCGTTCCGCAGCCTAGGGGGAGCCGGGCGGCGTCCCCTCTCTGCTGCGCTACGTCGCGGCAAGAAGCCCCCCAAAGCGTCCCTCTCAGAATACGGGTCCGAAGAGGCCCCCGCGAAGAGTGCCCTGGGCTTCCCCTGTCACGGCCCTACGGGCCTCAACAGCTCATGCCGGAGTTCTTCGATTCCTGTACTCGCGGGCGGGAATTCCTTGGAGGCAGACCCACGCACAGCGCGCCCCGGGTGGGCTTGCCGTTCAGCGCTGTTCGATTCCGACCGGCCGCCGGAGTGGTCGGCAAAAACGCTGAACGGCAAGCCGAGACTCAACGGCGAATGTCTGCCAAACCCCTCAGCCGCAAGGGCTCTTCAGCCCGAAGGGCTGGTACAGGGAAGCCCACGGCGGAGCCGTGGGAAAGCTGGCAACCAACAACCAACAGCTAACTGCTGACGACTACCCATGCTTCACGACCCCGCTGGCTTTCCGGACGCGTTGCATGGTCTGCTCGGCCACGTCGCGAGCCCGTCGGCCGCCTTCGTGCAGGATATCCCGCACGGTGTCCGGCGACCGTTCCAGGTCGGCATATTTCTCGCGGGCCGGGGCGAAGCGCTCGTTGATCATCTCCGCCAGGCGGTTCTTGGCATGTCCGTACCCATAGCCCCCCGCGCGGTATTGGCCGGCGATCTCCTCCAGTTCGGTCTCGGAGGCAAACAGCTTCAGCAGGGCGAAGACGTTGCACGTCTCGGGGTCCTTGGGCTCTTCCAGCGGCGTCGAGTCGGTCACGATCTTCCCGCAGTTCTTTTTGGTCTTCTTGGGCGTCTGAAAGATCTCGATGGTGTTGTTGTAGCTCTTGGACATCTTCTGCCCGTCGATGCCCGGGACCACTGCCACCGACTCCAGAATCCGCGGCTCGGGCACCACCAGCGCCTCGCTGCCGTAGGTGGCATTGAACTTGATGGCGATGTCGCGGGTCATTTCCACGTGCTGGCGCTGGTCTTCGCCCACCGGCACCACGTCGGCGTCGTAAATCACGATGTCCGCGGCCTGCAGGACCGGGTAGCCGAACAGCCCCATGTTCGGGCTGAAGCCCTTGGCGATCTTGTCCTTGTAGGCGTGGCCCTTCTGCATGAGGCTCACGGGCGTGACGGTGTTGAGGAACCAGCAAAGCTCGGCCGTCTGGGGCACGTCGGACTGGGCGAAGAAGACGCTCCGCTGCGGATCGATTCCCAGCGAGAGGTACCCCATTGCCAGGTGCAGCGTGAGTTCCTCCAGCAGTTCGGCGTCGTTGATGCTGGTCAGGGCGTGGTAGTTCGCGATGAAGTAGAAACACTCGTTGCCTTCCTCCTGCAGTTGCAGGAACTGCCGGATGGCGCCGAAGTAGTTGCCGATGTGCAGCTTGCCGGAAGGCTGAATGCCCGAAAGTACTCGCATGGTGGTCCTCGAAAAGCAGGGGGGATCGGAACAAGGGAAACGCACGATGGATGCGGGCCGGCTCTTCACCGACCCCTGCGCCAGGACCAACGCAGGTTGTCTTCCCGGAGGGGGGTCATTCGCATCCTCGCAGTTTGGCGTCGCAAAAGGGCGACACCGCACAACCTACCGCCGCGCCGGGCGTTTGACAAGGCGCTTCTGGCCGTTGACGCAGCCGCCTGCCTTGCCAAGAGGGGAACTTTCCTCCCGGCCCGCCGTCCAAGCTATCATTCGGCCGCAATGCGGGTGCGCGCCGCCCGTACGGCCTTTCGAAATCGAAAATACCACACCGCAAGGAGAGACGAATGCACGGACGGATTGGCAAGCGGAGAATCGGGACGATGCTGGGGTTGCTGGTCCTGGCGGCGACGCTGGCGGGGTGCAACTCGCAGAACGGATCGGCCGCCTCGGCCGTGGGCGACACCAAGCTCCGCAATGTGATCGACAACGCCTACCAGGAGGTCTTCCCGTCGATCGTTCGCATCCACGTGGTGGTCACCGCGCCAGGCAGCGGGCGCATCATGAAGTTCCAGGCCTCCGGCAGCGGGGCGATTATCTCTCCCGACGGATACGTGGTGACCAACCACCACGTCGCCGGCAAGGCCACGCGCATCATCTGCCGCCTGGCCGACCGGCAGGAAATCTCCGCCGAACTGATCGGCACCGACCCGATGACCGACATCGCCGTGCTCAAGCTGAACCTCGACGAACGCAAGGACCCCAACGCGCCAGTGCCTGTGGCGAAGTTCGGCAATTCCGACAACGTCGCCGTGGGCGACACCGTGCTGGCGATGGGCTCCCCGGCGGGGCTCTCGCAGTCGGTGACGGCCGGGGTGGTCAGCAACACCGAGATGATCAGCTCCTACGGCGGCATGACGCTGGACGGCGAGAACGTCGGCCTGCTGGTGCGGTGGATCGGGCACGACGCCCACATCTACCACGGCAACAGCGGCGGTCCGCTGGTGAACCTGCGCGGCGAGATCGTGGGTATCAACGAGGTCGGCATCGGCGGGCTCGGCGGGGCGATTCCCGCGAACCTCGCCCAGTCGGTGGCCCGGCAGCTTATCGAGGGCGGCGGTGTGAAGCGGAGTTGGACGGGCATCAACGCCCAGCCGCTGCTGCGGGGCAGCGGACGCGACACCGGCGTGCTGGTCGGCGGCGTCATCAACGACTCGCCCGCCGACAAGGCCAAGCTCAAACCCGGCGACATCATCACCGAATTCGACGGCCGAGCGGTCACCGCCACCGTCGCCGAGGAACTGCCGCTGTTTTACCAGGTGGTGCTCTCCACGCCCGTGGAGGAAACGGTGGACCTGACCATCTATCGCGAAGGCACCCACGAGGTGCTGCAGTTGACCACCGTCGCCCGGGAACGCGCCGTGGGCGACGACGTGGAACTCCGCGAGTGGGGCATCACCGTGCGCGACTTCACCATGATGTCCGCCCTCCAGCGCAACCGCCCCAGCAAGGACGGCGTGCTGGTCTACTCGCTGCGTCCGGGCGCCCCGGCCGGCGACGCGAAGCCCGCGATCCGATCCGGGGACGTGATCGTCGCGGTGGGCGACAAGCCCGTCAACAACGTCTCGGACATGCAGGCGATTACCCGCACCGTCGTCAAGGGCAAGGACGAGCCGGTGCCCACGCTGGTGTCCTACGAGCGCGGCAGCGAGAAACTCATGACCGTCGTCAACGTCGGCATGGAGCCCGAGAGAGCCCCGCCCCGCCGGGCGCGCAAGGCGTGGCTCGCCGTCAAGACCCAGGTGCTCACCCGCGACCTCGCCGAAGCGCTCGACCTGGAAGGCACCACCGGCTTCCGCGTGACTCACGTGTACAAGGGCTACTCGGCCGAGGAGGCCGGGCTGGAAGTCGGCGACCTGATCGTACGGCTGGACGGGATGAAGATCGACGCCTCGCAGCCGGAGGATTCCGACGTGCTGGATCACATGATCCGCCAGTACAAGATCGGCGCCACGCCTGAGCTGACGATCCTCCGCGACGGGGAGAAGAAGAAGCTGCCGGTCAAGCTGGACATGCCCCCCACGCCGATCATCGAGCTGGCGACCTACAAGGACGAGGAATTCGAGTTCGAGGCGCGCGACCTTTCCGAGGAAGACCGCGTCGACAAGAAGCTGGAGAAAACCGTCCGCGGCGTGCTGATCCAGGACGTCAAACGCGCCGGCTGGGCCGCCCTGGCCGGACTGGACACCGGCGACGTGCTGCTGCAGGTCAACAGCAAGTCGCTCTCCTCGGTGGACGACCTGACCGAAATCATGACCGGTATCCGCAAACAGAAACCCGAGCGGGTTGTCCTGTTTATCCGCCGGGGCATCCGCACCCGGTACCTCGTGCTCGAGCCCGACTGGGACTCGCAATGACTCCGCCTGCCGATACAATGGCTTTTCCGCCCCGGACAACGGGGCCTGCAATGATCGATACGAGACGAAAGGAAACTCGAATGTCCAAGCGAATGCTTTGTGCTGCCTCCTGCCTGCTGGTCGCCGCGGCGATGCTGCTGACCCCCGCCCCGGCCGGCGCGGCCGACAAAACCACCCAGGTCGCCCGGGAGGTCTTCAAGAAACACCAGGACTCGGTGCTGTGGGTCGAGGCGGTGTTGAACATCCAGGCCTCGGCCGGCGGGGTCAAGCTGCCGGTGCCCTCCGAGCGGAAGGTAAGGCTGCTGGGCACCGTCATCGACGACAAGGGGCTCATGGTCGTCTCCAACACGCGCCTGGACCCGGCCAGTGCCCTGGAGGGGCGCTCGGTGGCGCTGCAAAGGGGTGGCCCGCGCCAGAAGGTGACCGCCAAGTCGGAAGTGACCGAACTGAACATCCGCATGCCCGACGGCGAGGAAGTGCCCGGCAAGGTCCTGCTGACCGATCCCGACCTGGACCTGGCGTTCATCCGGATCGACACTGAGAGCAAGGAATTCAAGGGCCAGACCCTCAAGCCCGTAAAGCTCGCCAAGGTCCCCTCGGCCGAGGTGGCCGACGAACTGATCACCATCTCGCGGCTGGGGAAAATCGTCAACTACGCCTCCATGCTCAAGACCAGTGCGGTCGTGGCCGTGGTGAGCAAGCCGCGGACCTTCTTCATCGCCGACGGCGTTCGCATCGGCTGCCCGGCCTTCACCACCGACGGGAAACTGCTGGGCGTCACCGTGTTCCGACGCTCGCCGAAGTCCTCCGACGACAACGACAGCATCCCGGTGGTCCTCCCGGCCGGCGATATCGAGGACATCGCCAGGCAGGCCCGCGAGGTCAAACCCAGAGAGCCCAAGAAGGACGCCCCCGACGAGTCGGCCGACGACGACTCGAAAGACGCCGCCGATGACCGGATCGGCGAGGACCCGGAAGCCGCCGACGATGAGTCGGCCGACGAGGGCTTGGAAGATGCGGCCGACGACGTCGTGGAAGACGTGATCGAAGACTCGGCCGACTGACCACGAACGCCCCAGGGCGGCACCCTTCGCCCCAACCGGGCGGACAACCCATGCTGCACAACACCCCACAGGCGGTCGGCACCCCCGGCCGCCTGCTTTCGCTGTGCCCGACGAGATCACGCGCGTTGCCAGCCTCCGCAGGCAACCCGGCCAAGCCATGGAGGCTCTTCCTTTTCTTTGGAAGCCAGTATCTCATCATGTGCCTGGGGGGGGCTGTTTGCCAATCTGTCCTGAACTCCCTTCCAGCGAAAAACACCGGCATTGCCGGCGATACCGCCTTGAAGACCTGGATCGCGACGGCCATCGAGTCGAAAATCACGCCGGCCGTTCGCTTCGCCAAGCGGCCGGCGCGGAGCGTGCCGCAGATCGGCAACGCGATCCGCCACGGCCTCAAC
>JBKHHV010000017.1:0-20625 GCA_046539005.1 Phycisphaerae bacterium
TCAAGCGCTTCGGCGGGAAGATATCCGACGAGCTGAGCATCCAGACCGATTTCCTCGTGCTGGGTGCCGAGCCCGACCGTCCGGTGAAGCCCCAGGAAGGCACCGAGGACCAGGGCGTCTATCAGCAGAAGCTCAAGGAGTACATGCAGTTCCAGGACCTCAAGGACGAGGCCCGGCGGCTGGGCATTCCGGTGCTCAACACCTCGCGGTTCCTGTCCTTCACGGGGTACACTCCGCAGAAGACGCTGAAGTACTGATTCCGCGCGACACACGGTGAAATACCACACGGGCGATTCCCTTCGGGGAGTCGCCCGTTTTCAATGGAAGCCCGGAACCGGCGCGGCGCTTGACAAACCGCATCACTTCGCTATGCTTCTGTCCGCATCCCGCACCCAGGAAAAGGAGCCACAGCGCTATGAAGCTATCGAAACGTATCGAGAACGTATCCGCCAGTGCGACCATCGCCATTACCGCTCGCGCCAAGGAGATGAAGGACCAGGGCGTGGACGTGGTCAGCTACGGCGCCGGCGAGCCGGACTTCGACACCCCCCAGTTCATCAAGGACGCCGCCATCGAGGCCCTCCAGGCCGGCGATACCAAGTACACGCCTCGGCAGGGCAAGAAGCTGCTGGAGGCCATCAGCAAGAAACTCGCCGACGAGAACGGCCTGAGCTACGACCCCCAGCAGATCCTCATGACTTTCGGCGGCAAGCACGCCCTGCACTGCGCGTTCGAGGCGCTGGTGGACGACGGCGACAAGGTGCTCATCCCCGCCCCGTACTGGGTGAGCTACACCGAGCAGGTCGAACTCGCCGGCGGCGAACCGGTGATCCTGCAGACCTCCCCGGAGTCGAACTTCAAGATCACCCCCGACCAGGTCCGCCAGGCAGGCACCGACGCGAAGATTCTCGTGCTCAACTCGCCCAGCAATCCCACCGGGGTGGCGTACACCCCCGATGAACTCAAGGCCATCGCCGAGGCGGTTCTGGAGACCGACCTGATCGTCTTCTCCGACGAAATCTACGAAAAGCTGATCTATGGCGACACGAAGTTCGTCTCCTTTGCCTCGCTGGACGACCGCCTCATGGATCGCACCATCACCCTCAACGGGCTCAGCAAGACCTTCTCCATGACCGGCTGGCGCCTGGGATGGGCGGCCGGTCCCAAGGAGGTGATCGCCGGGATGAAGCGCTACATGAGTCATTCCACGACCAACCCCGTCAGCTTCGCCCAGGCCGGCGCGCTCGCGGCCTACACACATCCCAAGTCGGCCGAGACGGTCGAAGGCATGCGGCAGGAGTTCGAGAAGCGCGGGCTGCACATGTGGGAGCGGCTCAACGCCATCGACGGCGTTTCCTGTGCGAAGCCCGACGGGGCGTTCTACTGCTTCCCGGACCTCAGCGCCCACTACGGCAAGACCCTCGGCGGGGTGGAGGTGACCGACTCGATGTCCTTCGCCAAGGCCGCCCTGGAAGCCGCCAACGTCGCCCTGGTGCCCGGGGGCGCCTTCGGCGAGGACCGCTGCGTCCGCCTGAGTTTCGCCATCAGCATGGAGCAGATCGGCAAGGGGCTCGACCGCCTGAGCGAGCTGCTCTCGTAACGCTGCAGCACAACGGGCCACAAACAAATGCGCCCGCGTCCTTCCCGGATGCGGGCGCTTTACTCTCTCGTGGGCGGGCCTGGGCAGCCCGGTGGCAGGCGGGCCTATGCAACGGTATGAATGCGATACAGGCTCCGCCACGTGGCGGCCGCCCGGTCCAGCAGGCCCATGTTCTGCAGCGACAGCGACAGCCGCGCGCGGATTCGGCCTTCCTCGCCCTTCGGCTCGGCCTGCTCCATGTGCCGCACCGATTCGGTAAATTCGTTGCGGTCCGTGTACATCAGCCCCAGCTTGTAGTGCAGGTCCACCTGCGACTGGTCGATCTCCAGGGCCCGGCGGAAGGTGTCCATCGCCCGCTCGATGTGCCCCAGTTCCTGCTGGGTGATCCCCAGCTTCACCAGCGCCGTCACATACGCCGGGCTCAGTTCCACGGCCTTCTCGAACTGCTGGCGGGCCTCGTCCAGCTTGCCCTCGGACCGAAGCAGCACGCCGTAGCGGTATCGCAGGTCGGCGTGGAAGGGTGTACGCTGCACCTGCTCCTCGTGCCGCTCGAGTTGACGCTGGGCGAGGGTCTCGTTGTCTAGGTCGATCTCCGGCGCCGGGCCGTCCACGATCGCGCCGAAACTCCGCAGGTACGACTCGGCAATCGCCGCCCGCAACTGCAAACGTGCCATCTCGCTCAGCAGCAACGTGCTGTTGGGCTCGACGGCCGTGGCGAGGTCGAAACTGTTCATCGCATCGTCGCTACGCCCGCCGGCGTGCTGCGAGGCGCCCATGCCGATGTAGTTGATCAGCACCCGGTCGTTCAGCTCCGCCGCCTGGTAGAACGTCTCGGCCGCCTCTTCCCACCGCCCGAACAGCAGGTGATGGGTACCCAGCTTCACCGTCGCTTCCAGGTAGTTGGGCTGGATCTCCAGGGCGGTCAGGTAGTGCTGGGTTGCCAGCTCTTCCTTGCCCACCTGGTCGTACAGGTCGGCGAGGCGAACGTGCAGGTCGGCAAACGGGCCCTGTTCCTCGATGAGCCCCTGAAGCCGGGCAATCGCCTCCTCCAGCCTGCCGTCCTGGACAAGCTGCTCGACCTCGTCGTCGACCAGGGCCCAGTTCTCCGGCTCGATCACGATCGCGGCCTCGAACTCTTCCACCGCTTCGTCGAACCGTCCGGCCCGGTACAGCAGGTGCCCCAGCGCCGTCCGTCCCCAGCCGTCTTGGGGCTCGGCCTGGCGGAGGTGAAGGTACTGCTCGATCGCCTCGTCGGGCTGCCGGCGGCGCAATGCGACCGCAGCCAGCCGTTGACGGGAAGGCGTGTAGGATTCGTCGGCCCGGATCGCCTGGCGGTAGCACGCCGCGGCCGCCTCGGATTGGCCCTTCCGCTCGTTGCAGAAGCCCAGGCAGTGGAGAATGGGTGCCTCGCCCGGCTGGGCGGAGTCCGCCTGGCGAAGCCGCTGCTCGGCAGTATCGACGTCGCCGTTCTCATAGTGCAAGACCGCCGATGCCAGCAACGCCGGCAGATAGTCCGGCGCGTCGCTGCACAGGGCGTCCACGCAAGCCAGGGCGTCCTGACCGCGCTCGGCGTGCCGATAGGCCAAGCCCAGGGCAAGACGATGGTCCGGCCGGGCGTTGTCGCCGGAGACCTCGGCCTCCAGATGCTCGACCGACTCACCGGGAGAGACAATAAAATAGCCCCGCAGAAGGTCCTCCACTTCGCATTCGAGGCCCTTGCCCAGGATTTCCAGCAGATGGCTCAATCGTAACTCCTGCCCGCAGAACGGGCCAGCTAATGCCGCCTGGCGAAGCGAGCGGCTGACTGACCGGTCAGCCCGGAGGACACCCCAAAACCGGAAAAGTCAGGGGCCGGGTCGACAATTGCCGTAAGTCCTACAGAACAGACATCGGCACGGGCAAAGCCCGGATGTAGCGTTCCGTGGACCGCAGCCGCGTATTTTTTTGGCCTTGTGAGATGTAAGCCTCGGCATGGACAGAGCTTGTCGAAGAAATCCCCTCCCGCCACCGTCGGCCGCTCGCCGAGAGGGCTCAGCGGTTCCGGTGAAGAGTGCGGCGGATCGCCTCGCGCTCGGCCGGGCGTAACAACCAGCCCGTCCACACCGCCGAAACCGCCAGCACCGTCACCGCCGCCGCCGTAACCCATGCCGGTGCCATAAGAAGAGCCGGGCTCGCCAGCAGCACGTACACCGCGGCCCCCAGTCTCGCCCCGCTACGGTAGACGTAGATGCCGCCCACGAGCAGACCTGCGGTCACCCCGGCGGTGCCGGCCGCCCAGGCGGCGCCCTCGATGCCCATGGGGCCCATCCACCACCACGCCAGCGATGCGTTCCCCGCCAGCGTCGCCAGCGACATGACCCCCAGCAGAGCGGGGCGTTCGTGGATCCGCGCGAGAATGTTCACCACCGCCAGGCTCGTCAGCATCTGAAAAAACGCCAGCAACCCCGGCAGGAAGACCACCCCCCCCTGGAAACGCCCGGGCAGAAGCTGCACCCACCACGAAGCGGTCAGGTAAACCACCGTCGACACCGCCAACAGCGCGAGCGAGATTGCCTTGTACGACGCCCCCAGCAACACCATCGCTTCCTCGCGCCGCCCGTGTTCCCAGCGGCTGGTCACGTGCGTCAGGATGACCGCCCAGGCGGCCTGCCCCACCAGCAGCACCGGCTGCGAGAGTTGCACGAAGAACCACAGCACGCCGGCCTTCGTCTCGCCGAACCGCCGGTACGCCAGGTAGAAGCTCGCGTACTGCGTCACCAGCCCCAGCAAGGCCGCCAGCGTGATCGGCCAACCGAACCCCAGCAGCCGGCGAAGCGTGCGGGTCGCATCCGGCGGGGCGGTTCCACTACCCGGGGAGTCCAGCCGCGCCGCGACCGCCCGGGCCCCCAGCAGCGAGACCACCAGGATTACCGACACGCACACCACGTGCCCCAGCAGCACCGCCAGCACCGTCCGCGAGACCACCAGCGCCATGGCCGCGGCGAGGGTGAACATCGCCGCGAAGGTCAGCTCCAGCGCCGCGATGAGCCGGTAGGCCCGCAGCCCGTTGAGCAGCCCCATCACGTTGTTGTAATTGGCTTCGAGTGCGGCATTGGCGATGACCGCCCAGCACAGCCACAGCAACTGGCGGTAGGGAACCGGGTCGCTTCCCCCGCGGGCGGCGATGACGTACGTGGTCAGCGGGCCGCTGGCTGCCAGCACCACCACCGCCATCGCACCGACCACCAGCGCAAGCGACTTCAGCGCCGTCCGCTCGAACGCCCGCAGTTGCCCCCGCGCCTGGAACTGGGCCGCATAGCGAACCAGCCCGTGGTTGCCGCCCAGCGTCATCGCCACGGTCAGCACGCCCATCAACACGGTCGCCACGCCCACCAGTCCGTACTGGGCGGGCACCTCGGCCATCAGGTACGCCAGCAGCAGCACCCGGACGAAGCCGATGCCTTTCTGCCCGATCTTCGCGCCGACATACAGCCCGACGCTTTCGGTGACCGAACCGATGGTAAGCAGGCGGCCGACCAAGGCGTTATCTCGTGACCGTCAGGTAGGCGTCGTCCTGGTGGGCCTTGACGGCCGCCAGTTGCCGCATGGCCTGGGCGTAGTTGCCGAAGCGTCCGACCTCCACGAGGTACACCAGTTGGTGGTCGCGGACCTCGGCGCGCACTGCGACCGAAAGCCCGTGGTCATGAAGTTTGCGGGCGGCGGCCTCGGCATAGCGGCGGGTCTGGTAGGTGCCGGCGCGGACGGTCCATCCCCGGGCGCTGAGGCGTCGTGCCGCCAGGCGGGCAAGCTCGGTGTCGGCGAACCAGAAGGTCACCTTGCCGAACTTCTCGTCGGCTTCCAGCCAGCGTCCCTGGCGTTGCAGCACGCACCCCAGCCGGTAAAACGCCTTGTCGGCCGGCGACTCCGAAGGCCGGGTGTAGATCAGCGCATCGGTCGCGTAGTCCTCGGCCTGGTCCATGTTTCCACGAACAAACGCGATCTCGGCAAGCTGCGTCAGCGCCACGGCCCGCACGGAGTCCTTTTTCGACTCCTCGGCGGCTTCCTTGAAGTCGGCGGTGGCGGCGTCGAGGTCCCGCAGGCGGTATTTCGCCATTCCCCGCAGGTAGAGCGCTTCGTCGGCGGCGACCGAGCCGGGATGCTGCTGGAGGAACTGGTCGGCGAGGGTAACGGTGCGACTGTTCTCGTCGCGGCGATAGGCGTCGCGGGCCTCGGAAAGCAGTTGCCTTGCCTCGGGGGTCAACTGCCCGCCGCATCCGGCCAGCAGCACGCCCAGCCACAGCAGCATCGAGATTCGTCGCAAAGCCCGGGAGTCCGTTCGCATCGCTCGCTCCTTCGTCAGGGACGGTCGGGGGTTTCGTGCCCGCCCGGGGCACGGTACCATCGAGCCCAGCATACGTCCGCCGGGGTCCCGGCGCCAAGACGATCTGCCCGCAGGGGGCGGTGAGAGAAACCCCTCACCGGTGAGCCTACACTGAAGCGAAGGAGTCACGAATGAAGGCAGCGGTCATCCACGAGCACGGCGAGATCGACAGGATCCGCATCGACGATATTCCCGAGCCCACGCCTGGTCCGGGGGAGGTGCTGGTGGACGTCAAGGCCGCCGCACTCAACCATCTCGACGTGTGGGTCCGCATCGGCGGGCGGGCGAGCCTCAACATGCCCCACGTGCTGGGCTGCGATGCCTCGGGCGTGGTCTCGGCCGTCGACGGCAATGTGCAGGGAGTCCGCGTCGGCGACGAGGTGATCCTCGACCCCGGTCTGAGCTGTGGATACTGCGAATTCTGCCGGGCTGGCGAGCAGAGCCTCTGCACCTCCTACGGGATCATCGGGCTCACCCGGCAGGGAACCTTCGCCGAGAAGGTCGCGGTCCCGGCCGTCTGCACCAACCCCAAGCCCGTCTACCTCACCTTCGAGGAAGCCGCCGCCTTGCCCCTGGCGCGGGTGACGGCCTACCGCATGCTGGTGACACGGGCGAAGTTCCGCCCGGGCGAGACGGTGCTGATCCACGGGATCGGCGGCGGGGTCGCCATCGACGCGCTGCAACTGACCCTCGCCGGGGGCGGGGTGGCGATCGTGACATCCTCCCACGACTGGAAGCTCGACCGCGCCCGCGAGATGGGCGCCCAGGAAACCATCAACTACGCCACCGAAGACGTCGCCAAACGGGCGCGCGAGATCACCGGCGGGCGGGGCGTGGACATCTGCTTCGATACCGTCGGGGCCGCCACGTTCCAGACGAACTTCCAGGCCGTCCGGAAGGGCGGGCGGATCGTCCACTGCGGGGTAACCACCGGGGCGTCCGCCGAGATCAACATCCAGGCGCTGTACTGGAACCAGATCTCGCTGATGGGCTCGACGATGGGCAGCCGCAACGATTTCCGCGAGATGCTCGCACTGGTCTCGGCGACCCACGTCAAGCCGGTGATCGACTCGGTGGGTCCGCTGGAAGACGTAGCCGAGCTGACCGCGCGGATGGAGGCCGGCGACCAGTTCGGCAAGCTTGTGCTGAAGATTGCGGACTGACCGATGCGGGCCAAGCTCCCGCAGCCATAGAGACGTTCGGAGGTGATGTATGCCCCGCAGATCGAAAAACCGCTCACACGCCCCCCGGGCTCGCCGCACAGACCGGGCTCACGGATCGGGAGGCTTCTCGCACAAGAAGCGCAAACGCCAGCACCTCTGCCCCAATTGCGGCAAGCCGGTGACCGGACGCAACCACCTGTGCCAGGAAACCGGCGAGTTGGTGCTCAGCCGTTGCCAGTTCCGCGGTCAGGCCGACGGCGACGACGCCAGCCTCACCGAGATGAAGTACTACTGCGCCGTCTGCGACCGCATGACACCGTATCACGACGGCGTCTGCGCCCCCGAGCCACTGTAAGCGGCGGCCTTGCCGAGACGAGCCGGACGGCGCCGCTGCGCATCGTGGCCGGTGCCGGTTACTCGAGCAGGGCGGGCTTGAGGTCGCTGACGTCGATGGCCTGCTCGGCCATGCGGGCGGCGCGAAGGACCGTATCTTCCGCGAAGACCGGGCCGATCATCTGCATGCCGATGGGCAGCCCCGCCTTGCTGACCCCGGCGGGCATCGCCAGGGCGGGAAGCCCGGCAAGGTTCACGCTGATGGTATACACATCGGCGAGGTACATGGTTAGCGGGTCGTCGGTTTTCTCCCCCAGGGTGAAGGCCGGCGCAGGCGAGGTGGGCGCCAGGAGCACGTCGCATGTCCCGAAGGCCGCGTCGAAGTCGTTCTTGATCAGCCGCCGCACCTTCAATGCCTTGTTGTAGTAGGCGTCGTAGTAGCCGGCCGAGAGGGTGTAGGTGCCCAGCATGATCCGCCGCTTGACCTCCTGCCCGAAGCCCTCGGCCCGCGATCGCGAGTAGAGTTGCAGGATGTCTTCGCACGTTTCGGCCGTGCGGTGCCCGTAGTGGACACCGTCGTAGCGGGCGAGGTTGCTGGACGCCTCGGCCATGGCGACGATGTAATAGCACGCCACCGCATACGAGCCGAGATTGCCCTCCTCGTCGCGGTCGATGCGACTGTGCGGCAGCGACACCTCCACGATCTGTGCCCCGGCGGCTTTCATCGCCTCGGCCGTCCGCTCGATCGCCTCGGCCGTCTCGGCCGAGAGCGCGTCGGAGAAGAACTCCCGCGGCATCCCGACCCGCAGGCCTTCCACGGGCGTCTCGACGGTGGCGGTATAGTCGGGCACGTCGCGGGGGACCGAGGTGCTGTCCCGCCCATCATGGCCGCTGATGACCCGCGTCAGCAGGGCAGCGTCGGCAACGGTGCGGGTCATCGGTCCGATCTGGTCGAGGCTCGACCCGTATGCCACCAGTCCGTAGCGGCTCACGCGGCCGTAGGTCGGCTTAAAGCCCACTACCCCGCAGAAGCCGGCCGGCTGGCGGATCGACCCGCCGGTGTCGCTGCCCAGGGCGCCCGCGCACAGCCTGGCCGCCACAGCCGCCGCCGACCCGCCGGAGGACCCGCCCGGGACGCGCCCGAGGTTCCACGGGTTGCGGGTGGGTCGCAGGCCGGAGTTCTCGGTGGAGGAGCCCATGGCGAACTCGTCGAGGTTGGTCTTACCGAGGATCACCGCCCCGGCGTCCTGGAGCTTGCTGACCGCGGTGGCGGTGTAGGGAGCCCGGAAATCCGCCAGCATCTTCGAGGCGCAGGTCGTTCGGCCGAAGGGCGTGGCGAGGTTGTCCTTGATCGCCACGGGTACCCCGGCGAGGGGTCCGAGTGGTTTGCCGGCCGCGCGGTCGGCGTCGATGGCGCGGGCGCGGTCGATCGCCTCCCGGGGGTAGGTCTCGTTGTAGGCCTGCACCTGCCCGTCGAGGGCGTCGATGGCGTCGAGGTAGGCCTGCGTGGCTTGCTCGGCCGAGACGGTCCCGGAGGCGATGGCATCGCGGAGTTCGGTCAGCGTGTATTGGAGGATCGGGTTCATGGTGGCGTTTCCTACTGGCTGTCGCCGATGACCTTGGGGACCTTGAAGAAGTCGCCGTCGCGGTCGGGCGCGTTGGCGAGGGCCTGCTCGGGCGTGAGCGACTCGCCCAGTTCGTCCGGCGCCAACACGTTGGACAGCTCCACCGGGTGGACCAGTGGGGCGATGTTTTCGGTATCGAGTTGCTGGAGCTTGTCGAAGTAGGTCAGAATGTCCCCGAGCTGCCCGGCGAAGGTCTGCACCTCCGCGTCGGTCAGTTCGACACGGCTGAGCTTTCCGATCCGCCGGACCAGGTCGGTCTCGATGGGTTGACTCATGGGGGCGTCTCCTCAAGGGTTCACGACGCTCCTATCTTGGCGAAATCGGGGCGGATGTCAACGGAAGCGCCTTCGCGGGGCAGGGCGGGGGCAAGGTTTGGCCGGTCTGCTCGTTGACGGCCAGGACGATCGGACCTATAATTCGCGGATCATGGTCGTGGCGATGCCGCGAGCGGCCGCTTCGGGAAACCAGCAAAAGGAACCGTATGCCTAAGGGTGACGAGATTGAGGTGGAGGCGATTGTCAAGCAGTCGCTTCCGAACGCCATGTTCCGGCTCGAGATCGAGCTGGGCGAGAAGAAGCACGAGATCATCGGCCACATTTCCGGCAAGATGCGCCGCCACTACATCCGCATCACGCCGGGTGACAAGGTGTTGGTGCAGTTGAGCCCCTATGACCTGACCAAGGGACGCATCGTCTACCGCCAGCGCTGAGGATGCGGTGCGGCTTTGCGGCGCGGCCGACCTCTTCTGTTTGCGCCGCCGCTGCTTCGGCAGTGGTCTCCTTCCTGCTTACGGTTCCATCCGCGAGCGAAGCCGGTAGTTCACCCCCACAATCGCCGGCCGGATGTCATCGTCGCTGCGGATCGGGTCGTGGGTTTCGATCCAGTGTTGGCCCATCATCTCCAGGGCGTGCACGTCCCCGGCGTTCACGATCGGCAGCGACAGTTCCATCGCCAGGTTCCGGGCGTCTTTGGCGGCGTCGCCCTGTTGGTTTCCGGTGCGGTACTCGATGGCGTCCGGACGCAGGCCGGAGCGGAGCATCTCGTCTCGCCCCGACCAGCGGCAGGGGTGGGCGAGGATCGTCAGGCGGTTCTCGTTGCGGGCTTTACTCAGCAGCTCGGACGGCCGGGTCGACAGCTCCAGGTACTCCGGGTCGCTGGTTCCGAGCACCAGCAGGTGCTCGCCGGCGGGGAGGGTAAGCTCGACGCCGCCGAAGACGCGGATGTCCGGAAACGCCGCTTCCAGTTCGCCCAGGTGCTCTTCCGGCCAGAGTGCGTCATGCTCGGTGAGGAAGACGGCGTGGTACCCCAGGCGGACGGCCTCGGCGAGGACCTCCTCGGGCGTGTTGACGGCGCAGGCACTGTATCGGCTCGTATGGCAGTGGAGTTCGATCTTCATCAGTGCATTGTAACACACCAGGTCGCGTCAGGCTCGGGCCAGGGTGATACCGCGGTTGTCGGCGGTGTCTGGCGTGAGCCGCGGCGGGGTCTCAGAATTCCGCGCTGCGGGGCGTACGGGGGAAGGGGATCACGTCGCGGATGTTCTTCATGCCCGTGGCGAACTGCACCGTCCGCTCCAGCCCGAGTCCGAACCCGGCATGGGGCACCGTGCCGAACCGCCGCAGGTCGCGATACCACCAGTACGTCTCCAGGTCCAGGCCCTGTGCGGCCATCCGTTCGTCCAGCACATCCAGGCGCTCTTCGCGCTGCGAGCCGCCGATGATCTCACCGATCTTCGGAACCAGCACGTCCATCGCCCGCACGGTCACCCGCCCCTCGGAGTCGGGCTCGTTGACCCGCATGTAGAAGGGCTTGATCGAGGCGGGGTAGTCGGTCACCACCACCGGCCGTCCGCAGAGGTCCTCGGTCAGGTAGCGTTCGTGCTCGGTCTGCAGGTCGGCTCCCCACGCCGGCTCGTATTCCCAGGTGCGCCCGGCGGAGGTGAGCCTGTCGATTGCCTCGGTGTAGGTCATCCGCTCGAAGGGCGACTCGACAACGTGCTTCAGTGTTTCGACGGTGGTCTTGTCGATCCACTTGTTGAACAGCGCCAGGTCGTCGCCGCAGTCGTCCAGCACGGTGTGGAAGATGTGCTTGACGAACTCCTCGGCCGTGTCCGCGTCGCCGTCCAGATCGCAGAAGGCCATTTCCGGCTCGACCATCCAGAACTCGGCGAGGTGGCGGGGCGTGTTGCTGTTTTCGGCGCGGAAGGTGGGCCCGAAGGTGTACACGTCGCCCAGGGCGCAGGCGTAGGCTTCGCCTTCCAGTTGGCCGGACACGGTCAGGAACGTGGGGCGTGCGAAGAAGTCGGCCGCCTCGTCGATGAGTCCGTCCTCGCCGCGGGGCGGGCTGTCGAGGTCGAAGGTGGTTACGCGGAACAGTTCGCCGGCGCCTTCGCAGTCGCTGGCGGTAATCAGCGGGGTGTGGACGTAGGCGAACCCCCGCGACTGGAAGAACTCGTGGATGCACATGCTGATACGGCTGCGGACGCGCATGACCGCCCCGAGGGTATTCGTGCGCGGGCGCAGGTGCGCCTGGGTGCGCAGGTACTCGAAGGTATGCCGCTTCTGCTGCATGGGGTAGGCGTCGCCCTCGGCCAGCCCGACGATCCCGACCTCGGACGCTTGGACCTCCACGGTCTGCCCCTTGCCCTGCGATTCCACCAGCTTCCCGTGCACCACCACCGAGCAACCTGCCGTCAGGTGGGTGATCTGCTCGTAGTTGCCCAGTTTCCCGTCGGCGACGATCTGAAGATTCGCCAGGCACGATCCGTCGTTGATGCTGATGAACGAGAAGCCGCCCTTGGAACTGCGAACCGTGCGGACCCACCCCGCGACGGTCACGTCGGCCGGCGGAGACTGCGACAGAACTTCCTTGATACGCCTGCGTTTCATTCCGTACTCCCTTTCTGCCGAACCGGCGAGGCCCGGGACGTGTATGATTTGCGACACGCGGTTGTGTGTCAATGAATCGTAGTCGATAATGCCACGCGGCAAGGACGCCCGGAGGTGAATGATGTTCAGAAGTATCCTGCAGGGGCTGGTTTCGGCGGTTACGACCTCGTCGCCGCGCGGTGTGGACTGGCTTGTCCGCATCGAACTGGCGGTGCTGGTGGTGGCGCTCTGCGTGATCGCCTGGCAGATGGTCGGCCACCAGGATCCCGGCGAGCCCCCCGCCGGGAAGAACGCGGCTGTCGGACAGAACGAACGCGGCGACGGGGGCGATGCGTCTTCGACTTCGCCCGCCCCGGTGCGCAGCCGTCTGCTGCCCGTGGACCCGCCCGAGGCGGCGCTGCCGACCTTGCATGAGCCGTCGGTGCTGGTGGAGAAGGCCGGGCGCCGGCTGACGGTGTTCGACCACGGCCGGGCGGTGAAACGCTACCGGGTCGACGTCGGACGCAGCCCGGGCGACAAGGAGGTCGAGGGCGACATGCGGACGCCCGAGGGCACCTTCTACATCTGCGTGCACAACCCCCGCTCGAAGTTCACCCGTTCGCTGGGGCTCAGCTACCCCGACCCGGCCGACGCGAAACGCGGCCTGCGGAGCGGAATCATCACCCGCAGCGAGTACGACGCGATTGTCGCCGCCCACCGTCGCAGGGCGATTCCGCCGTGGAATACCGCACTGGGCGGGGAGATCATGATTCACGGCAACAGCCGCAATACGCCCGGGAAGAAATGGACCGCCGGCTGCATCGGGCTGGTGCACAACCAGTCCATCCACGAACTGTTCGAGAATCTCCCCAACGGCACACTGGTGGAAATCCGCCCGTAGCAAACCTCGCATCCGGGCGATTCCCCGCAAAGTTCATGCTTCTGCCGCCCCCGCGCAAAGCCCGCGGCTCTGGAACGACGTGCGCTTGTCATCTGACCGCGGCCGACCGTAAGCAAACCGGCAGGTTTTCCGCCGTCAGAACAACCCGCCGCCGGGTGCCTCGGCCGAGCTTCGCCGGCGCCGGGTCTTCCGTCGGGGAGCAGGGGCCTTCTTTGCGCTTGAACCGTCGCCTGCCTGTCCGGGTGGCGCCGTGAACCTTCCCTCCCCCACGGTCGGCAGGTGGACCTTGATCCGTCCCAGCATGGCGTCCCGCTGCAACAGGGCCAGTTGTTCCCACACGGCGTCCGGTTCGAAGTTCGCTTCCAGGCCGATGCTCTCCATGCGCTTGTTGAACTGCTCCACGAAGATGCGCCACAGGTGGGGTTGCTGCCGGTAGTGCTGCGGGCCGAGGCTGTTTTCCATGTAGAGGCTGGCAAGTTCGCGGCGGACGGTGTTCGGCCAGGCCGGCTGGGACCAGTCCAGTTCGGCCGGCGTAGGGCTCTCATCCAGGCGGCGGCGGATGTTCGTGGCGTAGTCCTCGGAGAGTTCGGTCCCGGCGTAGCGTCGCCCGAGCTTCTTCGCGACGGCAAGCGTGGTGCCGCTGCCGGAGAAGGGATCGAAGACCATGTCCCCGAGGTTCGAGCAGGCCCGGACGATCCTCGCCAGCAGCGCCTCGGGCATCTGGCAGGGGTGCCAGCCTTCCCGCTCGGCGAAGCTGCCGCACACCCGCGGGAATTCGGTCCACACGTCGAAAGGGACGCGCCCCAGGCTGGAGGCCCGCTTGTCGTTGTACTCCTTCTGCCGGTCGGAGAAGACGGCGACCGCCTCGCGGTTGAAGGTGAAGTCCGTCGGGCTCTTGGTGAAGTAGAACAGGTGCACGTGGGCGCGGGCGAACTTGGCCTTGGTGTTCTGCCCGAAGGTGTAATGCCAGATGATCCAGTTCCGCAGCGTCAGCCCGAGTTGTCGGCCGATCATGCGGACCTCGGCGGCGTACTCGGCACCGATCGCCACCCAGAATGCCCCGGCCGGCTTCAGCACGTCGCTGCAGCCCTGCATCCAGTCGTGGGTCCACTGGTAGTAGTCGTCGTAGGCCTTGCGGTCCTCGTAGACGTCGTACTTGTAGCCGATGTTGAACGGCGGGTCGGCGAAAACCAGGTCGGCGAACGGCTCCTCCTGCGATCGCAGCCATTCGATGCAATCGCCCTGGATCACTTCATTCTCAACGGCCATGCCGGGCCTCCGTGTGGTAAAGGGTCGCTGTTCCGGTGGAGAGTATACAGCCCCGGCCGGCCGGGCGCAAACGTGTTCCGCTTTTCTGGGCGAAAGCCCCGGCGCTCGAATCCCGCCACCGCCGCCTACGGCGAGACCTTGATTTCCAGGCCCCCGTTGTCGGTGTCGGCGGCGGGCTTGGTCTTGGGCGTCTTGAGCAGCTTGAAGGTACCGGCCACCTTGTCGACCATCGCCACGGCCTCCTCGGTGGGCAGATTGCGGCAGGTGTACACCAGGGCGTAGCTGGCGACCTCTCTCTCGCCCTCGGCCGCCGGAATCGTGACGAGGCGGAAGATCACCACCTCGAACGGATCGCTCTTGGCAGGGCGGGTGGAGGTCTTGGCGCTCTTGGCGGCGATGCGCAGTACGAACTGTGAACCGGTCACACCGGCCAGCTTCGCCTCGCCTTCCGAGACCACCTTTGCCACCAGGTCCTGCTTGGCCGACTGGGCCCGATAGTGCTCCTTGGTCTTACCGGCCAGGTCGGATGCGGTCGTCCCCGCCTCAACGTCCATCTCCACCACCGACAGAGACGGAGAAGGAATCGGCACCGGCTGGGCGAGGTAATCCACCTGTCCCATCGCCACACCGGCCGGGGTCTGCACCGCGAACCATCCCTTGGGCGGACGGATCGAGAACCCGTTCTTGTAATCCTTCCACGCCGTCTGGAACGACTCCACCGCGATCTCCCGGGGGTGCTGGAGCCCCACCAGCTTCACGCTCTTGATCACGTCGCCGAGCGTCTTCACCAGCGCCGCCTGCTTGCCCTCGGCCGCCTCCACGGTCAGCACGTAGCAAAGCTGCAACCGGGGCTCTTTCACCTCGCGAAGGAAGAACACCCTGGCGGCCGTCGTCTTCCTGCCGCGGAAGGTGTAGGTCAGCAGCCGGGCGGTGCCCTTCAACTCCGCCACCGGCATGGGCGTTTTCTTGATAACCTTCAGGTTGCGGATCGCCAGCGATTTCTCCAGCTCGGCCGTCATTCCGTCCGCCAGCTCGTTGACCGAGACGTTCTTGTCCTGCGGGAACGCCGAAAGCGTGACCCCCAGTACGACCTTGCCGCCGGAGGACTGGGTCGCCCGGAGAATCGTGAACCGGTCGGCGGGCGTGTGGTACTCGAACTTCGCGGGCATCGCGATGGTAACGCCGGCTGCGGGGTAGGTTTGGGCCTCCTGCATGCCCGACAGTTCCTGCCCGGCCGCCGCCTGCACGAGCCCCAGCGTGAATACGATGCCGATCAATGCTGCTTTTCGCATGAAATGCTCCTGTCTTCGCCACTACGGACACCCACACCGGCGAATGGTTGGGCATTGTACCACACCACCCGCACCGCTCCGCAAGGACGGCGTGGCTGCCCGTCGGCCGAACGCCGCAGTCTTCGGGGCTACCGATCAACCACGATCGTCAGCACGACGAACACAACGTACGATAAAAGCAGCGGAATTCCCTGCCAGCGGCGGAAGCGGTCGCCCGGGAGGAAAATGAACACCCGCAGCATCACCAGCACCATCAGCATCGCCGGCAGCAGGAAGGTGAAGAAGATTGGATCGATTTTCAGCGGCACGGCCGTCGCCGAAGCGCCGATTACGAACAGGACGTTCAGGATGTCGGCCCCGATCACGTTGCCCACCAGCAGTTCGCCATGCCCCTTGACCACCGAAGCAATGGCGGTGACCAGTTCCGGAAGCGAAGTACCGAATGCCACCAGCGTCACCGCGATGACCGCCCGCCGAACGCCGTGATTCTGGGCGATGACCTTCATCGAGCCGATCAGCAGCTCCGAGCCCATGACCACCAGCCCCAGCCCGATCACCAGCACCACCAGCAGACGCAGCGTAGTCGAGGCGCCCTTCCCGGCGGCCTTGACCTTTGCGATCGCGTCGGCTTCCTTGACCTCGTCGGGGATCAGGTCGGGCTTCTGGCGGGACCATCGGACCGACAGGTACAGGTAAACCGCCAGCAGGATCAGCAGCAGCACGCCAGTGGGTCGGCCCATCCAGACGTTGTCGATCGTGCCGGCCTGGAGCCAGTGGCCCACCGCCAGCAGTGTCAGCAGCACGCCGGAGCCCAGTTGCAGCCAGCCGTGCCGCCGCAGAATGAAGCGGTCCTTGGGCAATTGCGTCAGGCAGCAGCACAGCCCGAAGACCAGCGCCGTATCGCAGATGATCGACCCCACGCCGTTGCCGAGACTCATGGCCCCGTCGCCCCCGATGGCGGCGTTGACGCTGACGGCCGCCTCGGGACTGGTGGTGCCCAATGAGACGATGGTCGCCCCGATCAGGACCTTGCTCATGCCCAGGGCGGCGGCGACCTTGGCGGCGGCGGCGACAACCTTGTCGGCCCCCACAATCAACATGAAAACCGCCCCGGCCGCGATGACCCACAGGATCCACTCCTGCGAGCCGAGGCCCACGAAGAACGATTCCGGAAGGATGCTGGCGAAGGTAATCATGGGCCGCGATTATGGCGATATCCTCTCCCGGCGGCAAGGGAAAGCCATCGGCCGGTGCAATCCGCCCCGCAGGCCAGACGGGGCAGCCCCAAGTGCCCAGGGGCCTTCCTGCGATAGGCAGGGCGGGGCGAACGCCCTTGCGGTGGACCAGCAGGGGGGGCAACCCCGAGGATACGCACAGCAGCGCGGTCCCGACGATGGGCAGAACAACTTGAATCCTGAGGATGGGCAGAACAGTGTGAATCCTGAGGGTGGGCAGAACAATGTGAATCCTGAGGGTGGGCAGAACAATGTGAATCCTGAGAATGGCACTTGGCGGCGGAGCGGCGTACATCAGGGCTGTGGCCACGATAGCACAGTTCTCCCTCCGGAGCCTTTGGGCCTCGCTGGGCAAATGATGGCCTTCGCCCGGTTCTGCAGTGCTCCGGGAGGACAACTGCCCCAGCTGGGCCCAACGGCCGGCAGGATGCGAGCTGGACGCCCTCCATGACCGGGAGCCCCCAAAGGCGGGCACTTTTCGCCCCGGCCGCCGAAAAAAGCGCTTGACCCGCAAGCCGATTTTCGCCACATTATCTGTCTGCACCGCGGGCGTAGCTCAGTGGTAGAGCGTCACGTTGCCAACGTGAATGTCGTGAGTTCGAATCTCATCGCCCGCTTTCTGCAGGACTCGGCGTCATCCGATGCCGGGTCCTGTTTTTTTGTGCCATCTACTGACTTGGACGGGGTTTGTGAGAGGCTTGCCCGCAGCCGATCACGAAGACGGCGTGACCAGTTCTTCTGACTCCCCGTGTCAGCCCGTGACCCCGAATGCCGATTTGTGCCGATTCCTTTGTGCATATTTTCTGCAGACCGGGCCACGCCGGGCTTCTCATCAACGTGAATGTCGTGGGTTCCGGTCCCCTTCGACCCCGGTTCGGGGATAGCCGGTACGCGACAAATCTCCTGGGCCACCGGCAGGAGCTTCTCATCCATGTAGGTCATTTCAGTCAGTCTCGGGTCTTTGTGCCGCATGTGGGCCTGCCGTACGCGTTGGCTGACGCCGTTGACGGCCATGTGCGTCCCCAAGGCCATCCGCTGAGCATGCAGGTCCACAAACCCGATCTCCGCATCGCCGTAGGGGATCCCGGCCAGTTCCAAGTCCGCCTTCATCGTCTTCATGTCTGGCACGGTGGACACCACCCGCCCCTTGTCCTGACCATTGGCGTTGCTCCACTCTTGCAGGGCCTCTACGACCTGCGGGTGCAGCACCAGAGCATCTGCCCGTCGAGACTTGGTCGTCTCGGCTCGCAAGTGGATTGCCGGTACTTCCGCATCCAGATGCACGTCACGCCATTCGAGCTTGCGGATTTCACTACGGCGTAATCCTGTCCAGGCTGCCAGCAGATAGGCCAGGCGGCGCTCCATGCCCTTGAGTTCCCGCTTGGCCCGCACGCGATCCGTGACCTTGGCGATGGGCTTACCTTTGTTGGGGCCCGTGCGAACGGTCTTGGCATCCAGCAAGGGCCGGCGACGAGCGGCGTCAAGCAGCCGCCCGAGTTCTTCCGAGGTCAACGCCCGACGTGGATGGACCCTGGTGATCCGCTTGGCCTCGATCTTTTCCAGCGACGCCAATGGGTCCACACCCATGCGACGATTCTTGACACACCAGGTCGAGAAACTCTTCATCGCCGTGATGTACTCATTCTTGGCGACGTCGCCCAGAGAGCCTTCGCCCTTGGTCTTCTTGAGCTCATGGACCACCGCTTGGACTTTCACCGGGTCCAGTTCGACCAGCCGGGTAACCCGGGCCTTCCTCAGCACCCGCTCGATCCTTTGTCGAACCTGCTGGACATACCGCGGAGCGCGGCCCCGAATCTCGATCGAATGGATGTAGTCGTCAACGTGTTCCTGGATACCTCGAAGGCGTTCACCATCGACGGGGTCGTCAAGCCCCTCCTTCCTCCGCGCCGACTCCTTCTCCAGCCGCCTGGCCAGCTCCAGCGTGGCCTCACGGTCGGTAAAGCCTGTCCTGGAACGCCACTTTCCCGCCTCGTGATCGTAGAAGCTGGCGACCCACTTGCTGCCTTTCTTGCGTCTGTCTGTCGTCCGTTTAAATGCACTTGCCATCTGCTTACGCTCCTACAGCTGTGTTCTCTGCATCAGAATATCATCGCCGACCTGGTTGGGCACGAGACTTCCGCACCGCTCGTCGAACCGCAGTTCGGGTTTCCAGATCAGGTTGTTGTGTGCTCCGTCCAACTGAACGGGCACCCTCGGCGAGTTCGCACTGTCGAGGATTCCTCGGCTGTACACCACCACGTTCTGCCCTCGCTTGACATCCACGGGAGTCAGCACCACGCTGTGGTCGAACAGCTTGGGTAGGTCGCGGTTGACATGCACGTCCGTATGGTCGAACAACGGTCTCCCCTGTCGCTGTGGTCGCCTGGGATCTCCGGCCTGCGAGGAGAGCACAACCCGTGTTCCCAGCCGGAGGAGACCGACCAGGATGTCGCTTACGTAGTTCACCACGTGGTCGCAGGGAAGTCCACGCATCGGCTCGCCGGACCGACCCTCTCTTGGCACCGCGTACTCGACGAGGTCAAGCAGGACCAAGGGCGGAGCCGAATTGCTCGTCGCCTCAATGAGCCCGGACACGAGGGTGACGACCTCGTTCCGCCACGCCGGGTTCATGTACTCCATGTAGAGCCTGCCTGCTACCTTCTCCAACTGCTGGTTTGTCTTCGCCATGTCCTCAGCAGGCACACCTTGCTCGGTCACCTCCCGGGGCAGGCCCGACGCCATGGCGAGAAATCGATTGCTGATGTCGCCCTCGATCGCTTGGTCGAAACTGAGAAAGACCGCCATCCGACCGGCCATCGCCGAGTTCCAGGCCATCCGCGTCAGCAGCGTGGTCTTGCCCGTGCCCGTCGGAGCGATGAACAACAGGGCCTCCGCGGCCGCCAGGCCACCGTCCAGCAGGTGGTCCAGCCAGTCGATGGCGGTCGATGTGGGTTCCGGTCGCTGTGTCACCAACGGGCTCGGTACGACCGCGGGGGGAACGTCTACCGGGTTTACTTGGTTGCTCATGCGGTACCCCCGCGTCGTTTGACCATGACTTGGCGATAGTCAGGGCCGATGAGGTGCACGAACAGCCCGCCACAGATCCGACTGGCCGTTGCCTCCCCGTACACGTGGGCGATCTCCGCCGGCCACAGGTTGGAGGTGAGGAGCGTTTGCCTGCCCATTTCCTGGTGTCGTTGGTGTAGAACCAAGTTGACGGCATCGATGTACGCCGGCTTCATCTTCGACCGGATGATGTCGTCCAACACCAGCAAGCCAGCAAAGAGGGCCAACTCACAGGCAAATTGCGATCCCTTGGTCGAGCCGGCCCAGGTACCCGGCTGATCGCCCGAGCTGCCGTCCTGATCAAGGAAACTCGTGTTCAACGCGCACTGCGAGAACTCGGTGAAACTGACGAATCGAACTGCGTAAGAAGGGATCTCACCGTCTCTCTCCATGTAGGCGTCACAACGGCCGCTGGCCACAGCCGCGGCGATGCTGCTTTTGCCGGTACCGGCTCGGCCGTGTAGGAACGCCAGCCGGGTTTCGCCCTTGGTAAATGGCCCCAACGCGGCCTTGACCTCTAGGTCCATGTCGTCGAGCCGCCACTTGGCCAATTCCGGCGGAATTCCAAACCCGTGCCTCTTCCTGCTCGTGTCATCGACAGGGAGTTTCTGTTCGCTGGTCTCCAGCCTTTGACCGTCCGGGAAAGCCGCCAGCAGCCGTCCCTTGCTTTGCCATTCTGCCCAGGCTATGCAGAGAACCTTCAGGTCCGCACCTCGCTGTTGTGCGAAGTCATTGCGACACATGGCCCGGCATGTGAGTTCGAGGTCGACCTCGGTGATGGGCAACTCATGGAGTAGACCTGCCAGGGACTTCCTGCTGCTGTTGCTGACCGGAGCCTCCATGCCCAACTCCTCGCTTCGGACTTGCTGAAAGATCCCGATGGCCTCGCCTGTGCTGATGGGAGTCCGTGTCTC
>JBKHHV010000236.1:0-6055 GCA_046539005.1 Phycisphaerae bacterium
TGCCGCCGGCTCGACGTCGGCAACGGTTTGGGCGAACTGCACCACGAACTGGATCCACAGGCGCCAGAAGTCCTCGCCGTCCCCCAGGGCTTCGGCGAGCCCCGGATGGAGCCCGACGTTCAGCAGCGTGTCCATCATGCCGGGCATGGACCTCGCCGCGCCGGACCGCACCGAGACCAGCAACGGCCGCTCCCCCTGCCCGAAGCGACGGGCCACCTGCTCTTCCAGGCGGCGGAGGTTGGCGTCGACCTGTCCATCCAGACCCGCCGGCCAGGTGCCCCCGGCCGCGAGGTACTCGGCGCAGCAGTCGGTGGTGAGGGTGAACCCCGGCGGGACGCGCAGCCCCGCCAGCGTCATCGCCTTGAGAGACGCGCCCTTGCCGCCCAGAAGCGTCCGGGCGTCCGCATCCTCGCCCAGCGGGTCGCTGAAGTAATGCACGTATCGGCTCATCCGTTGCCTCCTGCCAGCAGGCACAGTCCCCAGCCGGCCAGGCCCACGTATACCCGCCCCCCGGCAGTCAGCAGCGGCGTGGTGGGCTTGCCCAGCCATGTCATCCCCCCGGGTACCAGCGAGTCAGGCTTGGCGGACAGTTCGGCCGCGTCCGTCGCCAGCATGCGGATCTCGCCGGCCGAATCCACGTAGAGCAGCCGGCGGGCGACGATCAGCGGGGCCACCGCGGGCGAGGCCGGCGGGCCAAGCGCGGTCTTGCCGGTGGCGGTATCCAGTTTCACGAGTCGCCCGTCTTCGGAGACGTACCACAGGCGCTCGCCCTCCGGCGTGGCGGGCGAAGAAGCCGGGGGCCCCATAGCCCGGGGTTCGCCACCCGGCTGGGCGGGGTCCACCACCAGGACGCCCCGGTCGGTCACCGCCAGGATCGTCGAATCGCCCACGGAAAGGCCATACAGCTTGCCGGCCTTAAGCGGCTTGCGGAACAGGACACGACCGGTAGGGGCGTCCAGTACCACCACGGCCGGGGCCTGACCGCCGACCGGACAGACGAGCATGGAATCCAACCGGCGGGGCGCCGCCGACAGCGGACCCACGCGGGCAGCCCACTGGGCCTGTCCGTCCAGCGAGAGTTTCGTGAGTGTCTCGCCGTCGTCGACCTGGGCGTACACGGCACGGTCGTCGGCGTGCAGCATGCCCCCGGCGAGGGGGCCGGCGGCGCGCCTCCAGGCGGCGTTGCCGTCGGCGTCCAGGCACACCAGCGACCGTCCCGCGTCGCCTGCGCGGCCGGTGACCAGCAACGTGCGATACAGCCCCCCTTCCGGCGTGCCCACCGCCACCGGCGACGTATGCACGCCCAGCGGATCCCGGTAATGCCACGTCTTCGCGAAGCCCACGGCACCGGCCGTCAGGCACGCAAGCCCGTTGGCGTCGCCGGCGTCGGCGAGGGGGGTGAGAATGTACCTGCCCATCAGGGCCGGGGCGGCCTTGACGGCGGGGGTGGAGGTCTGTCCCTGCCGGTCGGCAGGGAAGTTACCGACGAAATCGGCGGCCGTCGGGAGCGGAATGCCGTCCAGCGAGCCCTGCAGGTCGCCCCCCCGCGGGGAACCCCACACCGGTCTTCGCGGCTCGCCCGGCTCGCCCACGCACAGGAAACCGTGGTGCTGGGTGCCGAGGTACACGTGCCCGCGTGCGACGGCCGGCGAGGAGATGTATCCGAAGTCGGTCCCGGTGGGCACGTTTCCGACGATGCGTTCCCACACGGCTCGGCCGCTCCTGACGTCGAACCCCTGCAACACGCCGGAGGTGGAGATGACGTAAACCGTCCGCTCGGCCAGGGCCGGGGAGGTCATGATGCTTGCGCCGGTGTCGTGGCGTCGGACGAGCGTGCCGTCTGTGGTCAGCACGAACAGTTCCCCGTTGCGGCACCCGGCAAAGACCTTGCCCTGCCCCACCGCGGGCGAGCCCAGCACGGTTTCGGGCAGGTCGAAGCTCCACTCGACGCGGAAGCTCTCCTGGTCCACGCACACCAGCTTGCCGCCGGCAGGCAGCCCGAGTTGCTCGGCCGTCTTGGCGAAGTCGCCGTTGCCGCAGCCGACGTAGAGTTTGCCGTCGGCGATTGCCGGGGGGCTGAAGACCGGGAAGGGCATCTCGATGCGGCGGAGTTCCTCGCCGGTGTCGGCGTCGAGTTCCACCAGAGCCTTTCCTTCGTTGCCCAGCCCGGCGTAGAAGCGCCCGTCGGCGGCGGCGATGGAGGTCTCGGCATCGAGGAAGTCTTTACCGTAGCGGTGCCAGAGCACCTTGGGGTTTCCCTTCCCGTCGCCTTCCAGGGCGAAGCAGTAGTAGCCTTCCTTGTCGCCGGCCCCGACGTAGACCTTCCCGTCGTAGATCACCGGGGTACTCTCCACGTGGGAGGCGGTCTGGTAGCTCCAGAGAATTTCCCCCTCGCGCCCGGGCGCCAGCGACAGGCAGATCACGCGGGCGTCGGTGGTGGTGTGGAGCCCCTCGCCGACTACCAGGTACTCCCCGCTGATCGCCGGGGAGGAAAAGGTGGCGTCGTAGTTGTCCGGGCGGGTCTTCCAGACGACCTGGCCCGTGTCGGCGTCGAGACAGACGATCTCGCCCCGTCCGCGTCCGATCTGGATCGTGGCGGTGGTGAAGTATACCCGGTTGCCCACCACGGCCGGGGAACTGAGATAGGCCTCCCCCCCGCGGCGGAACCGCCAGCGTATTCCCCCGCTGGCCGGGTCGGGGGTGCCGGGCACGTGCCCGTTGCGGCGAAGGTTGCCGCGGAAGAGCGGCCAGTCGCGCCCCGCTTCGGCACCTCCATCGACATTTCTCTGGGTTGTGGAAGCGGGGAAAACGGTCGCCAGCCCCCACCACAGCCCGGCAATCGCCAGGGCAACCGCCCCCACCTGCAGCTTCAGCCGCCAGAGCAGGCGCAGCAGGTTCTTGACGACCGACGGGCGCAGCAGGGAGATGATCGTGGAGAAGATGGCGATCAGGATCGCCGGGAGCATCGCCAGGAGCACCTGGAGGGGGCCGATAAGTACCGGCACCACCCCGAGCGATATGCTGCTGCAGTCGATTGTCATGCGCTGTTCCTGTTCCCTTCGCCGGCACGACGAGCGGGGCCGCGCCGCCTGTTCTTCTATTTCCCCGATCCGAAGACGATCTTCCCGTCGCGGTACCGAACCGTCTGGTCGCCGACGGTGACCACGGTGTCCTTGCCCGATCCGCCGGTGGTCACGCGCGGCGGGGTGCCCTTCTGGATGGTAATAACCACGAAGAACCGGGCAGTCTTCGCGTCGGTCTCGGCGGCGATGAAGTCGTACTCGCGGGTGATCGTATTGCCCTTCTTGCTTCCGCCGCGGTAGATGAAGTGCATCTTCTGGTTTTCCAAAAACCTGGGGGCGATCTTCTGGGGAGAGATGAAGGTCCCCTTCAGCGTGGCGTCCGGATACCGGATGGCAAAGGTGTTGTCCTTGGTCTCAGCGGTGGCGTTCTCGGACGGGGGCATGTGCCAAAGCCACTGCTTGGTGCTGCCGCCGCGGACTTCGTCCACCAGGACCATCAGGCAGGGCGCGCCGGACTTGCCGCTGTAGTCGAAGGCAATCGCCCGCTCGCCGTCGATGGGCGACTTGTAGTCGATGCCCGTCCTGCGCTCGGCGTACCAGTTGTAGAGTTTGGGCAGCTTGCGCCGGCGTGTGCTGCGTTCCTTCTGGCGGTAGTAGTCGGTGACGGCCTTGGGGACGTCCACGATCTTGTCCGGGAGGCGCGTATCGCCGATGCGCGGACCGTTATCCGGGGCGTCGCCGGGCAGGTTCTCCAGGTCGTCGGCCATCGACTCCAGTTCGGTCTTCTTCTTGGGTTCCGGCACGGCCATGTAGACGTCCGACATGTCGATCGTCAGCGAGCCCGAGCCATCCTCGCCGGTGCTGCAGTAAGCCACCTTCCCCGAGGCCGACTCGTTCATCACGTTCTCCGGAAGGAGCACGATGCACTCCTCGGGGCGGTATCCGCTGCGTTCGATGGGAGCGGCCGTCCAGCGGTGCCCCAGCCCCCACAGCCGGAACGCCCCGGCGTTGGGGTGGCTCCAGGCGCGGATGGGAATGCTCTTGGTGAACACCTGGGCGATGAACTCGTCGGAGCCTTGCCACCCACTGCGGAAGACGTAGAAGCCCAGCGTGTCGGCCGCCCAGGTGCGCGGCATGCCTTTGGAGGGGTGCACCGTCTCGGCCCCCAGGGGGTAGTTCACGTACGTGGCCGCCAGCGTGTGCCCGCTGAGGGGCTTGAGCATCGCATCGGCGGTCTTGCGGTCGATGGCGTCGGGCGACGGCACCTCGACGCCGAGAATGCGGTTCCACCCCCACAGCAGCGAGGGCTTGAGCTTTCCGGGCACCATGGGGAAGTTGTTGGCGACCCATCGCGGGTCGAAATGTCCCTTGACGTTCAGGTCCATGATGACGGGGTGGGAGTTCTTCAGGTAGGACTGCATCATCTGCCGGGGCAGCACGTGGGTCGCGTCGGGATAGGTCGAAACGTCGCGTCCCATCGCGGTGCGGAAGAAGGTGGCGTACAGCAGCGGGTAGTAGGCGGCGATGTTCCCGTAGTGGGTCGCCTCGGCCTGGAAGCCCCCGTTACCGATCCCGAACCGCAGGTGCTGGTACATCTGCTCGCGGGCCTTGTGGACCATGCGGAGGCAGTCGAGGTCCTGCCCGTCGCGGGCTTTCCACTCGGCGGTCTCCGTCTTCCAGAACGCCTGTGCCTGGCGGTAGCGGGCGCGGATCTCGTCGTTCACCTCGGCGACCGTCCGCTTCCCGACCTTTTTGTCTTGGAGATGCGTGAACCGGGCGGCAAGCATCTCGCGTCCCCAGGGCTCGGTCTGGCCGATGCGGACCTCGACGAGCAGGGTGTAGAGACCCTTCTCCAGTTGCATCACGTCGCCCTCGCGGATCTCGATGCCGTTGAGGAAGGTACGCGACTCTTTGTGATCGCTGCCGATGTTGAACTCGTACCAGCCCGGCTTGCTGTTGCGGACCACGGTGTAGAACACGCTGTAACTGTGGTACACTCGCCCGATGGCGTTGCTGACGTCCAGCACCTCGCGGCCGCCCCATTCGAAGTAGCCTTCGTCCTTCTCGCGGGAGACGCGGGCAAAACGCACGGACTTGCTGCCGTCGGTCATCTCGTCGCCCAGCATGGGGCGGGCCTTCTGCCCACCGCCCAGGGCGTCCAGCGGGTCTTTGCCCTCGGCCGGCTTGAGCCCGCCGGCGTAGATCCAGTCCTTGGGCAGTTCGTCATCCACCAGCGGCACCACCGGAACGCCCTGGGGCGGGTTGTAGCCTTCGACGGAGGGTACCTTGCAGTCCTCGAACCGCACGCACAGCGGCTTGAGGGGCTGCTCGGGCGCCGCGCCCCTGCGCTTGTGCAGCAGCAGCGAGGCGATGGCCGCCGAACCGAACCCCGGACCGTAGTAGTTGCTGACCTGGTTGTAGTTGGCGTGGGGGATTATCAGGTCGTACTGACGCTTGGGCAGACGGCCCTTGACCTGCCGCAGAAGGTCCTCACGGTACTCTTTCGGCCAGGCATCATGACAGAGGTCGATCGTCAGCACCACGCGGACGAGCTGATGTCCGATATTGCCGGTGAGCCCGGCGTTTCCGTCGATGTCGGAGTAGCCCTTCACGATCCGCAGCGCCTCGCGGGCGTAGCGGTCTTCGCCGGTCAACTGGTACAGCAGCCCCAGCAGCACCGGGTTCTCGGTGTCTGCGGCCCGGGCAAGAAACGCCTGGCCGAACGGGGTCTTGAGCCGGGCCTTGAGCCGGGGCAGGTCGTCCGCCCGCAGCAGAAGCCGGGGGTGCTCGCCGCTTTCGATGGGCTTGTGTTCGGCGGCGGCCTTCTTCTGCGGCGGGTTCACCACCGCCCGCAGGGTGCCTTCGGTCTTCTGCTCCCCGGCGACCTCGGTGAAGGTTCCCTCGTAGCTGCCGTCCTCACGGCGGGTGAAGGACATCTCGTAGAACACGTGCCCTCCGCTGCGAGGCCCGGCGTCCCGCCGGAGTTGCACGGGGAGGGAGAATTGATCCTTCGAGCCATCGGAGGCAGTAAC
>JBKHHV010000237.1:0-6054 GCA_046539005.1 Phycisphaerae bacterium
CGCCCGCGGACGGCAAACTGAACGCCAAGGTGGCGAAGGTGCTCTCCGGCCAGGGCGCCGAGGGCAAGCCGCCCCGCAAGCTGGTGCTGGACTTCAGCCACTCGAGGCTGGAGAAGGACGACATCGCGGCCGCCTTCGACGGCGCCGCCTCGGCGGTGGGGGTGATGTTCGTCCGCAAGGAAGAGAACGAGGACGGCGACGTGGTCGGCTCGCTCCAGGTCGGGACTCTCTGGATGGGGCTGATCCGCACCGGCGACGGCCGATGGGATCTCGTGGAAGACCCGGACGACCTGGAAACCACTTGGGCAGGCTCGGCCAGGCAGCTCGTGCGGGCCGTGGAATACGTGCTCAACGACCGCACGGCCGAGTTCCCGGTCGACTGCGGGCTGACCTGGCGCGACAGCAAGAAGCTGGCGACCCTCGGCGGCAAAGCCCACGGCACACTCCAGACGTCCGACGGAATCATCGTGCTGTCATCCGGGGGCGACCGGGTGTACAGGCTTGCCAAGGGCGATTACCCCCAGGACGTCACCGCGAAGCTGAAGCTGGGGAGCCGGTCGCGGGCCATGGCGGCCGGCGACTTCAACGCCGACGGGCTGAGTGACCTCGCCAGTTGGGACGGCTCGAAGCTGCGGCTGATCCTGCGGCAGAAGGACGGCACCTTTGCCGAGCCGACCGGCGGGACGGACCTGGGCGACTGCCGCTCGCTGAGCAGCCTGGGCGATGCCCTGGTGATCGCCCGGTCCGGGGATATCGCGATCGCCGAGCCCAACGGTGACAAGCTGGAGATTCGCGGGCTTCCCGGCGCGCCCGATACCCGGAACTTGGGAACCGCCGGACCGGCCGTCGTGGTCGACCTCAACGAGGACGGCCGACCCGACGTGCTGCACGTGTTCGAGAAGGGCCTGCTGATGTACGCCGGCAGCGGAGACGCCAAACGATTCGCCAAACCCGTCGCCCACAGGCTGGACGTGCTGGCCGCTCCGGCGGCCGTCACCTGCGGCGACTTCGATCGCGACGGCGGCCTCGACATCCTCGTGGCGGGCAAGGGCGGAGCGACGCTCCTGAGCCACGACAAGACGTGGCGTGCGACCATGTACGAGACGGGTGAACTGGCGGCGGCGTTCATGCCCGGACGCACCGCAGCCTCGGCGACGGCTGCCACCACCACCGATCTCCGCGGCGACGGCCGACAGACCGTGGCGATCTTCTCTCCCGACGCCGGGGCGGGACTTTTCTACGCCCGCGGGTTCGGCTGTTTCGCCATCGCGATCTCGCTGACCCGCAGCGAGGAGTCCAACGACGGATACGAGGCACTTTCGCGAGGCCAGCAGGCCGCGACGGTAACCGACCTGGATGGCGACCTGGCGCCCGACATGCTGGGCGTGGATCCGAAGGGCAACCTCTGGGCCCTGCTGACCGAGCCGAGCCGTCCCCGCCGGTTCGCGCTCACCACGGCGGCCCCGGCACACCGCGGGCCGATGACGGTGAGCTTGGTGCAGAACGCCAAGCTCCTGGGCGTGCACGTACTAAAACCCGGCGAGCCGACCACCCTCGCCCTGCCCCGTGCGGGCAGAGCGGAACTCAAGTGGAAGACTCCCGACGGCAGGGAGGCTTCCCGCGCGGTGGTGGTCACGCGTCCGACCGATCTCGGCGTACTGAAGCCGGAGGGGAAGTGACCACCGGGCGTGTCTTTCTGCCGGTTTCCCAAACAACAGGCCCCGCCGGGAGTTCGACGGGGCCTGCTCAGCGATGCCAGATTCCGCGGTCGCGGGGGTCAGCCTTGGCTGTAACCCGGGCGGGTGCTTCCGGCCGCGGCGATGGAATCCAGCCGTGCCTGCATCCGGGCAACGCGCTGGGGGTCCTCGTCGGCGAGGTTGCGGATCTGCCCGATGTCCTGCGACAGGTCGTACAGTTGCGGGACGGACATCTTGCCCAGTTCGACGTCCTTGTTCTCGTCGCGGAATCGGCCTTCGTGGGGTGGGATCATGGTCCAGGAGCCTTCCCGCAACAGCCGCGTTCCGCTGATACCTTCCGCCACGAGTTCGTCGCGGGCGTCGGAGCCCTTACCTAGCCAGGCATCGAGGGTTTCGATGCTGTCGGGCCCGGCGTCGGCGGGCAGGTCGATACCGGCGAGCCTGGCAAAGCACGCCATCAGGTCCACTTGGCAGAGCAGCGCGTCGCTTTCGATGCCCTCGGGCACCTGCCCCGGCCAGGCGGCGATGGTGGGCACGCGCGTGCCGCCGTCGTAGAGGCTGTACTTCGAGCCCCGCAACGGACCGGTCATGCGGTGGTCGCCGTTGCGTTCGACGGCCTGGTCTTCGTAGCCGTCGTCCAGTACCGGGCCGTTGTCGGAGCTGAAAATCACCAGCGTGTCCTCGGCGAGCCCCTGTTCTTCCAGGAAGTCCAGGAACTGTCCCACGCACCAGTCCATCTCGACGATCACGTCCCCCCGGGGGCCGTGGTCGGTAGCGCCCTTGAACCGCTTGCCGGGAATCCGTGGCACATGGGGCTGATGGAACGCGTAGTACAGGAAGAACGGCTTCTCGGCGTTGTCGGACACGAACCGCTTGGCCTCGGCGAGGAAGACCTCGGCCATCTCCTCGTCGTCCCACAGGGCGGCGTTGCCGCCGGCCATTCGTCCGATGCGGCTGACACCGTTGACGATGCTGTTGTCGTGCCCGTGACTGTAGTTCATCTTCAGCAGTTCGGGATGGTGTCGACCTTCGGGCAGTTCGCCGTCCATCCGGGGGGCGTCATCGTCGTAGGTCACGCTGATCGGGTCGTCCGGGTCGAGGTTGCGCACCTTTCGGCCGTCCACGTACACGCACGGCACGCGGTCGTTGGTGGCGGCCATGATGAACGACCGATCGAAGCCGACGTCCACGGGCGTGCCGTCGATTTCGCCGTTCCAGTCGATGTCCCCCTCGCCCAGCCCGAGGTGCCACTTGCCTACCACGGCCGAGGTGTACCCGGCCTGCTTGAGCACGGAGGGCACCGTGGGGCTGCCGGGTTCGATAATCAGCGGCGCGTCGCCGGGCAGGATGGCCGCACGCTCGTTGCGCCACGGGTAGCAGCCGGTCAGCAGGCTGTAGCGGGACGGCGTGCAGGTGGCGGCAGCGGCGTAGGCCTTGGTAAACCGAACGCCCCGCGCGGCGAGCCGGTCGAGGTTCGGGGTGGGGATGCCGCTTGCACCGTAACAGTTCAGATCGCCGAAGCCGAGGTCATCGGCGTACATCACAACAATATTGGGTTTGCGGTTCTGCATCACAGCTCCGGATACGAATAAACGCGGAGGTACGACACGCGACGGAACCGCCGCGCACCGCCGGAGCAACGCCGCCCCGGCCGAGACGCAAGTATATCCCGGGCGGGAGGACTGTCAAATGCGATGGTCACGCCGGTCAGGGGCGGCCGTGAGGATTCGAGGTCCGACCGGGGGGCAGGCCCGGCCGTGAACGCCCCGCTCGGCTGCAGCGGGTGTCAGACCCAGCGGACGCCCGGATCGCTCGGCAGCGAGTAGTAGCGGGTAATCGCGTCACCGGGCTCGGCGACGGCGTCGACCTGCTCGCGGTCCTCGTCGTCCAGTTGCACCTCGGCGGCCCGCAGGCTGCTCTCCAGTTGCTCCATGGTTCGGGGACCGGTGATGGGGCTGGTGATGCCCGGCTGCCCGGCGTTCCACGCCAGCGTCGCCTCGGCGACCTGCACGCCGTGCTTCTCGGCAATCTTCTCCATCGTCTCCAGCACGTCGAACGCGGCCGGGACGAAGTGGCGGTTGTTCCACTTGTGCTTCTTCTTCAGACGGCCTTGGGGGCGTTCGTCCTGGTCGCGGCGATACTTGCCGCTGAAGAAGCCCTCGGCGATGGGCGCCCAGGGGATGATCGCGATGCCGTAGGTCCGGCACAGCGGTACCAACTCACGCTCGATGCGGCGTTCCAGCGGGTGATACGGCGGTTGTTCGCTCACGAAGCGGTTGAGCCCGAGTTCCTTGGCGATCCACAGCGACTCCATGACCTGCCAGGCCGGGAAGGTACTGGTGCCGACGTACCGCACCTTGCCGGCGCGGATCAGGTCGTCCAGGGCACGCAGCGTCTCGTCCAGTGGCGTGTCGGCCGAGGGACGGTGGATCTGGTAGAGGTCGATCCAGTCGGTCTGCAACCGCCGCAGTGATGCCTCGCACTGCTCGATGATGTGCCGGCGGTGGTTGCCCTTGCCGTTGGGGTCGTCGGGGTCCATCGTGCCGTGCACCTTCGTCGCCAGAACAACGCGCCCGCGCTTGCCGTTCCGCTGCAGCGCCTTGCCGACGATTTCCTCGCTGGTCCCGCGGCCGTAGGCGTTGGCCGTGTCCAGGAAGTTGATTCCCCCTTCGATCGCGCGGTCGATGATGTCCATCGAGTCGGACTCGTCGGTCCTGTCGCCGAAGTTCATGCATCCCAGGCAGAGGGAGCTGACTTTGACGCCGGTTCGCCCCAGGCTTCGATATTCCATCGATTCTCCTCAGCTAAGAAAACAAATCCATGCCGGCGGGGGAGCCGACCTGTGGGCCGACGAAGTCCAGTTCCCCGACCGGCTTTCTGAAGTGTAGGCGACCTGATCCGACTGAGAAGATTTTGGGGCGGTCGGGAGAACCCAGGATTGCCGGCGCGAGGAAAGCAGCGACGCGGTCACCCGGTCCTGGAAGAGACTCACCTCTGCGGTCTTTCCATGAATTTCCCGGCCGCGGTTGCCCGCACTTGGCCGGCCTGGACGATCTCGGCCGAGAGCACGTGCAGCGGCGACTGCGAGCGGGTTTGCCACGCGCGGACGGACATCGGCTCGTCTAGGTCCACCGGGTGGCGGAAGCGCACCTTCAGTTCGGCGGTGACGGCAGTCACCCCGCTGGCGAACAGGCAGTTGGTCATCGCCCCGTCCAGCAACGAGGAGATCACCCCGCCGTGCAGCACGCCCTCGTACCCCTGGTGGTCGCAGTTGCACCGGAAGTCGGCGGAGACGCTGCCGTCACCCAGCACGCGGAACCGCAGCCCCAGCCCGCAGTCGCTGCTTCGCCCGCAGACGACGCACATCGGGTGGGCGTCGCGGCGGGTCCGCTCCAGCACGTCCTGTCGTGGATCAGTGGTCGCAAACATTCTGTCCTGTTTCCAGCCTGCCGGCAAGGTAGGCGGCGGCCACGTCTTGGGGAGCGTCGGCCGGGGCACCGACCACGACCGTGATGCCGTTGGCGGCGAAGAGCCCTTGGGCGCGCTGCCCCATGCCGCCGGCGATGATCACGCCGGCGCCCTGCTCGTGCAGCCATCGCGGCAACACGCCGGGCTCGTGAGGCGGGGGCGTCAGGAACTCCACGTTGGTGATCTCGCGGCCGGCCTCGTCGGCTTCCACAATCGCGAACTGCTGACAATGCCCGAAGTGCATGCAAAGGCGGCCTTCCGCCACCGGAATGGCAATTTTCATCGTCTGCTTCTCCTTGAGTGCTGCCTCGGCGGCAGGCCCGGGTTTGTCCTGGTTATCGTCCAGCAACGGCTGGACGGCTGCGGCAAATGCCCGGGCGGCGGGGCCTTGCTCGCCCGACTGCACAAAAGGCGAGCCGGCGTCGCCGGAGATCACCACGGCCGGGTCAAACGGGATGCGCCCCAGGAAGGGCACGTTGCTTTCTTCGGCCAGACGCTGACCGCCGCCGCTGCCCATCAGGGAGTTGAAGGCTGCCTTGTCGCTGTCCAGGACAGCGCAGGTGTCGATCCACCCCACTGCCGGGTCAGGCAGTGATGATCGGAGGGTGGCGATGAAGGCGGCCTTGAATTTCTTGTCGTTCAGTTGCTCCTTCTTCACCAGGTCCATCGCCTCCATGACCGAGATGGTCTTCACAATGGTGCGTCGGTAGAGGTCCAGCCGATCCGATCGGGTGGCGGCAAATGAGCGGATCACCTCGGTGGAGGAGGGGGTCTTGCTCTGCTTCGCAATCTCAAGTCTTCCGGCGGGGGCGAGTAACTCGTGCAGACCAAAGAAGTCGCTGCCGCTCCACGGGACCACAATTGGGGTGGGGCAGTACCGGTTCACGAA
>JBKHHV010000238.1:0-6051 GCA_046539005.1 Phycisphaerae bacterium
ACCAGTCGTAGCTGAAGCCGAACATCTTGATCTGCCGTTCGATGTTGGCGATGTTCTGCTCGGTGGTCACCCGGGGATGTACGCCATGCTCCACGGCGTACTGCTCGGCCGGGAGCCCGAACGAGTCGTACCCCATCGGGTGCAGGACGTTGTGGTCGCGCATGCGCTTGAAGCGGGCGACGATGTCGGTGGCGGTGTAGCCCTCGGGGTGTCCCACGTGCAGCCCCGCCCCGGAGGGGTAGGGGAACATGTCCAGCACGTAGAACTTGGGCTTCTTGGCGAAGCCCTCCTCGCCCGGGTTGGGCTGCCGGAAGGTCCGGTTCTCGGCCCAGTAGGCCTGCCACTTGGGTTCGATGGTCCTGAAGTCGTAGTTTCTCGGCATGTGGATGTTCCTGTGTATGAAGACCGGCGGAAAGCCCGCGGGTCGCGTCTGGAAGTCGCCTCTGGCTTCGGTCGGGGCATCAAAAAACCCCGGGGCGCCCGATGGCCGACCGCGGGGTCAGAGGATACTGCAGTTCCGCTGGTTCCGCAATCAGCGCACCGGTCGCCCCGTGGTTAGCGGCAGGCGTAGGTTGCGTCGAATGCGGATCATGGCGTTCCTCATTTCCTGTGAAGGAATTATCGGCCGACCGACCTCGGGCGGCAAGCCGAAAATCCTGTTTGCCCCGCTTGTCGGCGCCGGTGGGGCATTGTATCCTGCACGTTCCGTTCAGGAGGACGCAGATGAAAGACCGACTCCACGAAGCTCTCAAGCTCGCCGACGCCGACTACTGCGAAGTGCGGTTCGAGGAATCCGACGGAACGCAGATCGTCTACCGCGGTGACGAACTCGACTCGGCCGACTCCCGCAAGACGCGGGGAGGAATCGTGCGGGCGTGTGTCAAAGGGGGGTGGGGGACCGCCACCTTCGACTCGCTGGACGCGATGGAAACGCAGGTGAAAGCCGCCTGCCAGGGCGCACGCCTGGTCGGCAGGGAGACCACCAGACTGGCCCCCAACGACGCCCCCGACAGCGACGAGCGGGTCGCCCGCATGCAGCGGGACTTCCGCGGCGTATCGCTGGACGACAAACTCGCACTCGCCCGCGGATACAACGACATCATCCGGTCGGCCCACGACGCCATCCAGACCAGCATCGTCCAGTATGCCGAACGGTTCCGCACCGTGCACTTCGCCTCCAGCGACGGGGCGTACTACCGCGAGGACCGCCCGGTGGTCGTGGTGGCGTTCGTGGCTGTCGCCCGGGACGGCTCGCTCGTCCAACAGGCACACGACTCGGTCGCCTCCGCCGACAGCTTCGACGACGTGGCGGGGCTGGACGAAAAGGTGCATGCCGTCGCCGGCCGTGCCGCGAACCTGCTCAAGGCCCCCAAGCCGCCCGGCGGGCCCACCACCGTCGTGCTCGACCCGCGCCTGGCGGGCGTGTTCTGCCACGAGGCGTTCGGGCACCTCTCCGAGGCCGACTTCCTCTACGAGAACCCCAAGATGCGGGAACTGATGCACTTGGGACGGACCATGGGGGTCGAGCAACTCAACATCGTCGACGACAGTTCCATGCAGGGAACCATCGCCACCCGTCGCTACGACGACGAGGGCACCCCCACCGGCAAGACCTACCTGATCCGCAACGGTAAGCTCGCCGGGCACCTGCATTCGCGAGAGACGGCCGCGAAGATGGGCGCCCGCCCCACGGGCAACGCCCGGGCGATCGACAAGGACCACGCCCCCATCGTCCGCATGACCAATACCTACATCGAGAACGGCGACAAGAGCTTCGAGGCACTGATTGCCGGAATCGACGACGGAATCTACGCGTGCAACGCCTTCGGCGGGCAGACGATGATGGAGATGTTTACCTTCTCGGCGGGCTACGGGTACCGCATCGAGAACGGCCAGGTCGGCGACCTGGTGCGGGACGTCGTTTTGACCGGCAACGTCTTTCAGACGCTGAACCACATCGACGCGCTCGGCAATGACGGGCGGATCATCAACTCCGGCGGCGGGTGCGGCAAGGGCGGGCAGAGCCCGCTGCCGGTCACGTTCGGCTCGCCGCACCTGCGCATCCGCGACGTGGTCGTGGGCGGGCAGTAGTCCCCCGAAGACCAGCGAGGACCCCCATGCAGAATTCCATGATCGAACAGGCAAAGTCCCGGCTGCTGGCGGCCGTGGAGACCGCCCGGAAAAACGGCGCGTCGGGCGCCCGGGTCATCTTCCGCCAGAGCGAACGGGTGGGCTGCGAATACGATGCCGGGAAGCTCAAGGAAGCCTCCACCACCCAGAGTCTTTCGCTGGAGGTGACGGTGATCGCCGACGGTCGCAGCGGGTCGGCCGGCGGGAACGACCTGGCGGCGCTGGATGAACTGACCGAGCGGGCCTCGGCGCTGGCGAAGGTGGGCTCCGAGGCGCACTTCAGCGAGTATCCGCCGGCGGGCGAACCGATCGAGGTGCCCATGCACTCGGCGCAGACCGCCGACCTGACGCGGGAGAACCTCATCGACTCCTGCGATCGGATGGTCGCGGCGATCAAGGACTTCGACACCGACCTGCACATCAGCGCCTCGGGAAGCCGCAGCGAGAACGAGAAGCTCATCGTTACCTCCGGCGGGGTGTGCGAGTCGATGCGGAGCACCACCTGGTCGATGGGCAACCACGTGCAGAAAACCGGCGACGACGGCGACATGCTCTTCGCCGGGGAATCTCGCTCTTGGGGCGAGCTGGCCGATCTGCTGGACCCCGCTTACCTCGCGAGCGGTACAGTTCGCGACGTCCGCAGAGGCAGTGTCATTGCCGAGCCCCTGCGCGGCAAGGCCGTGGCCGTGTTCAACCCGCGAGTCTTCAGTCAGTTGCTCGGCGCGCTGGTGATGGGCGTCAACGGCCGGGCGGTCGCACGTGGACAGAGCCCGCTGGCAGATCGCATCGGCGAGCGGATTTTCGACGAGGGGATCACCGTCAGCGACGATCCGCATTGTCCGTATGCCCCCGGTTCCAGCCCGATGAGCAACGAGGGCGTTCCCACACGGACCATGCCGCTGGTAGAGAAGGGCGTGCTGCGTCACTTCCTGTACGACCTGGACTCGGCCGGTCTGGCGGGCGCCGAGCCTACCGGTCACAACGGCTGCCGCCCCTACTCGCTGGCGGTCACGCCCGGGCAGACGCCCAGCGACGAGTTGATCGCCGACATCGACGACGGGGTGTACGTCAGCTACCTGATGGGCTTTGGCCAGGGGAACCTCATCAACGGCGACTTCTCCTGCAACGTCGGCGTTGGCTTCCGGATCCGTAACGGCGAGATCGTCGGCCGCGTGAAGAACACCATGATCGCCGGGAACGTCTACGAACTGCTCGCCTCGGGGGTCAAGCTCAGCAGCGATACCGAGCCGACCCTCCGTATGCCGTATGCGGTTATCGACGGTGTGAGCCTGTCGACGGAGGGGTAGACAGGAGAGAACAAGGGCTGGTGCTTCGGCCGACGGGGCAGGAGGCTGTCGGCGGCTACTTGGCGGCCATCGCCTGGATGAGTTGGGCCTGGGAGATCGCGTATTCTTCCCAGGAGCCGGCCAACTCGGAGAGGAACTCCTCGCTGGGAACCAGGTACAGCGCCCGCTGGATCGCCTCGGCGACCGTGCTGCCGTGCTTGATGTGGTGCAGGACGGCCTTGAACTGCCTGGGCGTCAGCGTGCTGTGGAGGTACTCGGTAAGGCTGAAGGCCTCGGCGTAGAAGACCGAGGGCTTTTCAATGATGTCTCCGCGGCGGCTGGTCAGCAGTTGCTGCAGCGGCATCTTGCCCTTGCCCGCCAGGGCGACCCCGGCCAGGAGGACCCGGTTGTTGTCCACCTCCGACTCGGCAAGCATCGCCAGCCCCTCGTTGAGGAACAGCGGGCTGCGGGCGTCGCCGAAGTACTCGTGCATTACCAGGTGGCACATCTCGTGGGGCAGCACGCGGTCCAGCATGACCACGGCGAACGTGCCGTCCTTGTTGAGCTGGGTCAGGTCGATCCGACGGGTGATGCCCCCGTCCTTGGAGTCGACCGAGAAACTCCCGCCCGCCCATTCCATGGCGTCGGTGGCGTTTTCAAGGAAAGCCTCGCGGTCCTCCCAGACGTGGATGTCCACGCTGTGGGCATACTCCTGGCCGGGCAGAATGCTCCCGCAGATTCGCTGGAGTGCCTGCTCGGCCTCGCCCGCCACCAGCCGTGCCAGCTTGGCGTTCCTGGCGCGGACCACGAAATGCTCGGTGGACTCCACGTGGGTCTGGTCGTCCACGACGGCCAGTTCGTCAAGGTCCTTGCGGGTCAGCCGGCGAGACGGGGCGATCAGCGGCTTGGGTGGGCGATCGGCCTGGCGGCATGCCTCGATCTGCTTCTGCACGTAGCTGCGCAGGGACGGGGTATCGCAGGAGGAGAGGAAAAGCTGGTACGCGCGGGTGGCGGAGGTGTGCTTGCCGCGCTGTTGACGTGCGGCCGCGACCACCAGCCACGCCCGCTCGTTGGGGTTGTTCTGGTCGGTCGCCAGCACCGAGGCCTGCAGCTCGGCCTGGCGGAGGTTCCCCTCGGCGAGATTCGACAGGGCCGCCTGCAGGTCGCCCTCGCTGGAGGACGCCTGATCGGCAGCGCGGATCCCCGCGCCCACGGCCACGACGGCCGCGACGCATCCGATCGCCAGTAGTATCCCTCGCCGCTCAGTCATCCTTGAGCTCCTCCATGAGCACGATCCGCAACTGATCGGTCTTCTTCATGTCCGCCTGGGCCCATTTGATCTCCAGCACCAGGTCCCGTTCATACGGCGTGGCCACGGCCACGATCTCCTTGAGACCGTCCCGGATGTTATTCAAACGGTGCACAAGCTTCAAGACAACAGTTCGATACGCCTTGGCGGTCATCGACTTCTCGCCGAGTTTCTTCTTCAGTTCGTCGAACGCCTGGGCGTCGAGGTCGATGTCGTTGCGGAGGCTCTTGATCTGCCGCCGGGCGATCTCCACCCGGTAGGTCCGCGAGATGTCCGGCACGAGGGCGTCGGCGATGTCGAACTGCTCGTCCGCCTTCCTGTACCTGGGTTTGGCCGCCTCGGGGTCGGTCTTCTCGGTGCGGCGGGCGGCGGCCATGTGTTCGGCCCCGGCGTCCACGTGCTTCTTGGCCGCGTCGCGCAGGGCAGCGGCGAGCACTTTCTCCCGCTTCAGCGAAGCAGGACCGGCCGGGACGGTCTTGCGGTCGTCGTCGGCCAGCAGGGTCGAAGAGGCAGGGAACGGCTCGCTGAGCACGTACATGCCGTCGTCATTCTCGGCGAGGATCCCGGCGAAGGCCGCAAGTCGGTACGCCCGGGCTCCGGAGGCGATCTTCGCCCCGGTGGTGAACACCTCCCGAGCGTCGGCGAACTCGCCTTCCCGCAGCAGGGCGGTGCCCTTGATTTCCGCCACGGCCGCCTTCTGCTCGTCGGTGTGGGCGCCCAGTTCCAGGGCGGGAATCACGTCCTTCAGCAGCAGGGCGGACTTGTCGGCGGTGAGCTTGCTGCGGGCGATCTCCAGCCCCTTCGCCAGCGGAACCCACTTCTCGTCGATCCGCGCAAAGCCCAGCGCCGAACGGGCCTGGGAGTTGTCGGGTGCCAGTTGCAGCACCTGCTGGTAGATCTCGGCGGCCCGATTCTTCAGCCCGTTCTTGCCGGCGTACTCGGCCGCTTCCAGAAGCGCGGCGATGTTGTTCTTCTTGATCTGGGCGAGGGTGCTGTCGAGGTTCTCGGCGGGCGTCTTCTGCCGCTCGATGCGGGCGACCTCGGATCGGGAGAAACGAAGAGTGCCGTAGGGGACCCGGATGGATACCGTCTCGCCGTCTTCGGCGACCTTCCCCGTAAAGGTCCTCCCGTCCGTCAGCACCAGCAGATCCGCCGGGCATATGGATGCAAGAAGACCGAGCAGCCATGTCGCTGCAAGCACTCGGATCATAACATCTCCCGTCGTGTGGACAACCGCCTGAGAACACGGCTGCCAACCGTCGTGTAGAGTATACCGGATTCAGCGTGCTTCAACAGGCCTCTTTTGCGGAATTCCGGGGTATTTAT
>JBKHHV010000239.1:0-6041 GCA_046539005.1 Phycisphaerae bacterium
GGCCGGTGATTTCCTGCATCTCGGGCGACAGCGGCCCCAGCACGGTGGCCGGCTCGATCAACTCGGCGAACATCTTCGGCGACAGTTTGAAGCGCTCAATGATCGGCTGACACCACTTGCCGTTGGTGCCCATGAGATTGGACGTATTGGCGATGGACTTCTCGCTTCGGCGCAGGCCGGTCAGGAAGTACTGAAACAGGTCCGGCATGTTCAGGAAACCCTCGGCGATCTCCAGCAACGGCGAGCCGTCCCGCTGCATCGAGAGCAACTGGAACAGCGACGCGATCGGCCAGGGCTCGTAGGCGGTCAACTCGTAGATTTCCTGCTGGGACATGATCGGGTCGGAGTAGTCGTGGATGCCTTCGGTTCGCCCGTCGCGGTAGTGTACGGGGTTGCCCAGCAGGCGGCCGTCCCTGTCCAGCAGTCCGAAGTCGACGCCCCAGGTATCCACGCTGATGCCCGAAAGCTTCGTGCTGCGCTCAGCGACGATCTTCATGGCTTCCTGCATCTCACGCAGGAGGAACGGGACATCCCAGTGCATCGTGCCGGCGATCCGCACCGGCCGATTCGGCCAACGGTGAATCTCTTCCATGTCCACCTTGTGGTCGCGCAGCGTTACCACAATCCCGCGGCCGCTCTCGGCTCCCAGGTCCAGCGCAAGGAACTTGTGCTCAGCCATGTCTGCCTCCCTGTCTGGGGTTCTTCTTCGGCTTGCTCGACTTCTTCTTTCGCGGTCCGCCTTTCGGTCCGGCCGACCGCTGTTTGGCAGGTTTGTCCTGCCCCGCCGACCGCAGCGCTTCGACTTCGGCGGGACGAAGCGGGCGGTAGTTGCCGATCTTCACGCCGCGGTCGGTGATCGGCCCGATGGCCTTGCGGTGCAGGCGGCGGACTTTGTAACCCACCCGCGCCAGCATGCGGCGGATTTCGCGGTTGCGACCCTCGGTCAGCCGGATCTCCATCAACGTCCGGTTGCGGTCGCGCTTCAGCACCTTGACGGCCGACCGCTGGGTCTTCTTGCCATCGAGGTAGATGCCCTTCTTGATGACGTTAATCGCATCGCCTTCCACGCGGGATGGGATCTCCACCACGTAGGTCTTGGTGACCTGGTGGCGGGGGTGAGTGAGGTACTCGGTCAGGTCGCCATCGTTGGTCAGCACGATCAGCCCGGTGCTGTCGAGGTCGAGGCGTCCCACGCAGTAGACCCGCGACGGCAGCGACGGGATGAGGTCGACCGCACGCGGCCGCCCTTGCGGGTCGCTCTGTGTGCAGACGACGCCGCGGGGTTTGTTGAGCAGGAAGTACATCCGCCCTGCCTTCGCGTCGGAAGGACGGACGGGTTTGCCGTCCACGATCACCTCGTCGGCATCGGGGGCCACGAAGATCGGCAGGTCGACGAGGATCTTGCCGTTCACTTCCACGCGGCCTTCGGTGACCATTTCCTCGGCGGCGCGCCGCGAGGCCACGCCGGCCTCGGCGAGGTATTTCTGAATGCGTAGTTTACCCATAGGGTCGGAGAGCTTACTTGTTCGGCAGCGTGACTTCCAGCCACGAGACCTCGGATTCGGAATTGAACACCGGCGCTTCCAGTGTAGCGGGCAGCAGGACGGTATCCCCGGCGCGGATGGGGACGCGGGGCTCGGTATCGCTGTTGTGCCCCACGTGCATGGGCCCGAACCCGTCAAGAACCATCACTGCCGTGCACACGCCCTGGGGAAGCTGGGCCGGCTCGTCGGCGGCGGCCGTTCGCTTGGCAACGGTGAAGTAGTCGGTCACCAGCAGCGTGTCGCCTTCGGCGCCGGGGGCCCGGTCGCCGGTGAGGTCGAAGCGGATACATTGCATGGACCGCTCGAGATGGATTTCCCGCCCGCGGCCCCAGTCGGTAACACGGTAAGTGGTGTCGGAGGGGGTCTGGACCTCGGCGACGACCAGACCCGGACCCAGGGCATGAACCGTACCGGCCGGGAGATAGTCAAACCCGCCGGTTTGGACGTCTTTGCGGCGCACGACGTCTTCGGCGTGGTCTTCCTGGACGGCGGTTCGGAACTGGTCGGGGCTCACGCCTTCGCGGACCCCCTTGTAGATATAGCCCTTGCGGGACTCGACGTAGTACCAGCACTCGGTCTTGAGTGCGGCGTCCTCGCCGATTTCCTCGACGGCCTTCTCGTCGGGGTGCACCTGCAGGGAGAGGATGCCGTTTGCGTCCAGCAGTTTCAGCAACAGCGGGAAGCGCCCGTCGGGCATCGGATCGGCCGCCCCAAGAAGGTCGCTGCCCCATCGCGCGGTCAGTTCGGTGAGGGTGACGCCGGCTTCGGGCCCGTTGAGGACGATGCTGACGCCCTCCTTGAGGTCGGCCAGTTCCCAACTCTCGCCGATCTGCTCGCCGGCGGGCAGTCCGCGATCGAAGAGGCGTTCGAGATTCCGGCCTCCCCAGATTTTCGGTTTGTAGATAGGCTGAAACCGCAGCGGATACACGTCGTTCATGGCGTCCCTTTCCGTGGCTGGCCGAACCGTGGGCTCTGCGCGGTATTCTAGCGTGCCCGCCTCGGCATCGCCAGCCTCGCCGCTTGCCCGCTCGAAGGAAAGTCGCTACACTCCCCTGCCGCGAACGACGAGAAACCGAAGGAGACTTCCATGAGCGACAACGCCGACGCCAAGCCGGTAATCGAATACGACGACTTCGCCAAGCTCGACCTTCGGGTGGGCACCGTGACCGAGGCCGGCGATCATCCCAACGCAGATCGCTTGATCGTGCTGAAGGTGGACCTGGGCGACGAGCAGCGGCAGATCATCGCCGGGCTCAAGGCATGGGTAGACCCGGCGAGCCTGGTGGGCAAACAGATCGTGGTGGTCGCGAACCTCGCGCCGCGCAAGATGCGGGGCCTGGAGTCTCAGGGCATGCTGCTGGCTGCCAGCGACATGAGCAGCGGAAACGAACTGCCCGACAACGTCGTCCCGCTGGGGCCCCAGGCCGAGGTGCCGGCCGGCTCCCGCGTTTCGTAGGCGTTACGCCAGCGGAGATCGCCCGGGCGGGAGTTGTGGGTCTTCGCCGCGAACGATCTGCGCGACCAGCCGGGCCGCATTGTCGGAGGCGGAGCCCGGTTCGGGCACGCGCAGAGGGGCGACCACGCGCAGCATCTCGCGCCGCATCTCGAACAGGTATCCCAGGTCGTCCATCACTTCCAGGACGACGTCGGTCAGATGGCGCACGTTCCCCCGCCACGGCATGAGTTCAGGCACGACACGTCGCCCGGCGAGGATGTTCACCAGCGAGAGGTACCGTGTGCGGACCAGCTTGGGAAACCGTCCCAGCGTGCGGTGCAGCAGCCCCAGAAGCCACCCAGTGCGATAGAATACCACCGCCGGAACCCCGAAATGGGCCGCCTGGAGGGTTACCGTGCCGCTGCAGGCCACCGCGAAGTGGGACTGGGCGAGCATCTCCCGCGTGCGGCCGATTTCGATTTCGACCTGGTCGGTACCGCAGTACTTGCGGATCAGATCGGCGTCCTCGGCCGTCCGGGCAGTGAACGTGCAGCGGGCGTGCGACCAGCGACGCATGATCGCATGAGACACCGCCAGCAACGGCCTGGCGTGCCCGCGGATCTCGCTCTTGCGGCTGCCCGGGGCCAATGCCACCTGCCAGGTGCCCTCGTACCAGGGCTCGGTCAGGTCAGGCAACGGGTTCGGCCGCGGCGGAAGGGCGTCGAAAAGCGGGTTGCCTACGAAGGTCGCCTTCACGCCCCGCTGGCGGAGGAAATCCTGCTCGAAGGGGAGAATGCAGCCCACGTGGTCGGTCAGGCGGGCGAGCTTCTTGACCCGCCAGGGAGCCCACGCCCACACCTGGGGGGCTATGTAATAGAAGACCTTTGCCCCTGCTTGCCTGGCAGCCGACGCGAGGTGCCAGTTCAGCGCGGGCGAATCGACCGGGATGTGGACATCCGGGGCGATCTCGGCAATCTGCCGCTGGATGCGCCTGACCGTCTTGATCCAGTACCCGATCCGCAGCAGCGGCCCGGTGAGCATCTCGGCCGAGGTGGTGAGGTCAGCGAGGGCTTCGCAGCCGGCTTCGGCCATTTTCTCGCCCGCCACGCCGACGAAACGGGCATTGGGCAAGTGGTCGCGAAGCGCCCGAATGAGGTGGGCGGCGTGCTCGTCGCCGCTGGCTTCGGCGGCCGAGAGGAAGATGGTCGGGCTGGCGTTACTCATTTTCTGTTCGGGCGAGACTATACCGGTCAGAAGATCGGATGAAAACCCCCGCCCGCGCACAAACCATCAACAGAATTCAGGATGCGGAGCCGCCGAGTGCCCCGCGGCAGGCCTGGCCGCGACCGTTCGCCGATCCGGCAGGCGGTCAGTCGCCGATGCCAAGCGCCCCGCCGGTAGACTCCTTCTGCGCGATCGCCGAGGCCATCGCGTGCGTGTCGATGTGACTGATCGACACCAGAAGAGACGAGATGCCCTGCTGGTCGGCAATCTGCCGGCAACGCCCTCGCAGGTTGACGATCGGCTGACCCGAGGAGCGGTTGACCACCTCGATGTCGGTCCAGGCGATCCCGTTCTGCCAGCCGGTGCCCAGAACCTTCAGGACAGCCTCCTTGGCGGCGAACCGCCCGGCGAGATGCTCGATTTCGCGTTTGCGTCCGAGGCAGTACTCCTGCTCGGCCGACGTGAAGACCCGGTCGAGAAAATGCTGTCCGTGTTTGTCGATGGCCTCGCGGATGCGGTTGCAGTCGACCAGGTCGATTCCGTGTCCGATGATGTTCATGATTCAGGCAGGGCTCCGGGGCTTGCGACGGTTCGCAAGATTCTCTTAAGCAATGGATGGGTCAGATGCTCTCGTTCTCGATCGCCTCTCGAAGGCTGGGCTTGAGGTACCGGTCTTCCAGCTCGGGTCGGCCCTTAAGCGTCGCAGCCAGGACGGCGAGCTGGTCGGCGACGCCGGCAGCGGGTTCCAGGAAGAGGACCTCGCGCCCCTTGAGCTTAACCAGCGCTCCGCCGGGGTGGCTGGTCGGGTCACCCGCAGGGGCCCTTCTGACCTCAACTCCCAGCTCGGCCGCGAGTTCCACCAACTCGGCGATGGTTTGGTAGGAGTCCATATTCCGTCCCGGGAAACTCAAGTTCCACGCGTCAGCTACCGATGAACTATACTGACACGGATCGGTTTCACATCTCAAGTGTGTGTATTAACTGGAGCTGGCTTGCCATTCAAGAGGGCACGCGGAATGCCAGATGCTAAGGACTCGGCTGCCACCACCCCACAGCCGGAACTGAGGAAGTTGATCGCGGAGAACGAAGCGCTGAGGGAGCAGCTTCGTCGCTCGCAGCGCCTCGCGACCGTCGGGACCATGATGGCGATGGTCGCCCACGAGTTCAACAACATCCTCACGCCCATTATCAACTACGCGCAGATGGCCCGCAGCAACCCCACCCTGACCGAGAAGGCCATTTCGCGCGCCGCCGACGGCGGCCTGCGGGCCACGTCCATCTGTCGGGCCCTGCTGGGCATGACACGCGGCGAGGGCGACGGGCCCGAGTTCGTCTGCGTGAACGAACTGGTCACCGAAACGCTCGAAGCGATGGCCCGCGAACCCAAGAAGGACCGCATCGAACTGCATGTGGACGTGCCGGAAACGCTGATCATCCTCACCAATCGCATCGAACTGCAGCAGATCCTGCTGAACCTCCTCATAAACGCCCGGGCGGCCGTGCTGCCCAAGCCGGGCGTTCGCCGCATTTCGGTGTCCGCCCGCGGCGACCACACGTACCTGAAGGTCCAGGTCAGCGACACCGGCGTGGGCATTCCCCCCGAGAATCTGCAGTTGATCTTCGAGCCCTTCTACACCACCCGCCAGTCCGAGGAAGGCGAAACCCGCGGGCATGGGTTGGGGCTGGCGATCTGCCGCGAGATCATCGAAGAGATGGCCGGCAAGATCAATGTCCACAGCGTGGTCGACGAAGGCACGACATTCAGCGTCACCCTCCCCGCCGCCACCATCGAGAAGCCCTGAGGTATCCTCTTCCGCAACCGAACCGTGTCAATGCAA